>JANYDJ010000278.1 GCA_025363675.1 Flavobacteriaceae bacterium | reverse complement strand
TCTATAATCTTTTTTAGAAATGGCCGCATAAAAATTAAGTGGTATATTCATGGTACCTGAGCGGATTGATTTACCACCAGCAAAAACAAATGAATATTGCAAGGCTGGGTCGCCACGTTTATCGAGAGCGTAAACCATTTGTGTATTTTGTACTTTTTGGATAAGTGGGTTATCATAGTCGGCTGCTAAATGCCAATTACTATTTAAATCGTAAAAACCTTTTGCTGTTTGGGTAACACTTACTTGTGGTCCCAGTGCAAACTCCCATCCGCTGTTATTATTTCTAAACCCATTCATAAAGGTGAAGCTTGGTACAAATCGTCCTTGGTCGAGGCCGCTTACCATGGGGATAAATTCGAACAGTGCCTGAAAATTTCCTTCATTTACGTATTGTACTTCTTTTTGGTATCCGAAAACTGTCATAAAGCTTCTATTTAATCCGAAACCTCCTTGCTCTTCGCTTGCTCTCAATCTTTTTGCATCGTTACCAGTAAGTACCACAAAACCTATGCGTGGACCCGATAACACAAGCTTGCTGACACCGGGAGTATTAATTTTGTTTTCGAAAGATTTAATGGTGAGTGAGGTTAGCTGTGCCTCATCAACGGGTTCGCCTATAAGTTTCATTACACTTAACTTAATCATGGTTTGTAGTTCGGTTTGTATATTTAAATACTCTGTTACAATTGATTTTTCGGCATAGCCTCCGTTTACATTTATTATCATAAGTCTGATTACTATTTTTTCGCTAAATCGGGTTACATAACCGCCGAGCATAAATTCTGCTTTCATTAGTTTGCCCACCGCAATTAAAGATTCCTTGCTATAGCAGCTGTCGAATTTGAGTCCGGCTCGTGCCATTACTATTTTGGCATCTTCCCGCTGTAATACTTCATATTTGTTGAGTTTCTCCATCTCGAGGCGGAGGAGATCGCCTGTTTGTTCATTGTCGTACACAATACCTGATGCTTTAATGTTTAACACACCTAATACAGGTAATTGTTGTGCTTGTGTTTTAAAAGCTATAGTAGCTAATAAAATAATACTAGTGATGATTCTTAAATTTTTCATAATGGTAATTATTAATTGGTTTTTTTATTTGTTATTTGATGTGACAAAATTGAAGAGATTGGGAAATTGAAAATTTGCGTTTTTTGCAGATGTTATTTTTTTTTCCTGCATTTTTCGCACATAGATTTAGCAAACAGCTAATTATTTGACACTTATATATAACAGGGCAGTGATAAAAAATAAGGAACCAATGCACCTTTATCATATTCAAGTTATATATTTGCCTGATAACTTAACAGTATATATAAGTGCGAATAGCTAAAAATATCATTGAATATTATAATAGTATAGCATGGGGCTATAGTGAGGATAGATTTATAATATGATATTTGAAAAGTTGGTAGCGGATAATCGAATTAAAGTATCGACTTATATGAAATTGAATAATAAAAATATATTGCTGAACGAGGCAAATTACTTGAAAAATTAAGTGGACAGAACTTTTAAAACACATCCCAAAACCAAAGATCAAATGCACCCACGCAACAAGCACCGTGAGCGTTATGACTTTAAATTACTGATTGATACTCTTCCCGAATTAGCTGCATTTGTAAAGCCCAACAAATACAATGATGAATCGATAGATTTCTTCAATCCCAAGGCTGTAAAAATGCTCAATAAGGCTTTATTGAAACACTATTATCATATAGATTATTGGGATATTCCACCAAACTATTTATGTCCACCAATTCCGGGCAGGGCTGATTATATACATTATGTTGCGGACTTGTTGGCCGATTATCATGATAAAAAAAACATTAGCTGCTTGGATATAGGTGTAGGGGCCAATTGTGTATATCCTATTATTGGTGTTAATGAATACAACTGGTCATTTGTGGGAAGTGATATAGACGTAGTTGCAATAGAATCTGCAAAAAAAATAATTGAATTAAATCCAGCATTAAAAGATAAGGTTGAACTTAGATTGCAAAATAATTCCGATTATATATTTAAAGGTATTATACAAAAGGATGAAAAGTTTGATTTGGTAATTTGCAATCCTCCATTTCATGCGTCATTGGCAGAAGCACAGGCGGGGGCTATCCGCAAGTTGAGTAATTTAAAGAATATGAAAATTACAAAACCCATACTGAACTTTGCTGGCCAACAAACAGAATTATGGTGTGAAGGAGGAGAAGAAAAATTTATATATAAGATGATAACAGAAAGCAAAGAATTTGCTGCAAACTGTGTTTGGTTTTCTACTTTAGTTTCCAGAGAATCGCATTTGGAAAGTATATATAAAACTTTGAAGAAAGTTGGAGCTGTTGAAGTGAAAACTATTACTATGGGGCAAGGCAATAAGGTGAGCAGGATTGTGGGGTGGAGGTTTATATGATGATATTTTATATTTATTTACCATCATCCTCAAAATATTCATGAGCTGTGCCTGCCCGGGTGTGTTTTATCAACTCTGTCACAATACTTCCGGCCCGCTTGGCATGGTTGTTAATTTTTTGTAGATTCGATTTCAAATCATTATATATTTCTTCTTTTTCTTCATCGGTTGTTGCTCCTTTTAAGTCATCTAATAAACCTTCGGAAAACTGTGAGAAATTATTGACAAAATTCAAAGGATTCAAAATTTCATGAGCCACACGAGTTGCCACTGCACCAAAGGCAGCCATTTTTTCACTTTGTAGTAATTGATTTTGTGTGTCTTTTAGTTCTTGTAATGTTTTTGAGAGTGCTGCATTCGATTTTTGCTTCAATCTATAGCGATTTACAACAACACCTATAAGTAATAGTACCAATAAAAATCCTACAATAAAAAAGTTCCGCTGGTTAGACTTCGCTTTATTTTGCTCTTTTAACAATGCTATATTTTGTTCCTTCTTTTCTGTATCATATTTGGTTTGCATTTCGGAGATGCTGTTTATTTTTTCTACATTCAATAAAGAATCATTGAGTTTGGTATATTTTACTTGATAAATATAGGCATTCGGATAATCTTTCTTTAAGGCAAAAGCATCCGCAAGGTACTCGAAACATTTAGATACTCTTTGCAAATCGCCCAATTCTCTGGCAATTGGCACAGCTTTATTCAAGAAATAAATGGCACTATCAGGTTTGCTTAAGTTATTATACATACTGCCTAAATTAAAATAACCACAGGCTATATCATTGGGCATATCCAATCGTATATATTCATTCAGAGCCAATTGGTAATAGTTTTTTGCCATGATATATTTTTCTAAATTATTATAACACAATCCTATATTGTTATAGTTTTTTGCCCTGGCTACTGGGTCATCTTCGTTTGACTGTATGATAGCATCCAATTTTAAGAAATATTCAAGAGATTTATTAAAGTTCTTTTTTGTAAAATAATGAGCTCCCAAACCATCATAAGCCATAATATAATCATCGGTAACTTTAGTTTGGTCAGCAGTTTCAATAGCATTCAGAAAATTTTTATAGGAGTTGGCCGTGTCACCATAATCAGCATATAAAGTACCTAATGCTGCATAAGTTTTGGTCAGATTTTTAGGATTGTGTGTCAACTCACAAAAACGCAATGATTGAAACAAAAAATAAAAAGCAGAATCTTTAATTCCAAGTTCTTTATATATATAACTAAGCGTAACGCATGAACCAGATGCTGCAGAATAATCTTTAATTGATTTACGAATTTCAATAGCTTGCATAATATATATAAGTGCTTTGTCATTTTTACCTTGGGTGTTCAAGATAGACCCCATTCGCATAAAGGAACCACCTAGGCCTTTTTGATAATTTAACTTTTGAGATAACTGATTCGCTTCTATTGCAAGTTTATAAGCTGAATCCTGATCGTTGTTTTCCAAAACTATGGCTTTTAATAAAATACCATTGATATAATTAGTATCAATATTATTTGCCACTGCTGTATTGGCTGTAAAACTCAATAACAACATCAAATAGATGAAGTAATATCTGACCATATTATAAATGATTAATTATTGATGGCAAATATAACAGCAATTACTGTTTTTGATACGAAACATGCAATAAATGAATTTGGTATTTAAAAGCTAAACAAAAAGAATTCATTCGGCTACAATTCAGATACAATATAGCTAAAACAAATATCTACTCCACAAACCCATTCATCACTGCATACTTCACCAGTCCAGCAATATTCCGCACACCTAGCTTGCTTATTAAATTTTTGCGATGCGTTTCCACAGTATGAAAACTTATATATAATTTGTCGGCTATTTCCTGGGTGGTGAGTTCTTGGGCAATCAGTTTTAATACATCTTTTTCGCGTTCGGTAAGCTCTACCGTCATGGGGTTATTTTCAGTAGATTTCTTTTTCTGTAAACCTTCCATAATACGTTCTGTTACTTCTTTGCTGAAATAGGATTCTCCTTTTATTAAAGTTTCTATAGCTTCGTGCAGTTCTTCCTTGCCTGTGTTTTTTAAAATATAACCATGAGCTCCTGCACGCAATAATTTTTCTATATAGTCACGAGTATTAAACATTGTAAGCATCAAAACTTTTGTATTGGGATATTTCTGGCAAACTTGCTTAGTCGCTTCAATACCATCCATTTCGGGCATGTTCACGTCCATAAGTATAATATCTGCTGGAGTTTTTGATAATACTTCTAAAAGTTGTACGCCATTATTTGCTTCGCCCACAATAGACATATTTTTATTCGTTTTCAATAGCGACTTAATGCCATCAATAAACATTTGGTGATCATCAGCTATTATAATCTTTATCATATTGTTGCTTTGCTAATTGGAATTTCTATAATAGATATGGTACCTCTTCCGGGTTTTGAATCTACATGATAAACGCCATTTAATTGTGCAGCCCTGCTTTCTAAATTACCTAATCCCATGCCACCACTCTTTCGTTTCTGTTCCACATAGAAGCCAATGCCATCGTCTTCTACGGTTATATTAATTGAGTCCTCCACTCTATTTATTTGTATGGTTACTTGTTTGGCTTTGGCATGTTTTAATATATTGTTGAACAATTCTTGAATCATTCTATATATACCAATTTCTGCTTTCTGTTCCAGCCTTTCATCCATTCCATATACCAACAATTTACACTTTATAATATTACTATTGTCTATACTTTCACAAAGTTCTTGAAGGGCTGCCACCAGTCCAAAACTCATTACCATACCCGTACTTAGGTTATGCGATATGCGACGCACTTCCACACAAGCTTCATCTAAAAGTTCATTTGCTTTATTATATTGTTTTGTATTTTCTTCCTGTGCTTTATCAATTTTTGTATCCAAACCACTGAATAATAATTTTACGGTAGAAAGCATACTGCCAAGCCTGTCGTGCAAGTCGGTGGCGATGCGTTTGCGTTCCTCTTCTTGCCCTTCTATCATTGCGTTATATGATTTAAGTTCTTGTTCATTTAAAAGTGTAGAAATCTTTTGTTGGGATATTTGTTCGTTCTTTTTTGCTAATTTGTTTCGTTGTATATAATAAAAGCCCAATACAAATAATCCCAATAACAATATAATACTTCCTGCAATAAAGAAATTACGCTGTGCAGCTTTTGTATTGTTCTGTTCATCGAGCAAAGCTATCTGTTGTTCCTTCTTTTCGGTTTCATATTTGGTCTGCATTTCCGAAATACGCTTTACCTTTTCTATATTAATCAATGAGTCATTTAAGGCCGTGTATTGAGTATGATATTGATAGGCATTTATATAATCGCCTTTTAATGCATAGGCATCTGACATATATTCCAAACTCTTGGCCACTCTTTGCAAATCACCAATCGAACGACCTAAAGCATTTGCTTTCGACAAAAAATAAATTGCACTATCAGGCTTTTGTAAATTATTATACATACTGCCCATATTAAAATATCCCAACGCAATATCTACGGGCATATCTAGTCTTATATATTCATTCAATGCCAATTGGTAAAAGTTTTTGGCCAATATATATTTCTCCAGGTTGTTATAACACAATCCTATATTGTTATAGTTTTTTGCTTTGGCTACGGGGTCTACCTGGCTTGCCCTAATAACAGCATCCAGTTTCAAAAAATATTCTAATGATTTATTAAAGTTTTTTTTATTGAAATAATGAGTTCCCAATCCATCATAAGCCATGATATAATCATCCGTAACTTTAGTTTGCTCTGCCGTTTCAATAGCTTTTTGGTAATTTTTGTAAGAGTTTATGCTGTCCTCATAATCATTATATAAACTGCCAAGGGCTGCATAAGTTTTAGTTAAATTCTTTGGGTCATGGCCCATATCGCAAAGTTTGAGGGATTCAAACAAATAATAAAAGGCAGAATCTTTACTGCCTATTTCTTTGAATATATAACTGAGCGTAACACAAGTGCCCGATGCCAAAGTATATTCTTTAATGGATTTGCGAATTTGATACGCATTACGCATATATAACAATGCCGTATCGTTTCTGCCCAAGGTATTATAAATAGAGCCCATACGCATGAATGAGCTCCCGAGTCCTTTTTTATAATCTATTTTTTGAGAGAGTTTGTAAGCCTCTTCAGCCAATAATAAAGCCGAATCCTGATTGTTATTTTCTAATGCTACTGCTTGTGTTAAAATTTTATTGATATAATTGGTATCTATTGTTTTATTGGCTTTAATACTAAGCGTAAACAACAACACACATCCAATTGATATAATATATCTTGTCAAAACTTATGGTATTAAATTAAACAATTATTATAGTGATTCAGGTATTGGATTTGTATAACTAATAACGGTATGCGGAAAAGTCTTTTCCGAAATTTTATCATATTGATTCAAGGTGGACGGAGCAATTCCGATAGCAGCTACTGGATTGTTTTTCCCACTTCCGGTATCAACTGTAAATTCAAGATGTTTAGGGTCATTAGTAGCAGTAGTTATATTTTGTGGAGGTACATAATTTTTGGTATCATTTGCTCCAGTATTCACTACAAATACTACAAAATAGTTGCTGTCTTTGCTACTACTTTTTATAATAAATTCTCTCACCGCATTTGCAGGTTCTGTTGCAGCTAATTCTGCATCGAGCGATTTTGATTTTTGCGGATTGATGGTTCCTGTTTTTACAATACCACCTGTGTAAGACATTGCCACAGTTGCAAAAGTATTGTCCTTATATGTTTGGTCATGAAAAATAGGAACTGCATAAGTCGTAAAAGTTTGCCCCTCTCCCGGAATCGTAAATGCTACATTTACACTCCAGTTAAGTTGTGTGGCTGCAGCTGCTGGCGAGGGCGAGGGCGTTCCTTGCGTAAAAACAGGAGTTGATCCTGTTACGTCTAGTATATCTACCAAACAGATGTAGTAATTGAATGAGGTGTTGCCTTTGGGAATTACTTTCATAACTCGCGGATTGGGATTAAATACAGGTGTTGCCATTGGATTATTTTTTTTTAGGTTAGATTTTATTGGCGAAATATAAGGGCAATTTTTTATCAAGCAACTTATTTTTTTGCAATGATGTTTGAGTTTGTTTCATTGGTTACTTTATTATATACCACATCATTTGATACAAATCTTTCGCCCCCCATCAAAACTGTTACGATACGATAATATATAATAGTGTCGGATGTATCGATGGTGTCATCCATAGAATATTGGCGACCAAACAATGAACTGCTTGCAGCTTTGGTGGTATGAATCATTTGATAATGCACCCCATCCGTCGATTTTTCAACGATGAAATAGCTGGTGTTTACTTCACGCATGGTGTTCCAATTAATTGTCATTACATCCTCGTCTTTTTCGATAGATACAGTAACGGTGTTCACCTGTGTGGTTTTAACTTGAGCATTTGTATTATAGTTATTAAACAATGCTACTAGTAGTGCGGTGGTGATGATTAGATTTTTCATTTTATTTAGTCGTTAGTGGGTTAGTAATTAGTAATTAGTCGTTAGTCGTTAGTCAAAAACAGTCGTTAGTTGTTAGTCTTTGTTATCGGTTATCGGTTGTCTGTTATCTGCTATCGGTTCACGGGTCTTAAAATCGACAACAGATAACTGATAACCTTTAGTCCAAATTAACAATGCAAAGATGCCCACCTGGCAGGCGGCGAAACATCACCCTAAGTGGGGAAAATGGGATATCACGGAATTCAGTGAGGAGTGCGAGTTTTGAGTGTGGGCTGACGCCAGATACCCCTCCAAACTCGCTCTCACACTCACACTAATTCCCGTACTGCCATGTAGTTACCTCTTTTGACCATAACTGTTCGGAAGCTTTTGATGTTCGGTAAAATGTCGCGTCCCTAAAGGGACTTGGTGTGGGTGGGGTTCTGTTTTTCACCAATGTTAGGTCCCAATGGGACTTATAATATAGCCCCTTTAGGGGCAATATATTGGTAAAAAGAAGACTTGTATAAAACTTATAGTGTACTGGGACAAAAATCGATATATGATTATAATGCTGCTGGCAAATTAACTAGAATTGACACCTATTTAGGAGACACAACTTTATATAATACTAAATTGTATAAATATAATAGTAAAGGTTACATAGCTGAGAAGAATTCTATACTTGCTGAAGGATATTTTATCCCCGTAAGTAAATTAGTAGAACAAGAGTTCTATAGGTATAATGACAATGGCGATAAGACTCAAGACAGTATAGTTTCTCAAAGCAAAGATCATAATAACTGGATTACCAAATATAACAACAAAGGTCAGCTTATTGAATACTATGCTTATGACAAACACAATCTTCTACTTGGTGGAGCCTTTTGCAAATACAGTGAAAATGGCGACATGGTTGAAGTCAATGCTTTTGATTCTGGTGATAGCTTGTATAGAGAACTAGCATACGTTTATGATAACAACAATAATGTGATACAAGAAAATAGGTATTTATCAGATGGCCTTTTAGATTACGAATTAATATTTTCATATACCTATGATGATAAAAAGAACTGGCTAACTAAAACAGAAGTAAAGTACTCACTTGTTAAGAAATTCACCGAACGCCAAATAACCTATTACTAAAACTCAAAGCTCATATCATTCTGAAGTTGTTTCAGAATATACCGCATACTCGAATTTAGATTCTGAAACAAGTTCAGAATGACGCGTTGAAAAATCAGGCGTCAGCCCTGGTTCGACTTCGCTCACCACAGCACATTCATCATTAACCATTAACAATTTATCATTAACAATTAACTACCTCACCATCTTAAACGCATGCTTCCAATCGTTTCTTATAAACCCGGGAATGCACCACAGAATACATAATGACTCAATAGCTCTAGCAGCTTCGGCATGGCCCATATCATCTGTTTCCCAACCAAATTGATTTAATATATATAATACTTCTGCTTTGGCTTCTGTGCTGTTTCCGCAAATAAACATGGTGGGTTGTCCGCCTTCCAGTTTGGGTTCTACCATTAAACTGCTGCTCACAATATTGAAACACTTTACAAAGTTTGCTTCACTAAATTTCTTTTGCAAACGTTCCATTAATGATTCGTTGATATCAGTAAAATATGACAATACGCCATTTACCGGAGGCTTTGTTGAATCGATAGGATTGGTGGTATCAATGATAGTTTTGCCACTTATATTTTTTACTGATTGCAATACATCCATAGCTGCCTCACCTTTTACGGCCAATACTATCATATCTCCAAAATCGGCAGCTTGCTCAAATGAACCAACAGAAACATTTCCTGATGCAGCCGCTTTCCACTCATCCAATTTGCTTGGGTTGCTTGTGCCCATCATCACTTCATACCCATGTTTTAAAAATCCATTGCCCAATGCTTTGGCTACTTCGCCCGAACCTAAAATTCCTATTTTTTTCATATTATTTTTTTTGTGCGAATATAATAAATATTTGTCATCCTGTCTACCCCGACGGACCGGATGACAAACTTTAGTTTTACTAATAAAGTTCTCTTATAATTTATAGCTACAGCCAGTCACAACCCCAATAGGCGGACTAATAGTATACACAAGTTCCTCGGGTTTTATGCTCGGGGAGTTTGTTTTTTTAGTATTAGGGAATACGATAGATTTGACGACTTTGCTCATTTTTGTCTGAATCACTGATTACACAGATTAAAGGATTAACACAGATTTTTTGTAGGTCTCAATCCGTGAAATCTGTGTAATCCGAGTAATCCGTGATTCAGACAATTATTTCATCCAAACCTCATCCACAAATATATAAGCTGGCTCTCCTTTGCTGATGTGCCATTGGGGGAGTTTGCCATAATTGGTGGCTTTTATTTTTATGTAACGAGTTTGTATAGGTTTTGGAAATTTATATATCATATTTTGTATCACTACTTTCATATTGGTATCTGAAACTGTTTGTAATACTTTTCCTTGTTCTGTATAATTAACAGAATCTTCTGAAGTATATATAATCATTTCTTTCGGCATCATAATCCAAGGACCCACATCTTGCAAAAAGTTTCCACCTACTTCATTGATAGTTTGTATTTTTTGCAAATCCAAAACTAATTCCAAATCAGAACCTTGATAGCCTTGCCACCTGCCTTTACGCCAATCGGTGCTGCCGTAGAGGCCGTCTATCAGGGATTCTGAGCCATTGGCGGTGTATTGAGGGTGTGGGGTGGAAGAAATATTAATGCTCCAATTGTTTGGTTTTTTATAATAATTTGAATAGCTTTTATATGGCTTTATGCTCTTAAAAATCACACTATCTTTACCCATACTTTTCACATGCGAGTACGCAGTGATTTCAGAATTTGAAGCAAGGAGAATACAGACAGAATCCTTTTTTGTAATGTATTCCTTTCCATTAATAATATAATGATTTTGTACGTTTATATACGATAAATTGTCAAGTATATTATTAAAGAAATTTATAATTACATAATCTTTACCATTTAAAGTAACATATGAAATATCTGGAGACTTTGAATAATCATATGGGTTATAATCAGACCCATCGCTACACCATAAACATTCTGCAGTGCGAGAGTTTAAAGTGGTATCTGACATGATTACAACTACAGAGTCATACCACATTCCTAAATCTGCAACTGGCCAATACCCTCCATGTTTTGTTATTTCCAAATTCCATCCCTTCATCGGTTTTTCTTTACCTTTTCTGAATTTAGACATCGAAGTAATATACTTTGAATTGTCAGATTGCTTATGTGAAATAATTTTAGTAAAGTTATTAAGTGTGATATTTTCAAACAATGGTCCTGACCATGAATAGAAATTTCCTCCAGGCTTAATAGGATAAGCTCCAATTGCCGCCCACACATACCAAGCACTCATTTGCCCACAATCTTCATTTCCAATTAAACCATCAGGTGAATTTTGATAAAACACATTCATAATTTTATTTACGTAGTATGATGTTTTCCAAGGTTTACCAGTATACCCATATAAAAAAGCAATATTATGACTAGGTTCATTTCCATGCGAGTATTGCCCTAACATTCCTGTGATATCACTTTGAACTCTGCCTTTGGTATAAGTAGATGCATTAAAAATAGAATCTAATTTTCTAGTTATATAACTATGACGAAAATTATCATTATCAACAATAAACATATACTGCCAAGCATTAGCTTCTGTATAGTTATTATTTACTTCATACGGGTCAAATTTTTTCAACCAACCTCCATTTTGCCTCGGTTGAAAAAAATTTGATTTAGCTAAATTAATATAACTTTTAGATCTTCTATAAAATTCGACGCTATCCTTTGTCTTATTTAATTCCTGAGCCATCTGTGCAATACACCAATCATCATAACTATATTCCAAAGTCTTGCTCACCGATTCACTCTCATCCTCTACTTCCAAATATCCTTTTTTTCTATATATATCCAATCCACGCCAATTGCTATTGGCAATACTAGTCATGGCTTTATAGGCTTTCTCTACATCAAAATCTCGGATACCATGTATATATGCATCTGTAATCACACTTACTGCATGGTAGCCTATCATACAATCGGTTTCGTTGCCCCAAAATTCCCAGATTGGGAGTCGGCCTACTTGGTCGTAGTGGGCTAGGAAGGTTTTGATGAAATCTAAATTTCGTTTTCGTTGTACGATATTGAACAGTGGATGCAAGGCTCTATATGTATCCCACAAAGAAAAAACAGTATAATAATCGAAACTATCGGCTATATGTATTTTGCCATCGCGGCCCCGGTAGCGGTGGTCCACATCATTATATATACTTGGGTGGATGAAACAGTGGTAGAGGGCGGTGTAGAAGATGGTGTACCTCTCCCCCTGCACCTCTACGGGCGAGAGGGGGGCTTCGCTCTTTTTGGATATATTGTCTACTTCTATGCAGCTTAGTTCTTTGTTCCAGGTGCTGTCGGCTTGAGTATATATTGTTTGGAAATCCCAGTGGGGAATTTCGGTTTGCAAATTTTTTCTGGCTCCTTCCCTATCGGTTCCACTGATGCCGACCTTAACCATGATATTGGTTCCTGCTGAAAATATAAAACAGGCAGCTACATTTTTGCCGGTTAGTTTGGTTCCTATTTCTGCTTTCACTTCTTCACCATTACTATTATATAATAGTTTGAAAGGTTCGGAAAACTCTATGCTATAAAAACACCACTGATCTGTTGCCCAAGCTTTGCTTCTTCTATAGCCTTCAATTTTTGTGGGTGATATAATTTCAATTTCTCCATCCAACAATTCATCGCGGTGGCGTAAATCTAATACAATTTTTCTTTCAGTAGTTTCGTTCCATTTGTATTCGTGGAAGCCGCAACGGGTTGTTGCAGTTAGTGCTACATTGATTTTATCATCTTGTAAATATACATCATACTTTCCTGCTTTAGCCGATTCGAACTTATGAGAAAATTTGGATGAATATATATTTTTATCAGTAGTGGTTTGCGAAGTAGGCATCAACATAATATCTCCCAAATCGCTGCAACCTGTGCCGCTCAAATGTGTGTGCGAAAAACCATATATAATACTGTCGCTATAATGATAACCACTGCAACCATCCCAACTTCCATCAATTCTTGTATCGGGACTTAAAGCTACCATGCCAAAAGGAAGTACTGCTCCGGGGAAGGTATGTCCGTGTCCGCCTGTGCCTATGAAGGGATTGACGTATTGCGTATATTGCGAAGAGCAGACAAAAGTATATAGACAAAAGATGAAAGATAAGCCAACCCGCGTCATTGCGAGGAGCGACGGGTTGGCATGTGTGAAGGGCGACGAAGCAATCTCCCCGAAGTGTGCTCGGGAATTTAATCTCGCCGAGCATACACTCAATGGGATTGCCACGTCGGAAGCCTCCTCGCAATGACGCGGAGGATCAATATATATATAATAATTATCCTTCATCAGCAGAATCATATATTGGTTTTTCGTCAGTCTGAATTTCTTCTTTCTTCACCTCAACCTCACTGCACCAATCGCATACTTCTCCATCGTCCGTATATCCACGTCCTTCGCATTGGGGGCAGGTGTAACCACAGGTAGAAGACATTTTATATTTTACTCCCGATAGCTATCGGGATAGTATTTTCTATTTTGCAATATTAATACACAATTTCAAATTTTGTTACTTCCTTGGTAACCGTCTTCGATAAACTCAGACTGACATAAACACCTCATTGTCACTCTGAGTTTATCGAAGGGCGACATGGGGAGTAATATTCCTATGCTTCCAATAAATCAACAAGAGACAAATGTTCTTTCTCTAATATAATATTACCAGCTACTTCCACTCCATCAAACGCAATCACTGAAACATCTTTATTATAAAACCATTCTGCATCTTGCAATTTTTGTAATGATATAATACCTACAAAATATTTTCTTGAATTACTGATATATGATTCTTCTATTTTTTCAAAATCATTTTTGTCTACTTCGCCATCTTTTACAAAACTCACATATACTTTTATTGAGTCATCTTTTGTAATATGATAATCAATACCTCGTTCTGCTTTTTTATACTCATAACGATAATTATAACGCAAAGCTGCAATATCGCTCAATACCGCTGATGACGTAGGATAGCGGCCTGCACCTTTTCCATATAGAAATTGTTCATCGGCCAATTTACTTCCAATTAATACACCATTAAATTCGTTGCGTATATTATATAACTGACTCTGATTATTTACAAAAGTGGGCAATACAAAAGCTACAATTTTATCATCATTGATTCTTTTGGCGGTAGCAACTAATTTTATATTATAGCTTTTTTCATTAGCATATTGTGTATCGCTGCCGTGCAAAAATGTGATTCCTTTGTGCAAAATTTCTGATGGTTTTACAGTAATACCATAAGCATGTTGTAATACAATGGTTAATTTATTTACTGCGTCTTTCCCTTCCACATCAAGGGCTGGATTACTTTCGGCAAAGCCCAATTCTTGTGCTTGTTTCAAAGCTTTATCATAACTCAATCCTTCTTCACGCATTTTGGTTAGAATGAAATTTGTAGAGCCATTCACAATTCCTGAAAACGAATTGAGCAAATCATTATCATAATACTCTTCCAAATTTCTGATAACAGGAATACTGCCACAAACTGCAGCTTCATATAGGAAAGAAACATCATTTTTCTTTTGTAATGATAACAATTCTTCCAAATGTTCCGCAATCATTTTTTTGTTGGCACTCACCACACATTTTTTATTATTGAGTGCGGTAGTCACTATATGATAAGCGGCTTCGGCATCGTCAATAAGTTCTACTATTATATTAATTGTTTCATCATATAATAGTTCGTTGGCATCTGTGGTAAACAGCTCTGCCGGTGCATCCCGATGCTTGTTAGGATTTTTGATACATACTTTTTTGAGCTCGGCATTTAGGGTAGGTGTATCTTGTAATACTTTATATATTCCTTCGCCTACTACGCCAAATCCGAAGAGGCCGATTGTTAGTTTTTTATTTTTCATTTTGTATTTTATATTTTTTAAATTTATACCTGTTTGGTGTCCCCACCTCAGCTGTTCGGTACATCCGTTTGTTGCGTCCCTAAAGGGACTTTGGAATATAGAGTAGGGTTCAGTTCTTTACCAATGTTACGTCCTTACAGGACTATTATATATAATAAAAAATGCTTTTTATAAGTCCTCCCATGGGGACGCAACATTGGTAAAAAAAAGATATGTATAAGGCTCAAGTCCCTTTAGGGACGTAACATTGAAGGAACTACAAATCTTCCGAACAGTTATCGTGTCCCCACCAACCATAGACCGTAATTTTTCATTTAATATTTTAAATTTTTCGTGGTGCTTAAGTGAACGGTGGAAAAATGGTGGTTCGTGGTTCGTGGTTCGCTCACCATCTCACCATCTCACCACTTGCAATGCTGAGTAGCCTCTACTGAGCAAAAGCCGAAGTGGAGTCGAAGCATGGACTCAGTTCGTTATACAATTGTCTCAAATTTGCTTATATTCTGAAATACATTTTTCAAATCCCCAATCAAATCTTCCGCTTCTTCAATGCCGCATGATAAACGTATCAGAGAGTCTACAACGCCCGACTGTAAACGTTTCTCTCTTGGCACAGATTTGTGCGTCATTTGTGCGGGATGGCAGATTAAACTTTTTACACCGCCCAAACTTTCGGCTAATTTGAAATATTTTGTGGAGGTTACAAATTCTATCGCGGCAGTTTCAGTATCATCTTTTAGTGAGAAAGAAACTACGCCTCCATATAATCCGTTCTGTTGTTTTTTGGCAATTTCGTGGTTTAAGTGTGAAGTCAATCCTGGATAATATACATCAGCAACTTCTTCACATTCTTGCAAAAATTCAGCAACTTTTAATGCAGTTTTGCACTGGCGTTCTACACGCAATGTTATAGTTTCAATTCCACGAATAAGCAACCAACAGTCTTGCGGGCCAAGGATTCCGCCTGATGCATTTTGGATAAATTTTATTTTTTCGGCAAGTTCTTTTGTTTTTACTACTACAAGTCCCGCAACTAAATCGGAGTGACCGCCTAAATATTTTGTGCCACTATGTATTATAATATCTGCACCTAATAAAAGTGGTTGTTGGGCAATAGGCGAAGCAAAAGTATTATCGACTACCACCCATGCATTTTGTGAATGTGCTATATCAGAAATTTTTTGTATATCACTTACCTTAAGTGTAGGATTGGTGGGCGATTCAATCCATACCAATTTTGTTTTGGGATTAATATAATCTATAATATTATCGGCATTGGTAGTATCGACATAATGTATTTTTATTCCGAACTTTTCATATATATGTGTGAACAATCTGTATGCTCCTCCATATATATCATCGACGGCAATAATTTCATCGCCTGCACTTAATAATTTCAATACTGCGTCGATAGCAGCAAGTCCTGTGGCGAAGGCAAAACCTGCTTCTCCATTTTCTAATTTGGCTACTATATCTTCTAATATTTTGCGTGTGGGATTATTGCTGCGTGCATAGTCGAAACCCTTGTTAACACCTGGTGCTTCTTGCACATAAGTAGCAGTTTGATAGATTGGAACGGAGATAGAACCTGTAAGTTCATCAACAGGAACTGAGTGGATAATTGAAGTTGTTTTTTGCATGGTAGTATATATTTAATTGTGAGAAATAATTAAATCATTACTTACCAAAAGAGGACAAACGGAAAGAGCTGTTCCGATAGCTATCGGAATAAAAAAAGCTCTCCTGTTTCGTCAGAAGAGCTTATATAATATCGTGTATTAAATATCGGTTTGCTGTTTCTAACTTATCTATCTCACTGTTACATGAGTTGGAGTTGGCACCTTGTCTCAGCGATTAAGTTGAAACAGGTTGTCAAGGCGTCATAGGGCCATTTCCCTCTACCTTTCTTGATAAGATGATTTTAAAGAACTGCTACAAATTTATGGGAGTAAATTTCGTACCACCAAATTTTTTTTATTTAATTATATATTTTGTATGGAATTCAATGAATTAAAATTTGATGAACTGAGCTAAATGTACTTTGTCATGTCGACGAAGGAGACATCTACGATACCAAACTCTTATTATATATTAAAAACTGTGAGTTCCCTCCTATCGTCGGGAGGACAAATATTTGAAAATTTGTCTTTAACTTTTAACTACTATAATACCACAATCTGAACTATGTATCTCTTTACATTGTGTTTCATCAACAATCTGCAACACGTTGTTGGGCCTAATTCCTCCACCGGGCATTATTATCATATTGTTCTTTGAATAAGCAATCAAATTTTTCAAACTCATTATATTGTTTTCGGCATTGCCGATTCCGCCCGAAGTAAGGATGCGGGTAAAACCCAATTCGCTCAAATTGTCAATGGCCTCCTGCGGGTAATTATCGGAACTGATGGCAATGCTATCGAAAGCCCGATGAAAAGTGCATGACAATCCATTTGACGAATCAATTAAAATTCTGCAATTTGCAATATCCAATTTATCATTATCGTGTAAACATCCAAATACAAACCCACTTACACCCACGGTAGCCGCCCATTCCATTTCATTACACATCCACTTAATTTCCGCCTCATTATATATAAAGTTTCCGCCTCGGGGTCTTATCATTATATAAACAGGAATCTTAATTTCTTCCAAAACTTCTATAATACTTTCTTTGCTAGGAGAAATTCCACCAAGTTCTCTACCCGCACAAAACTCAATCCTATCAGCACCATTTTTCTGTGCTAATACAGCGTCCTCAATACTATAGCAACATATCTCAATTTGTAATTCGTAATTAATCATAGGTAATTTCTCTTTAATCCATCAAAAACTTTCCCTGATAAATTTCATCTATAACATCAGTTTTTACAGCATAACTAAACCCCTTGTGCACCGCATAAGCACCCACTTCGCCTTCTAAATTTATTGCAATAAATCCTACTTGAATATTCTTGATATTGTCTTTTTTTCTTTTATATATTCTTTCAACTGCAGTTTTGCAAGCCTTCTCAGGGTTCATTCCATTACGCATAAGTTCTGCAACCAAATGACTACCGGCAATGCGAATTACTTCTTCGCCAACACCCGTTGCAGTAACCGCTCCAGCATCTTCATCTATAAATAACCCTGCACCTATTATAGGCGAATCTCCCACCCTGCCATGCATTTTAAAAGCAAGTCCGCTAGTGGTGCAAGCTCCCGCCAGTAGACCATTTGCGTCCATTGCTATCATACCAATCGTATCATGATTTTCTATATTTATTATAGGTTTATATTCCGATTTTTTTAACCATTCTTTATATGCTTCTTGCGATTTGGGATTGATTACAGTTTCTTTTTTCATACCTAAAGTATTTATGGCAAATTGCTGTGCACCTTCGCCAGCCAATATAATATGGGGAGTTTTTTCCATTACACCTCTTGCCACGCTAACGGGATGCATAATATTTTCTAGAAAAACAACAGAGCCGCAATCGCCATTGCCTTTCATAATACATGCATCGAGTGTGGGGTGACCATCCCTATCAGGCAATGCAGCTAGACCCACTGATAATTGTGTAGGATCAGCCTCTACCAACATTACTCCTTTTTCAACAGCATCAAGTGCAGAACCTTTGGTGGATAATATTTTCCATGCTTCTTGGTTCGCCGTTTTTCCAAAATCCCAAGTGCTAACTACAATAGGTTTGCCTTTAATTTTAGAATTCGTGCTTGATTCTGCCAAACTCATAAATGGAATTGAACCTGCTATAAATGCAGTATTCTTAATAAAATTTCTTCTTGTTGTCATGGTCTATTTTTTAAAACTATTATATATAATCTTAGATATCAAAATTTGTTAATTAAATCAGTTTTTTTATTTTAGGGGCGAAAGATACTATATACAAATAGTAAATGGGGATAAAATGTGATAAATAAAAACTTAGAAATACAGTGGCTAAAAATGCTAAATATTTAGCTAACATACTTATATAGTTTCTGAATGGTAATTGATTTGCAAAATAGAAACCGGCCATTCAAATAATTGAGTAATATGTTTTATTTTCGCGGTTCACTAATTATTTATATCCCTAAAATATGAAAAATAAAATTACAAAAATTAAACTTATCTGTTTGTTTTTGGGTATCATGGTTTCCACATTTGCCAGTGCCCAGATTACAAACAACACCGTTTCCGCACCGCAAGTTATTTGCGAGGGGGCAACACCAGCTATGTTCTCTGGCTCAGTACCCACTGGAGGAGGAGGAACCTACAACTATCAGTGGCAATGGAGTCAGTCATCGGATACCGATGGGTTTGCAGATATTGCATCGGCAAATTCGCAAGATTTCCAAACTACCGCTTTAACTGTTACTACTTGGTTTCGCAGGGTAGCTGATGATGGTTCGATTGGCGATACCAGTAATGCTATAGAAGTAACCGTAAACCCTATGCCTATTGCAGATCCATTTGCAATAAATGACAATCAGTGTTTCAAAAACAACAACTTTTCTTTTATTGATTTTTCTAGCATTTCATCTGGATCTTACAAACCCACATGGGATTTTGGAGATGGAAACACAGACACTATTTCTAATCCCTCACATTCTTATGCTGCAGACGGCACTTATGATGTGAGCTTGATTGCCACCAGCGATAAGGGTTGTATAGACACTACTATTATAAGTGTAACTGTTAACCCAATGCCCGTAGCCGTGGGATGGGTGAACGATGACCACCAGTGTTTCAAAGATAATAGCTTTTCGTTCTTAGACTTTTCAAATATATCGTCAGGTACTTATAGTACCATGTGGGATTTCGGCGATGGCGATACTGATACCAGTGCAAACCCTTCGCATACCTATGGCTCCGATGGTGCTTACACAGCAAGCTTGATACTTACTAGTGATATGGGCTGCATGGATACGAGCAATGTTGCTGTTATGGTTAATCCTTCAGCTTCTGTATCTTTTTCTGCTAACAAAACTTCGGATTGTTTTACGGGAAATAGTTTCACATTTACAGATTCGTCCAGCGTATCGTCAGGAAACTACAGCGTGGTATGGGATTTTGGAGATGCCAATACCAGTAATGCATTAAGCATCGTTCACAGTTATACAAACCCAGGCAATTATACAGTAAGCTTAATGGTTACCACTGACTCTGGCTGTATGGATACTGCTATGATGGGAATAGCAGTAAACCCTTCTGCTGTTATTAATGCTTTTGTAAACAACAGCTCTCAATGTTTAAAAGGAAATAACTTTATATATAATGATTCTTCTACCATTACAACCGGAACCTTCACCCGTGAATGGGACTTTGGCGATGGCAATACGGATACCGCTGCAAATCCAATGCATACCTATTCGGCAGATGGAACCTATAATAATACACTTACTATTACTAGTAATAAAGGTTGTACCACCACTTCATCGTGGAATGTTACTGTAAACCCGATGCCTATTGCAGTATCATGGGTAAACTTGGATACACAATGTTTAAAAAATAACGACTTCGCATTTGCCGATTTTTCAAGTATATCATCAGGTTCTTATTCTACTTATTGGGAATTTGGCGATGGCCTTGCAGATACCAATGCCAGCCCTACCCATGCATACAATGCTGACGGCACCTATAATACCTATCTTATAATAACTAGCGACATGGGATGTATAGATACTGCAAGTATGGATGTGTTAGTAAACCCAATGCCCAAAGCACAAGCTTGGGTAAATAACGAAAGCCAGTGTTTCAATAACAATAATTTCTCTTTCTTAGATTTCTCAAGTATATCCTCGGGTTCTTATACACCTTCATGGGATTTTGGAGATGGAAATACTGACACTTCAAACGCACCTTCTCACACATACCAAGCAACAGGAACGTATACAGCCAGTCTAATGATTACAAGTGATATGGGTTGCAGCGATACCAGCATGCTCGATTTAAATATAAATCCATCAGCATCGCCATCATTTTCAGTTAGCAGTACTTCTTCTTGTTTAAATGGCAACAGCTTCACATTTACAGATTCATCTACCCTTGCTACGGGAAGCTATACCCGCATGTGGAACTATGGTGATGGCACAACAGATACTACTACTATGCCAACCTATAGTTATGCTACTTACGGCGACTATAATGCCAGCATTATTATAACTACCGATTCAGGTTGTGTAGATACAGCATCCATAAAAATTAGCGTTAACCCCGACCCAACAGCCAATGCCTGGATAAATAATACTTCACAATGTTTAAAAGGAAACAGTTTTTCTTATATTGATTCCTCTACCATTGATGCAGGAACATTTACACGCGAATGGGATTTTGGTGATGGAACCAAAGATACTTCGGCCAATCCATCGCATAGCTATAAATCGGATGGTGTATATAATGGCACCTTAACTATTACTAGCGATATGGGATGTGTGAGTATTGCAAAATGGGCAATCACCATTAATCCAATGCCTAAAGCCGTATCATGGGTTAGCGATGACACCTTATGCTTTAAAGGGAATGATTTTTCTTTTGCCGATTTCTCTAGTATCCCTGCAGGTTCTTATTCTATTTTATGGGATTTTGGAGATGGAGGCTCTGATACTATTAGCAACCCTTCGCATCAATATAACAATGATGGTTCATATACTACCAATTTAATTATTACTAGCGATATGGGTTGTGTTGATACCAGTACAATTGATATTTCTGTAAGCCCTATGCCCAAAGTTGTTGCATGGGTAAATGATGAGAGCCAATGCCTTTCTGGAAACAATTTCTCATTCTTAGATTTCTCAAATATCTCTTCGGGTTCTTATACTGTTTATTGGGAATTTGGAGACGGCACATCCGATACTATTTCGAGCCCCAACCATGTATATAATAGTAAGGGTAATTACACCGCCAGTTTAATTCTAACCAGCGACCTTGGTTGTACTGATACCAATTCGTTGGCAATTTTGGTGAATCCTTCTGTTTCGTTATCATTATTGGCCAGCAATACTTCGGCTTGTTTTAATGGCAATAGTTTTATGTTTACCGATTCTTCTACTTTTGCATCGGGTAGCTATACCCGCTTGTGGAACTTTGGCGATGGCAGCACAGATACTGCTATGATGCGTACGCATAGTTATTCAACTGATGGCGTTTATGATGTAACCCTTATAACCACCACCGACTCCGGATGTATGGACACCGCCAAAGTACAGGTAAGTGTTAATCCAGAGCCTGTAGCCAAAATTGGAAGTATGGCAGTGCAGAGCTCTTGCCTAAATGGAAACAGTTTTATGTTTACTGATTCATCAACAATTGCTTCGGGTTCCTATGGCCGCTCATGGAATTTTGGCGATGGCAATACAGACACTGCTGCAATGCCAAGCCATACCTATTTAAAAGAAGGTAACTATATAGTTTCTCTAAAGCTAACTTCTAATTCAGGATGTACTGACAGTGCCACTGTTTCTATTTCAGTTATTGCATCACCAAATGCTATGCTTAAAGTAAATAGTACCTCACAATGTTTGGCTGGAAATAGTTTCAGTTTCAAAGACTCTAGTTCAATATCAACTGGTACTTATACCCGTTTGTGGAATTTTGGCAACGGTGTAACAGATACCGCTGCAACCCATATAATAACTTATGGTACTGTGGGAGTATATAATGTATCTCTTACCCTAACATCAGACAAAGGTTGTGCCTCGGTTTCAACCGTAACTATTACTGTTAATCCTACACCTACTGCTATTGCAAGTACCAACAGTCCTACTACATTCTGTACGGGCGGCAATGCCATATTAACCACAGGCACTGGTTTTGGTTACACCTATCAATGGAAGCGTAATGGAACTAACGTAGCTGGAGGTATTGATAGTATGCTTATAGTAACTACTACAGGTTCGTATACAGTAACTGTAACCAATGCGTCAGGATGTAGCTCAACAAGCAATGCTATCGCTGTAACAGTAAATGCAAAACAAAGTTTGGGAACTATTACTGGCAATTCAATTGTAAATGTTCCCAATGTAGAGACTTATTCTATTGCATTTGTTTCTGGCGTAACTTATAACTGGATAGTTTCTGGCGGTAATATAATAAGTGGCCAAGGCAGTAATGCTATTCAGGTTCAGTGGAGCAAAGTAGGAAATGGTTTTGTGAAAGTAGTAGCTTCGTGTTATGATACTTCAGTACTTAATATCACCATCCCCAATGGCATTGCAAGTGCTACCAATACTAGGGCCGAAGTATTCCCCAATCCTACCAATGGTAATATCACCATCAAATTACCCGAAGGAAATATCTATAATACCATTCGCGTATTCGACCTAAGTGGTAAATTAATTTTGACCCATAACCTTAATGGTGAAAAACAATTAAACATGAGCTTAGAGTCATACAACGCAGGAATATATATTATAGAAATGAGTGGCAAAGACATAATCTCGAAAGAGAAAATTGTTTTAGCACACTAATATTATAATAGCATACATAAAAAAATCCCGGTCAGCAATGATCGGGATTTTTTTATGTATATAATTGATAGGTTTCCATCCTTACGCTACTATTCGGCAGGTTTGAATTACAATGATATTAGATTGGTAGATATACAAGATAGAATTAAAGGAATATTCAAATACCAACATACTTTGTACCCAAACTCACTCCACCCTAATGGAAGTAACTTTCAGTGCATTTCATTCTATGCTTTCGTCTTTATAGTTAACTGCCTAGTACTTTATACCTTCTACTTTATACTTTTGTCTTTCATCTTTCGTCTAAAAAAAAGCCCCGCTAGAAACAATTTCCAACGAGGCTTTAAGCTAATCCTATATAACAAGGTATTCTAAAAAATTAATTCAATAATTCATCTTCTATATCTTTTTCTACGCCACTACCTACACCTTTCTTTTCTCTTTTTTTATCTTTTTTCATATCATGTTTTTCTTTCAGCTTCGCACTCAATGTTGTAAATTGTTCTGGGGTTAGCAAAGCTTTTACTTGCTCTACTGCGGCTTTTTTCACCGCTCTTGCTTTCACTTTTGCATCGGCTTTGGCTAGGGAAGTGTCTTTTTTTATGGCTACCAATTTCTTATATGATTCCACTTGTACATTATATACTTTTGTATATTGTTCGGTACTTAATTTCACTTGCTCATTAATCCAATCTACTGATTTTTTTGCTCGGGCTTCTATGCCGTCGCCTTTACCATTGTGAGCTTTTTTGGGTGCTTCTTGTGCTTGTGCCCCTATTGCTACCAGCAACGCGAAGGCAATGATTGTTATCTTTTTCATATTATAATAAAGTTATTTGTTATAATCGGTCTGATACAAACAACTCGCCAAGGTTTAATTATAACAACTATAATATCACAAGTCCTTGATTTTGAAATCTATTTTTTTAAAATCTAATATACTTTGAGTTAAAAATTCATAAATATTTTTCATCTCAGTTTCTGTTTCTAAAGTTTCTTTATGTTTTTTTAAAGTTAACCTATCTCCGCGTGATGCTGGCCCTGTTAAGTTATTGGGATTGTTATCGAAAAAAGTACCTACAGCTTGTTTCAACATCGGTTTATATATATCGACGGGAATATGCTGTGCTTCGCAATATTCACGCAAACGTAACAATATATAAGTAGTAAAATTATTGGCAAATACGGCAGCGGTATGCATTTGCAAGCGTTTTAAACTATCACATTCAAATATCTGATGTATGCCTACCAAGTTTGAAAATGCTATAACTTTATCTTTGTTTTCCTCCGTATTTGCTTCCACACATGCTAAAAATTCCGATATTTCATCTGCTATCATTTGTATAGATGCGGGCGGCCACCACACTCCCCTATTTTCAAAATTATATAATATATCTATAGAAGTTGCTCCCGAAGTATGTATCACCAAACAATTTCTATTACCCAACTTGTTTGCAATTTCTTCAATGGCTGAATCGGCAACCGCTATAATAATTAGATCAGTTTCATGTCCCGCTGCTTCTATATTTTCAATAATTTGAATAGGCAAACTTCCAAATAATGATTTTACTTTTTGTATATCCCTCCCCCACATCTCAATACTCACCGACTTCTGCAACAGTTTTTGCACAAGCATGTTCGCCATTTTCCCATTGCCTAAAATTGTGATTTTCATTTGCAGCAAATGTATTTAAAAATTAGCCATACATGTACTAATATTGCACAAAAATTAATATTATGCAAACCACCCAATATTTAGAAACCAACAAACAACGTTTCCTCGACGAACTTTTCGAAATTCTTCGTATCCCATCCATCAGTGCCGATGCTGCCTATAGTGCCGATGTACACAAAACTGCCGAATATGTAAAAGAGAAATTAATAGCCGCTGGTGCCGATAAAGTGGAAGTTTGCCAAACCGCAGGTTACCCTATTGTATATGGCGAGAAAATGATTGACCCATCTTTGCCAACGGTACTAGTTTATGGTCATTATGATGTGCAACCTGCCGTTCCATTGGAGCTTTGGGAAACTCCTCCTTTCGAGCCTACCATACGCAACGAACGTATATATGCCCGTGGTGCTTGCGATGACAAAGGACAAATGTATATGCATATAAAAGCATTTGAAGCCATGATGCAAACAAATACCATGGCCTGCAATATGAAGTTTATGATAGAAGGCGAAGAAGAAGTGGGTAGTGCAAATTTGGGCATCTTTTGTGTGGCCAATAAAGAAAGATTGAAAGCCGATGTAGTATTAATTTCTGATACTTCTATGCTTGGCAACGACACACCAAGTATTGATGTGGGTTTGCGTGGCTTAAGTTACGTAGAGGTAGAGGTAACAGGGCCTAACAAAGATTTACATAGTGGTGTATATGGCGGTGCTGTGGCAAACCCAATTAATATATTGGCGAAAATGATTGCTGGTATGCACGATGAAAATAACCATGTAACTATTCCTGGTTTTTATGATGATGTATTGGAAGTTTCAGCAGAAGACAGAGCTGAATTGAACAAAGCTCCGTTCGATTTGGAAGCTTATAAAAAAGAATTGGGCATTGCCGATGTATGGGGCGAAAAAGGATACACAACTATGGAACGCACCGGCACACGTCCTACTTTAGATTGTAATGGAATATGGGGTGGATATATAGGTGAAGGTTCTAAAACGGTATTACCCGGAAAAGCATTTGCTAAAATTTCGATGCGTTTGGTACCCAATCAAAGCAGCGAAAAAACTACTGAAATGTTTACCAAATATTTCGAGAGTGTGGCACCCAAAACTGTTAAAGTACAAGTACGCCCACACCATGGTGGTGAACCAGTCCTCACGCCTACCGATTCTATTGAATTTAATGCAGCGGCCAAAGCTATGGAAACTACTTTCGGCAAAAAACCTATACCAACTCGTGGTGGTGGTTCTATACCTATTGTAGCATTGTTCGAAAAAGAACTAGGCGTAAAATCTGTATTGATGGGATTTGGTTTGGATATAGATGCACTGCACAGCCCCAACGAAAGTTATGGTTTGTTCAATTTCTATAAAGGTATTGAAACCATTCCTTATTTCTATAAGTATTATAGTGAAATGAAGAAATAGGTTTGAGCTACCTATGAAAATATTTTTTCTCCTCTTGCTTTCTATCCTTGTGTTGCACATTTATGCACAAGATAATGAGTTCAATCATATTCAAGCTTTGAAGGGGAATATTAAAGTTATAACTATTTATGAATATACTACTGAGCACCCTCGTAAGACTTTGGAAGATTGGGAAATAAAAGCGAGATTAGCCTTTGATAGCCTTGGCAGATGTATAGAATTATCGGAAATGCTTTTTAAGTGGACTTTTAAACATTCTTATACCTATGATGATAATGACAAGTTAATTAAAGAAATTAATTTTACACCTAACGGCAGTATCCAAAATGAAATTTTCTACCTCTATAATAATAAAGGTAAGAAAATACAAGATTCTATAATATTTTATGATACTTCTCAATATATACCGTCCACAATTAATTCAAAATATAATCGCAGGTATGAATATAACAGCCAAGACAAATTAATTTTAATGGTTGATTATAAACCTGATGGGAAAATATTTAGCACTTATAATTATAGCTACGATTCTAATGGTAATAGTACGGAAGAAATTATAAAATATAATTCGAAAAAAATAAAAATTATTAATAAATACAAATTTAGTGGGAATAAAATTTTACAATTAAAAAGTCAGGATGGCAGGTTTTCAGATAGTATTATTTATCAATATAACTCGGATGAAAATTTGGCTATAAAACTATTATTTGGTCAGTATAAATGTAATTCGGAGAAAGCAAAAAATGGAGATTCGCCTTTATTTGCAGAAGTTAAGTATCAATATTCTTATGACAAAAAGGGTAATTGGACAAAATGTGAAGAACGAGAAAAATGTGCTCTAACGAAAATCACAGAACGAAAAATAGAATACTACGAATAATACGCAATGCTAACAAAAGCCCCCAATTTCAAATCGTTGGGCTTTGTTAAATCACAATGGACAAATCCGCAATCAAATTGCATATTTGTCCATTTTTTATTTTAGTAAAAACTCATAACTATCAAATGGAACGTAGTTCCCCGCTGTTGTAACTACTTTCTTCAAACCCGAATATATCACCGTATTTACAGGCTTTTTTACATCGGAAACCTTATTCCAATATTCAAAATTTCTAAAATAATCACTCGTTCTAGTTTCGCCTGATTTAATTTCTATGGGTATTGCTGTTCTATTTCCTTTGTCGATAATCAAATCTATTTCTTTATGTGTTTTATCTTTCCAATAATATAATGGAGATTGTTTTCCTTTATTATAATAATGTTTCAAAGCATCTGAAATTACTAGGTTTTCAAACAAGCCGCCACGCAAAAAATGGGTAGCTACTTGTTCGGCTTTATCCAAACCCAATAGATAACAAACCAAGCCCGTATCATAAAAATATATCTTCGGACTTTTCATCAAGCGTTTATTAAAATTATTATGATAAGGCTGCAACAAATGTATAATAAAACCTGTTTCTAAAACCGATAGCCAAGCTTTGGCCGTATTGGCTGAGATGCCGCAATCATTGGCCAAGCTATGCAAATTCAAAACACTACCTACACGTGCTGCACACATTTTTAAAAACTTCATAAACAAACTATGGTCTGTTATATTTTTTATTTGCCTCACATCTCTTTCTAAATAAGTTCGCACATAACTTGAATAAAAATCTTGTGGATCGATATGCTTATCGTAAATGCGGGGATAGAAACCGGTATATATAAGTTGGTTAATATCCTTGCAAGGTATTTTAGCTTTCTGCATTTCGTTTTTACTTAGCGGCAGCAACTGGCAAATAGCAGTACGCCCTGCTAAGCTTTGCGTAACTTTTTCCATCAATAAAAAGTTCTGTGAACCGCTCAATACAAACATGCCTGCTTTGTTTTTTTCATCCACAATTCCTTGTATATAAGAAAACAATTGAGGTACGTGTTGCACCTCATCTAATATGGCACCTTTGGGGTAATTGCTCAAAAAACCTCTGGGATCTGAAGTGGCAAGCAAACGCACGTCAGGGTCTTCTAGTGTAGCGTAGGGCAGCTTTGGAAACATGTTTTTCACCAAAGTACTCTTGCCAGATTGCCTAGGCCCCGTAACTGTAATTACTGGAAATTTGGTGGCTAACTGCTTAATTTTAATACTAATATTACGTTGTATCATACCACAAATATAAAACAAATTTTGGACAAATCCGCAATCAAATTGCATATTTGTCCATTTTATATTTTAATAAAATATTGTATACCTCAATTGGGGCAATGGATACATACGAATAATATGTTTTTAATAAAAGTAAATAATGCCTATAAATAAATGAATTTTTGAGGCATATATATAGTGAAGACATAATACTTTTGTTATTTCGAATGTGAGTAATCCGCCACGGTGAATACAAATAGGCAGTGAAACATCGTAGATTCCTCGTTCCTCGGAAGGACAAATACATACGATAAATATTTCGAGATAATTAGAAACCCACATAAACAAAAAATCCTGCCATGGGGCAGGATATATATTGCTTGGCGGAGAGAGAGGGATTATTGCATGATCCCTAAGAGGGTGGCTTCAAACAAAATATATACTCACTACGTTCATTTTTTTGTTTATAGAGAAAATTACCAAAACTATTTGGCTATTTTCTCTATAAACAAAAAATCCCGCCATTGGGCAGGATATATTTTGCTTGGCGGAGAGAGAGGGATTCGAACCCCCGGACCTGTTACAGTCAACAGTTTTCAAGACTGCCGCATTCGACCGCTCTGCCATCTCTCCGGGTGCAAAATTAGGTGAAGGCTACGTTATGACAAAAGAAATTTTAAATTTGGTTTATACCTTTGGTTATCAGCCAACGCGACTATCAAATACTTCCTCGAAATATTTGATGATTAGTATTTGTACTTCTTTTTCGTCCACCTTTACTCCTATTTCTTTTTCAATAGAGGTTACCTCTTTATCGGTAATACCACAGGGTATTATATGGTTGAAAAAGCTTAAATCAGTATTTACATTTAAGGCAAAACCATGCATCGTAATCCATCGGCTTGCACGAATTCCCATGGCACAAATTTTTCGTGGGTGGTCTGAGTCTATATCAATCCACACGCCGGTAAGTCCTGGTATACGACCTCCTACTATATTATAATGGGCAATAGTTCTGATAATGATTTCTTCTAAATCTCTTAGGTAGCGGCCAATGTCAGTATAATACTGATCGAGATCAAAAATGGGATAACCTACTATTTGTCCAGGGCCGTGATAAGTTATATCTCCTCCACGATTGGTATTGAAAAACTCCGTTTCATATTGCTTTAGTGTTTCATTACTTAGCAGCAGGTGTTCCATTAATCCGCTTTTGCCCAATGTATATACATGTGGATGGGTACAAAGTATAAGGTGATGAGAAACCGGTTTTAAATCTGTAGCGGTTCTGTTATATATCTTTAGTTGTACTTTGCTATTAAACAAATCTTCCTGTATTTTCCATGCATCGCTATATGGAATATGTTGGTAAGTAAGTAATTCTATATGTTGTTTATCTAGCAAAGAATTCATTAAATAAGTGGTTCTGCATGGTAATATCAAAATAATTTTTCACCCTTTCTGAAGCATGAATAGCGGTTTTTTTACGGGCTTCTTCTGGCAATAAAATCATGTTGTTTAGTTGTTTGTTCAGGGCATTATAATCTCTTCTTTTCACAATCCATCCTGTTTCATTGTGTACTATATTTTCTCTCAATCCTTCTGCATCGGAAGCTACTACCAATAAGCCGCATGCCTGTGCCTCGAGTACCGCATTACTGAAACCTTCTTGCACACTAAACTGTATATATATATCATGTTGGTGTAGCAAAGAAATGATCTGCTCTGGATTTTTTTGCCCTACAAACTTGATATGTTTTTCTAACCCTAGTTTTTTTGCAGTAAATATCAATTCTTCAAACTGAACTCCGTCGCCAATTATAGTATAGGTAAAATCTACTCCTTGGTTTTTTAACTGTTGCAGTGCCGCAAAAATATATACAAATCCTTTTTTCCAGTGCATCCTACAGGTGCTCATCAACTTTAAAGGCGAAGAAATGCTGCCGGGCTTGTCTTTTATTTTAAATTGTTGGGAATTAATGGCTGGATATATTTTTGTTACGGGCATATTTTGAGGCATCCCTGCCGATATAGCTTTTTGTGTTATATCATCGGATATACTATGCACCTCATCGATATATTTCCATATATTCTTTATCTCTTTGCTTTTCTTTAAAGGCTGGATAGAAACATCGTATCCTCTAATGCTCACAGTCATTTTGCAACCTAGTGCCTTGGCCACGGTTTCTCTATTAATGGCTAGGCCCGCAAACTCAAAATGCAAATGATCTACCGGATGTGAAAGTATATGGAAATTAGAAATTAAATATTTGATTGTATACTTTCTTGAACCAGTTTCACCAAGTGTGATATGATAATACTTACTCAGCCTTGAAATATTTTTAAATATATAATATATAATAATTGGCAGCTTTAAAACAATATTCCTTCTAGTCTGTGGACTCCAGGCACACACTAGTTTATAAGGGAAATTGCCCGTTTTGTACGCATTAGAAAAAACCGTTACCCGATAACCATTGGCTATCAATCCGTTTATTTTATTGGTGATGAAAGTCTCAGAATAAACAGGGGGCTTGGTTACAACAATTCCGATATGTTTTTTCATTTCCAATTGTTCAGCACTTGCGTATATAATTTTTCTATATGGTTCAACTGTACTTCTATTAAATGATTTTGTGCCAGTTTTTCTCTAGCTTTTAAAATCATTTGTTGGCGTTCACTAGCATCTTGTTGATATACTTTTTTCAAACCTGCTGCTATAGAATCGGGGAAACAAGCTTGGGAAATGTAACCGGTAATTCCATCTTCTATAATTTCGGGAATGCCACTGCAATCGGTTGATACTACTGGGGTGCCCACAGCCATAGCCTCTAGCACCACATTGGGAATTCCTTCCTCTACGCTGCACATTAAAAGAACATCGGACTGGGCTACGTAATTTAATACCTCGCTATGCGGCAACCCATCTATAATATTTATATATTGATGCAAATCCAAATCCTCTATTTGAAATAACAATTGATCGGGCAATACGCCACTCGCTATAATAGTATAATAAGCAGGAACCCCTGCATCCACTAATATTTTTAGTGCATCTAATGCATAAGTATATCCTTTAATCCAATGGTGGCGGCCAATAGATATGATATTAAATCGATCTGTTTTTGTGTGTGAAAGTTTAAATAAATCATAAGTTGCAGGAGTGATGGCAGGATAAGCGACCACACTTCTATCGGGCATACTTATATCATATTTTTTTGCTTCTTCTACGATGGCCTTCGATACCGCATGGAATCCTCTTATATAGGGAAACAATTCTTCAAAATTTTTCTTTAGCTGGGGATTAGAAATGGGTGAAACATTAATATGGGTGCCTCTTAAACTCAATACTGTGTTTATTCTTCCGTCTTTAATAAGTGCATTAAGTGTATACACTGTTTTGGCCCATTGTATATTAATGATGTCCAAATTCCAACTATAAAGTGTGATATATAGATTGAACTTATATATCCATTCAGCATACGATTTTTCTTTTACAAGCCCTAAAACATGAAACAATAATTTGGGATTGGTAAATAATAATTTGAAAAGAAATTGGAGAGCGTATGCCAACCTCCCCCATTTTGTTTCTGGATCGACACCCATTGTTATGTTCTTATAATTTTGGTAACCTGGGTTGCTTTTATACTTGCCATAAACAAACACCTGATGCCCTCTATCTGCAAGGCCTTTCAACAAATTTTCTATAAAAACTGTAGAAGGTATTTCATTAGCAAAAATGGCGATACGCATATATACTTTAGCTAGCTAGGTTAAAAAAATTACGAAACAAATCTTGTTGCTTCTTAATATCAAAATTTTGAGAAGCATGTTTCATGGCATTATTTGAAAATTCTATTCTCTTTTCTTCGGGTAATTTATATATTTCAATTATTTTGTTTGCAAGCAAAGATGGGTTTCGCTTCGGAACTACCCATCCCGTTATATCATGAATTACATTTTCAGGCAGCCCGCCAGCGTCTGATACTATAGTGAGCAAACCTTTGGCCTGTGCTTCTATGGCCGCATTACAAAATCCTTCTTGCACACTATATTGTATATATATATGTGTGTTATCCAAAATAGCATTTACTTTTTCACGGCTCATTTTATCGTGGAATATAATATCGTTCTGTAATTTATAGTTGCTAACCAGAAATATAAACTCTTCCCTTTCAGGTTCTTCAAAACCGCCTATAATATGATATTTGAAATCTATATTTTGCTTTTTCAGTAAAGCAAGTGCGGCAAATACATACTGATATCCTTTTTTCCACGACACACGACCTGTAGTAGTAATTTGTAATTGCCCTCCCCATTGAATATTTGCTGGTTTAAAATTTAACAAATCAATTGCTGGCTCTATTTTGGTAATAGGCGTATTGGCATTTAATCCATGCTTAAGTGCCCGCTTCACCAAGTCGTTGCTAATGGTGTGCACCCCTTCAATATTATTCCATATTTGAGTAAAAGAGTTTTTATTTTTGAGTATCGAAATACTCACATCATAACCCCTAAAGCTCACAGTCATCTTAGCTCCCACCGATTTGGCCACATGCTCCTTGCCTAATGCCAGCACCGAAAACTCGAAATGAAGATGACTAACGGGGTGAAATAATATATGCAAATTGGAATATATATTTTTGAATTTAAGTGTGGTGGAACTATACTCCGAATTTATTAATTTTTTATATAGAAGTAGGGTACGATAATTTTGGATAATTTTGAAAAATATATAGGGTATATTACACACCAATTGTAGCAAACTCAATTCGGTATATGAACTATATAAAGGGGCCTTGGTATTGTTCTCTCTTTTTAAATTTGAAAAAATAATTACTTCATATCCATCATCAATCAGGTTTTGTATTTTGCTCATTAAAAACGTTTCCGTATAAATGGGCGGTTGGGCAACCACTAATCCTATAGTTTTTTTCTTTTGCAAACTTATTTTCCTTTTAATTTGGTAAACAACGAAAGCGTTAATAACATACTTAAAGCATGCGAATATTTAACAGGTTCGAGGTGGAACAACGATTCAAACTTCTTTACAATTTGAGTGGTGACCAAAGGTTGCAGTGAACCATGATATATATATTCGTGTAGTTTTTTTTCATTACCCTCGCCTACAAACTGTAGCTCCCAATTTCTCAAAATTTTAGGTTTTTTTAGCATATTGAAGGCTTTATTAAATGCCCTATTGGGTAAATTGCTCCAATGATAAAATCTCTTATAGCTATATAAATCCAAATCGTAAGCTTGCCATTCTATTTTAGCCAGTTCAGGGGCATACTTTTTTAAATAGGCTATTTGAATCTGCCGTCCGCCAAGCATATCCTCGGGTAGGGTGCAAATAAATTCACACATCCTATCATTATAATAAGGCAATATATTTTCATTGCTATTGGAGAATATTTGCAGGTTTGTACTCGTCCACCGCGGGGCCCAGTGGGTTGATTTGAATGCCCTGATTCTTGAATTTGCATTGTCGATATTTATTTTCCTTAATGCAGTTTCGAGGCGTTGCATTAAGTAATCATCAAAATCGCCGTCTAATTCCCACAATCGCCAAAGTTCCATCCCCAATTCGCGACCTCCTTTTTTTAATACTTTTTTAAACAAGATACCTATTTGTTCGTCGAAACTTAAGTTATCGGGCACTCCCATTCCATCAAACAGCACATCGCCCCAATGACCCAATACAAAGGCATCTCCCATTTTACTCACCTCTGCTATCACTGCCATTTGCCTGGCATGGGTAAATTCACTCATGCACCCATTAATAGCTGCTAAATTCTCTATGGCATCCCATAAATAACCTTCTCCGATTTCATATTCCTTGAAAGCAAATTTTTCGGCATGGGCAATTTTATTGCTATACTGTGTTTCTGCAATACCACCCTTAAAACCATAAGAATAACTCCACAAGTTAGGATGGGCTTTCAACCCTGCTGCCAAGGTTCTACTATCGAGCCCACCCGACAATGGCAAGATTACTTTTTTATTTTTTGTTTCAGTGTTTAATATATCATGAAACAAATCGGCAAACTCATCGGTAGCCTTTGATAGGTTAATATCGCGGGGATTATAATACCATTCAAAATAGGGCGATTCTTCCAATTTGAGCTTACCATCATTAATAGTATATTTGGTTGCAGGTTTTACATATTTAATATCGGTATAATAGGTATCATCATCCAGAAAAAATCCACAGGCTGCATATATACATATAGCTTTGTAATCATAAGATCCCTCATGTTTTATCAAATCTTTTGTATATATAACTGCATTGTTTTGTGTATTATAAAACAATGGCTTTGAGGGTATGATTCCGTTTTTTTGCAACATCTTATTTTCTATAATAAGCGATTAAATCGGTTTGTGGAATTTCGGTTACACCAGCTTGCCTTAGCATAGTGACCAACTGCCCCCTGTGAAAAGTACTGTGATTGAAAACATGAGATAATATCTCAAAATAGGTATTTGAAAAATCCTGACCTTTCAAGTTTTTATATATAATATGTTGCGATAAGTCTATTTGCTCAATAAATTGAGTATATATATCTTCTTGCTCTTTAATTTTGGCAAACGCCTCTTCAAATGTGCCGGTAAACTGAGCACTGGCAGGCCATGGTGTTAAGGGCTTATCCATCATTCTTTCCAACCATACCGTTTCCGCATCCCATAAATGATAAACCGTTTTGCGGATGCTGTTAAAACTACTTTTTATTTCAACATCAGCAAGTTCAATAGGAATTGCTGCAAACAATTTTGCATTGGCCCACTGATTATATAACCAAATATGTTTGATATGCTCTTTAAGTTCCATTGCTATAGATAATAAGGTGCTACTATATTTTGATAAGCGGCTGTTTTACTATTGTTTTGATGGTACAAAATTAATTGGTCTTGGGTAAATTGAACCTTTTCTTTTCCAAATTTACATAAAACCCGGCTCACATCTTTGTTTTCAAGCATCTTCACGTAAGTATAATACTGCTTCACGAGTCCCGAATTTTCAAAACAAGTTTCTATCTCTGTTAAAAACTGCATTGGGATAATTAAAAAAAAGTTCCCCGCTTTGTTTAAAAGCTTGCCTGCTTTGGCTAAGGTTTCAAATGGCAATGCATCATTAAAACGGGCGGTGGCCCTATGTATATTAGGCAATTGGCGATTATTGGTTTTGTGTGTATTGATGGGTTTAAAGTATGGGGGGTTGGAAATAATAATATCATAAGGCTGGTGAAGGGATTCCAAAAAATTGGCAAAATCTATATGATGTAAATGTATATGATCTGCTTGTTGCTTAAAATTGAAAGCTGCATCTATACAAGCTTCTTCATCAATTTCCACCGCATCAATATTAATATTAGGATTGGCCTGCCTCATCATCAATGATAATAAACCAGTACCTGTTCCAATATCAAGCAACCTATCCTCTTTATGGCTTACCATATTGCCTGCCCAAGCACCTAGCAAAACTGAATCGGTATTCACTTTCATGGCAGCATGATTTTGTGCGATGCTGAACTGCTTGAAATTAAACAATTGATCAGGCATGGTGATAAGGTTCGTTCTTTAAAATAGAGCAAGCTCTATATAATTGTTCCAATAATATGAGCCTAAACATTTGATGATTGAAAGTGAGTTTTGAAAATGAGATTTTAGCTTTGGCCATCTTATACAATTCATCGTCGAAACCAAATGCACCGCCAATGCAGAATACCAAACTGCCCGAGGTATGATTGGTTTGTGTTTGTATATAATTGGCAAATCCTACTGAGTCATATTGCTGTCCTTTATCATCTAATAGAATCAAAAAATCGCCTGGGTTTATATGTTTTACAAATAAACTTAATTCGTTCTTTTTCACTTGCGTTGAATCTTCACTTTGCTTATTTTTTGGCAACTTTAATTCCACCAATTCAAAACGTGCATAGTGCTTTAGTTTTTGTATATAAAAAGAAACCCCTTCGCCCAAGTATTGGTGCGAAAGGGTTCCTGTACAAAGTACTTTAATTTTCAAATGTATTAATCGTTTTTGGGCGACTCTTTCTTTTTCTTTTTGCGGTTGATAGTGATGCTCAGCTCATCAGCCTCAGCTATGTGGTCGGCTTCAATAATTTCGCCTTCTTTCACTTCTGCTTTTAGCATTTCTTCAGCAACGGGGTCTTCCAAGAATTTTTGAATTGCCCTAGCCAATGGACGTGCACCATAATCGCTATCATATCCTTTTTCGCACAGGAATTCTTTGGCTGCATCGGTCACAGTAATTTTCAATCCCATGGGCTCAATGCGTTTGAACAATTTTTTCAAATTGATTTCCAAAATAGCCAGCATGTGTTGTTTCTCAAGTTGGTTGAAGATAATCACATCATCAATCCTGTTTAAGAATTCAGGAGAGAAATAACGTTTCAAAGCTGTTTCAATAACACTCTTGGTATGCGATTCTGTATTATCAGTTTTAGCAGATGTATTAAACCCTACTCCGCTACCGAAATCTTTCAATTGGCGTGAACCAATATTAGAAGTCATGATGATAATGGTATTTCTAAAATCGATTTTACGACCCATACTATCGGTCAAATATCCTTCATCTAAAACCTGCAACAATAAATTGAATACATCGGGATGGGCTTTCTCAATCTCGTCCAATAAAATTACTGAATAGGGCTTGCGACGAATTTTTTCAGTCAACTGTCCACCTTCTTCGTAACCCACATATCCTGGAGGAGCACCCACCAAACGAGACACTGCAAATTTTTCCATATACTCACTCATATCGATGCGAATCATCGCGTCATCGCTATCAAACAGGTATTGCGACAAAGCTTTTGCAAGCTCTGTTTTACCTACCCCGGTAGGTCCCAAAAATATAAATGAGCCGATTGGTTTGTTGGGATTTTTTAATCCTGCACGGGTACGTTGAATTGCTTTGGCCAGTTTTAATATCGCCCCATCTTGCCCAATTACCCTGGCTTTTATATCATCGCCCATTTTCAAAAGACGATTGCTTTCACTTTGTGCAATTTTCTTAACGGGTATTCCGGTCATCATGGCAATTACATCGGCCACATCATCTTCAAGCACATTAAATTTCTGGTTCTTGGTTTCTTCTTCCCATTTGGCTTTTTCTATATCCAAACTTTCTAATAAGTTCTTTTCGCGATCACGAAGTTTGGCAGCCTCTTCATATTTCTGACTCTTCACCACTTGGTTTTTCAGAACTTTGATTTCTTCAATTTGTTTTTCTAAATCCAAAACATTTTGTGGTACATGTATATTATTCAAATGCACCCTTGCTCCCACTTCGTCCAACACATCAATAGCTTTGTCTGGTAAAAACCTATCGGCCATATAGCGTGTACTTAGTTTCACACAAGCTATAATAGCTTCGGGAGTATAAGTTACTGAGTGATGTTCCTCGTATTTATCACAAATATTTTGCAAAATTTCTATACTCTCTTCTTCGGTGGCTGGCTCAACCAAAACCATTTGGAAACGACGTTCCAAAGCTCCATCTTTTTCTATATATTGTCTGTATTCATCTAAGGTAGTGGCACCTATACATTGTATCTCGCCACGACTTAATGCGGGCTTAAACATATTTGATGCATCTAACGAACCGCTTGCTCCGCCTGCTCCTACAATGGTATGTATTTCATCAATAAACAAAATGACATCGGGCGATTTTTCCAGTTCGTTCATCACGGCTTTCATACGTTCTTCAAACTGTCCACGGTATTTGGTACCTGCAACTAGAGAAGCTAAATCCAAAGTAACTACGCGTTTATTATATAATACTCTGGAAACTTTGCGTTGTGAAATCCTCAGAGCCAATCCTTCGGCAATAGCTGTTTTACCAACACCAGGTTCACCTATTAAAACTGGATTGTTCTTTTTACGACGTGATAATATTTGTGATACGCGTTCTATTTCTTTTTCTCTGCCTACAATCGGATCCAGTTTTCCTTCTTCGGCAGCACGGGTTAGGTCGCGGCCAAAATTATCTAATACGGGAGTTTTTGATTTTTGATCGGTAGGTTTATTGGGTTTGTTTGGTTCATTGGGTTTGCGTTCCTGATAGTAATCATCAGGCGAATCGGTTGGTAGTTCCGATTTGATATCGGCAATATTGTTTTCCAAGGCTGCTCTAAAAATTTCATAATTAACGGCAAACTGACCCAATACTTGAGAGGCCATATTGTCCTCATCTCTTAATATAGAAAGGAGCAGATGCTCGGTTCCAATAACATCAGTTTTAAATATTCGGGCTTCCAAATAGGTAATTTTCAAAACCTTCTCTGCTTGTTTGGTCAATGGTATATTAGCCAAATTACTAATACGACCAGTAGCCATGTGGCGAATATTGTCTTCAATGTTTTTACGAACACGCACTATATCTACATCCAATGCTTGCATAGTGCGTAGTGCTTTACTATCGCCCTCACGAAGCAGGCCCAACAACAAATGCTCACATCCAATAAAATCGTGGCCTAACCTAATAGCTTCTTCCCTACTGAAGGAAATAACATCTTTAACACGGGGCGAAAACTTAGCTTCCATAAAAATCTTTAATTTTAGTTACAAATATAAACGTAATTCCTTTGAATTAGTTTCGGGCTTCAATATTACAAAGATAATTCCCATTTGGAGGAATTGTTATTTTACACAAAAAATTATTTTGTATGCTTTGTAGTACAGGCCGCCACGCAAGTATTTGAGTGTTAGAAAATTTACTTTGCACATTTTATACAAAAAGAATGAACTTACAATTTTGTGGCTATAAAATCTTTTAAAAAGTTGTCAAAATGGCGTGGGGTGGCGTAATTCGCTTCTTTCAATATGCGTTCGTAAAAAAGTTGATGCAACCTTTTTTCTCTTTCTGTGTCCTTGTTAAAAACTAAAAATACTTAATCAATTTTTAAACTGATGAAAACAAAATATATTATACTCTTTTTACTTGTCTCTGTAAAATCATTTGCCCAAGACCCAATATTCATTCTGCCAAATGCCCAGTCAGAATTATTAAACCCAGCTACAACAGGGCTAAACCCCAAGGTAAGTATACAGTATCAAAATCAAGATAGGCCTGAAGAACAAGTTTTTTTGGGAGCTGATTTTAATTACAAAAAACAAAGATTGGGAATTTATTTATATAATGACAATCAAGGTTATGGAAGACTGATAAAGCAATCTGTTATGGCTAATTATGCCAAAGACTTTCAAATAAGTGAGCACACGCAATTACATATTGGAGCATCTGCACAATTACTTAAAAATACAGCTACTATGATATCTTCTTCCATTCCTAGTCTTACCAGATATCTCCCTAACTTTTCAATTGGAGGAATACTCACTCATAAAAATGTATATATTGGACTTGCATCGCACAATATATTTGAACCCAATGAATCATTTTATCATTCAACAGGACCAGGAACAAACTTACCAAGAAGATGGACTGTAAATATTGGAGGAAGAATAAAACTAAATAATAAGTTATCTATAATACCTTCTATTATATATCAAAAACAGCAACAATTTGAAATGTTGCTCCCCGCTCTGCAAATAAACTGTGGCCCTGTTATGCTTGGTGCATCTAAATTCTTTACACCCAATGTAACAAATATTAATGTAGCCAATATATATTTAGGATATATAAATAATAGAATAAAAATAAGCTATGCTTATGGTTGGACAAACCCTCAAATAATTTCTTCGAATACCCACTGTATTTCTCTCAACTATTTCTTCAAACAAAAAAATAAAGGAAACAATTTTTCTGAGCTAATGAGGAGTTTGTTGTGATATAAAAGTTTGTCATCCTAGTTTATCGAAGGGCGACAAACTAGAAGAGTACTCTCCATGTCGCTCTTCGATATCCGCCGCGGAGGACAGGATGACAAACAAGGTGCAGAGGCCAAAGATTATTCATCATTCATCATTCATCATCTTATCATCAATAATCAATCATCAACCATCAACCATCAACCATTAACCATTAACCATTAACCATTAACCATTAACCATTGCTACTATCTTTGTCGCAAACAAATGCAAAAAAAAGAACATCTCTTAATAGTAAGCGACTCGCCCATGTGCTTTGATGGACAAGGGATTCGCATTATTGAATCGACCTTGCGTGAGGTAGAGCATTTAACAGATATTTTTGAAAGCATTACCTGGATTGGTTTTGAGCGAGCCGATATGCTACAAGGTGGAAGCAGATATGATAGTACTGGAAAAATAAAAGCTATACCCTTAAAATTATATGGTGGTGGTGGCTTCATAAATAAAGTAAAACAAATATTTGCACTTCCCTCCTATTGGCTCACAATATGGAAGCATTTGAAACATACCAAATTTGTGCATACCCGTGCCCCGTCGGTTCCGGCACTATTGGTTATATTATATAATTTTATTGATAACAAACGAAAATACTGGCACAAGTTTGCAGGAGATTGGACACGCCAAAATCCCCCAAAATCGTATGCCTTACAAAAGCGTTTGATGCTAAAACTTAAACATGGAAAAGTAACCATTAATGGGCAATGGCCCAGTCAACCTGCTCATGTTTTGGCTTTTGAAAATCCATGCATCTCCAAAGCAGAATTGGAACAAGCACGCAAAGCAACATCCACTAAAACCTTCAGCGAAAAATTAAATATACTTTTTGTCGGGCGTATAGAGCGTGAAAAAGGTGTTGACAGATTGGTGGAAGGATTTTCGTTATTAGAAGACCATTTTTGGGAACAAATTGGCTGGATAAAATTAGTTGGAATCGGGCGTGATTTTGAAAAGATAAAAAAGTATATAACACCATTAAACAAACCGCTACAACTTGTTGGTAGTTTAAATCGTGAGCAATTAGATATATTATATACCGATGCCCATATTTTTATATTGCCAAGTGAGGGTGAGGGATTCCCAAAAGTGGTATCAGAAGCGGCTACATACATTTGTGTGCCTGTTGTTACAGATGTATCTTCCATTACACAATATATTAAACATTTGCAAAATGGTTTGGTACTTAAGAGTATACAACCCGAAGAAATAAAAAACAATATCCAATTATTGCTTAACGATAAAAATCAAACTAAAAACCTGGCAAAAGAAGCTGCTAAACTGGGTGAACTTTTTACCTACGAAAGGTATAATAAAAGAATCGCTACCGAAGTATTTGGTTTCGACTTCGATTAACCCACCAATTCTAGCTTTTAAAAGTTGGAATAATAGTGTACCTATTTTTTATATTAGGTGGGTTCTAAAAATTGATTTTTTCACATTGAAAAATAAACAAAGAGAAACACTTACCTAATTTTTTGGTTTATTTTTTTTTAATCACCTCTTTAGATTACTCTTTTTGCTGTTATCTATGTCATTTTACTAC
>JANYDJ010000262.1 GCA_025363675.1 Flavobacteriaceae bacterium | reverse complement strand
AGTTCAGAATCTGAAATAGAATGAGCTGATGAATAGGGCGAGGGCATCATCACCGGTAATACATTTTGTGGGCCCAAAGCTTTTGAGGCGAGGTATAAAACCAAAGCAGAATCTACACCGCCTGATAGTCCTAAAATACCTTTGGTAAAACCCGATTTTTTGAAATAATCGCGTATGCCAAGTATCAGTGCATCATGAATAAGTGCTATTTGGGGAATAGAAATTTCGTTAGCAGTTGCAGCCTCGTTAAACAATGTATCTGATGAAATATAAGACAAGGATTCTTCAAATTCAGCACATTTTAAAACCTGTTTCCCATTTGTCGCAATAGCCATGGAGCCTCCGTCAAATATAAGTTCTGTTTGTGCACCACATTGGTTTACATAGATAATGGGCATTTTATATTTGAGCACATTGGCCTGCAAAATTTCAGAACGTATGTGCAACTGTGTATACGAAAAAGGCGATGCGGCAATGTTCACCATCATATCGGCACCGTGCAATTGCGACATGGGGTTTTGTGTATACAATGGATCGTCTGCAAGGTTCCATATATCTTCGCAAATAGTTAGGGCTATCTTTATTCCTTGGTGTTCGATAGTGCCAAAAGATTTATTGGGTTCAAAATATCGGTACTCATCAAACACATCGTAAGTTGGTAGCAAAGTTTTATGTATGGTATGTTTTATTTCTCCCTGGTATAAATAGAAAGCAGTATTATATAAATTTTTTCCTTCTTTAACCGGATTGGTGGAGGGGCAGCCAACTATAATACCGATGTTTTTGGAATGGGAAGCGAGCTCTGTAATAGCATCGCTACAACTTTTAATAAAATCATCGAAGTACAATAAATCGAGCGGCGGATAGCCGCAGATGGCCAGTTCTGGAAATATAATAAGGGAAGCACCCTGCTGCGAGGCCTGCTTGGTATATGATATAATTTTATCGAGGTTTGCCCTAATGTTTCCCACATGTGGGTTAATTTGAGCCAAGGCAATGTTAGGCACGTTTACGTATTAATTTTAACCAATAAAAGATATCATACTTTGCAAAGAGCGATCACATGTTTCTGCTCGGCATTTTTTTGCGGTAGCTACGCTCTATTGCTTTTAATCGGCACCAGTATTAAAATAAGATTCCTACGCTTAGGGCGAAGTAATTTGAGCGGAAGGCGTCGTATGCTTTGTTTTTGTTAATGCGAAACAGGCCATTGCTATAACGAAATCCGCCAACAATAGATACTTCTTTGGTTAGGGCATACTCTACTCCAGCACCCATTACAAATCCCATCCTGAAAAAACTAATATCATCAGAAGTAGCTACATAATCATCGGCACGGTTAGAGTTTAGTTTTCCAGTAAATGTGCCGCCAACAGAATCTGCTTTTGTTATTGTTGCATTTTGCGATAATAAAAATGCCGGCGATAGCCCTCCTTGGAAAGTATAGGTCATATAACCTATCTCGCTGGTTTTGCCAATAAATGAAATAGGCAGTTCTAAATAATTCAACTTCATGTTGTATGAAGCAGAATTTGTGGTATTAGATTTTGCTGGAGTTACTCTTGTAAATATTTGAGGATAATTGTTTGTCACCTTCCCATCAATTCTCGAAATATCTAAACCAATCTCGTACCAAAGGGTTTTGTTTAATTTTTCTTGGTAATTGAAACCGTAACTCCCAGTTACTTTCATACCATCATTCACCAATAGTTTGTCGGTAGATTTTATCCAACAAAGATTGCCCGAAGTACGGAAACCAAAACGTTGGGTTTTAGCATTTCCTTTACCAGCTTGTGAGTATGAGAAGCTATAAATTGAAAGCAATAATAATACAGTTGAAAACTTTTTCATATATAATAATTTAGAGGTTTATACGTTAGGTGTATGTTTGTGGGCTTTTTCACCCGCCAATTTATTCGAGTGCAAATTTGTAACTTATGAACCTTAAAACAAAGAGAAATATTTCAACGCTTTGTGTGCTAATGCTTTTCATTTGCAATTGCAAAAACGACAGACTTGACATCAGGGTTGATGAGGAAGCCTACAAACCAACCGTAGTAAGGCTCGATGAACGAATATGGAATATGCAGGAAAAGGATTTTTTTAAGTTCACTGATAGTTTAAAAAAAGCCGACCCTGGTTTTTTTAATATATGGGTTTCGCAAATTGTAATGGATCAGTATCCCAATATTCCGCAAAATTTGGTACTCGATTCACTAAAGCATTTCTATTTTCAAAATTATCCAATGCGAAATTTGATGAGAGAGGTGCATGAGAAATTTAAAGACCTGAAAGACGTTGATAAAATAGGAGCTGCAGTTTATAGCCGATTCAAATATTATTTTCCTGAGGGGCAACTGCCCACCTTGGTTACTGTGGTAAATGGAATGCGTACCAATGGAGCGGGGGTTTACGAAAAATCAATTTGCTTTAGCCTCGATTATTTTATGGGGCCCGACTATTTCCTATATAAAGTACTTCCCGATTTGCCCAAGTACCGATATCAAAAATATGCTCCCGAATACTTTGGGAAACGTATTGCAGATGGATTGTTTGAATATACTTTTGGCGGGGTGAGGCAGAGCCCAGTATTTATGCAGCAAATGATTTTGAACGGCATGCAACAGTATTATATCGATGCCATGCTTCCAAATGAACATGACAGTATTAGAAGAGAGTATAGTGGTTTGCAATTGAAGTGGTTAGCAGAAAACGAGAAGCAAGTATGGGAACATTTTGCTGGCCAAAAACTTTTCTATAGCAACGACAAAGAAAAAACCGAACGCTATTTTGCCGATGGACCCTTTACGCAAGGATTGCCTAAAGAGTCGGCACCAAGGCTGGGGGCATGGGTAGGCTACAAAATAGTAAAAAAATATATGGATACCCATGAAAATGTAACTTTGGAAAACCTAATGAAAGAGAAAGATTATAATAAGATATTTAAGGAATCGGGGTATAAACCTTAATACAATGATGAATTATAAATGGTTAATGGTTAATGGGCTGACGCCTGATTTTATTAGCTAGATGTAAGACAAAAGATTAACGACTATTGACTAACGACTAACGACTATTGACTATTGACTAACGACTATTGACTAACGACTATTGACTAACGACTATTGACTAACGACTATTGACTAACGACTATTGACTAACGACTATTGACTAACGACTAACGACTATTGACTAGCGACTAAATGACTAAAAAAAAACATATAGCAATATTGGGCTCTACGGGGTCCATTGGTACACAGGCTTTGGAGGTGATGCGGGAGCAGGAACATTTGTTCGAAGTGGAGGTGCTCACCGCCGGCAGCAATGCCGATTTGTTGATTGAGCAAGCTATCGAATTCCAGCCCAATGCGGTGGTAATTGCTGATGCTACTAAATATGAATATGTGAAAACTGCTTTGAAATTGCATGCCATAAAAGTATATAGTGGTGCTGATGCTATTGAGCAAGTGGTGCAGATGGACACGATTGATATGGTGCTTACTGCCATGGTAGGTTTTTCGGGACTTAAGCCTACGATAACTGCTATCAATGCCAAAAAAAATATCGCCTTGGCCAATAAGGAAACATTGGTAGTGGCAGGAAGTATCATCAGTGAATTGGCTATAGAAAACAAAGTATCTATTATACCGGTAGACTCTGAACATTCGGCCATATTTCAATGCCTAGTGGGCGAACCTTTGGAACAAATTGAAAAGGTGATTCTCACCGCATCAGGTGGACCGTTTAGAGGAAAAGACAGAGAGTTTCTGGATACTGTTACCAAAGCCCAAGCATTGAAACACCCCAACTGGACTATGGGTGCCAAGGTAACCATTGATTCTGCAACACTCATGAATAAAGGGCTTGAGTATATAGAAGCCAAGTGGTTGTTCGGACTGAAAAACGAGCAGATTGATATTATAGTTCACTCACAATCTATTGTGCACAGTTTGGTGCAGTTTACTGATGGTAGCTTGAAAGCACAATTGGGTTTGCCCGATATGAAATTGCCCATACAATATGCCCTCGGTTTCCCACAAAGATTAAAAAATGATTTCCCCCGATTTGATTTTGCAAATTTCCCCAATCTTAGTTTCGAAAAACCAGACTATCATACTTTTACCAATTTGCAATTGGCAATCGGTGCTTGTGCAAAAGGTGGCAATGCCCCGTGCATACTTAATGCTGCCAACGAAATAGCTGTTGCCGCTTTTTTAAATGACCAAATAGGCTTTATACAAATGAGTGATATTATTGGTGAGTGCCTGCAGCAAATTACTTTCAAATCCACTCCCAGTTTAGAAGACTTATATCATACCGATGCAGAGACGAGGGTGCGTGCAGCGGAGTTGTGTGGGTGACAAGGGATAAGCAACTATATATATTGTTTGGATGCTAAGAGATTTACTAAATTTTCATAAGTTGCAGCCATTCCTCCTTTAAAACCTTCCATCAAATTCTCCATACGTTCCAGCGATTCATTGTATATAGTAATACTCACTTTGGTTGTTCCATTTTGTTCGCTGAAATTCAAATCCCAATCAGAACCAGGCAATTGGAGGTTTTCATTTTCGTCGGCAAAAGCATTAAAGAATTTGAAATTAGTTTTGGGGCTTATGGAAGTATATTTTTGAACAGCCCAACGCTCTTGTCCTTCGGGACTTACCATAGCGTAAAATCTGCGACCGCCAACTTCAAAATCCATAAATTTTGTTTTTGATACAAACGGCTTAGGAGCATACCATTGGTCAAGAATTTCTGGTTTGGTAAAAGCATCCCACACTAGCGAAAGGTTGGCACCAAATTCCATGGTTATAAATACCTTTTTTGTTGTTTTGTCCACGACAAAATCGAATAGCGAATTGTTGTTCATTTTTTTTGTTTTTTAATTGTTTTTAGTACTTCGTCAAGTTGGTTGAATCGTGTTGCCCAAATTTTGCGGAATTGTTCGATCCATTTATCGAGCTCTTTCATTTTGTCAATTTCAAGTGAGTAATATATTTCCCTGCCTTGGTATTCTTGCTTCACCAAGTCGCATTCTGTCAGCATTTGAATGTGTTTAGAAACAGCTTGCCTACTTATGTGAAATTCTTCCGCAATAGCATTGGGTGTCATTGCCTGTGTGGCAATTAAAATAAGTATAGCCCTACGTGTTGGGTCGGCTATTGCTTGAAATATATCTCGTCTCATAGGCGTTGAATTATTTATTATGCAACAAATCGGTTGCAAATATATGTGCAATGATTTGGTTGCACAAAATTTATTTTGAAAAAAGTTTTTTTGAGGATGGAAGTTTCAAGTTAGCAGACTATGTCTAACTAGAGAGCCTATATAAATGTGCCACCAAGAGTGTTGGCTAATATGCTCCTAAAAACTTATGTCCGTTGAAGTGAACCAAATGGTCAGGATTGTCTGCAATCCAAACTTCAGTTTCCCAAGCAACATCTAACATCCATTTTCTAAAGTCAGGTCGAGTGAGAAAACCTGTTACAAATATCAGTTCTGCTTTGCAGTCCTTCAGCATTTTTTTTAATTCTAAAACTCTTGTTTCGCTCATTGGTCCTGAGCTATGAACTGCTTCGATTAGGTAAAGCCAATTATGCTTTTTGCTGTATGCAATAATGTCGGGAAGTTCATTGTGAGAAAGCTCAAAGAAATTTAGTTTTTTGAGTTCCTCTAATTCAATATGTAAAGTTTTATTTGATGTGTCACCAATATAAAGAACTGTGCAGTCACTTCCGAAACGAGGAAGAAATTCTTCAATAAGTGCTTTCTGTAAAACGTTATGTTCACCAAGTGAAAGTTCGATTGGTTTTCCGTTTGGAAGTTTTACAGGAATTTTTTCAAGGTCTCTTTTTCTTGAAAGTATGTCGGCAAGAGAAGGTTTTTTTTTATTGAATGATTTTAAATTCTTTGTCTAGTTGGCCGTTTTGTATGTAACAATTAATTGTTTGAAGTCTGGATGTAAAGCGTAACCTCTTGTTGGGTCATTTGTCGCAGAACCTTTGTTTACGCCACTATTCACAACAATATCAGCAAGCACAAGCAGTTTTAAATCTTTTCTTCTGATGTCGTCATAAGAACCTGATGAGATTTTCTCTTCAAAGTTTTTGTTTACAAGGTTTATAATATCACGAGATTTCAAATTTGCATTCTCTTTCGCTTTGCTCCAGTCTTTAGTTACACCAGCAACAGCAAGAAAACAAACAGCCATTCTTTCCAAACCTCTTTCAGTTTTCGTCATTGGAATACCAACGCTTTCCAAAATGTCGAGAGCTTCATTTATAATATATTGAACAGCTTTTGATTTAGTGCTTTTCGGTATGTAATTCTTCATATTAAAAAAGTGTCAGCACTTGATTAGGTTGTAAGTTGTTTTCTATAATTTCTTCTGCTGAATAAAGTTCTTCCATTTGAAAGCATTCTTTCAATGCTAATGCCATTTGATAAGCTAAAAGTGGAGGAACAGCGTTACCAATTTGATTATATCTTTGTGTTTCGTTACCCATAAACTCATACCAATCAGGGAAACTTTGTAGCCTTGCGGCTTCGCTGTGTAATAGTCTTCTTCTTCTTCCGTCTTTTAATTTTACTCGTTGCATATCACCTGTAGCACCTGCAAGGTTTCTGCAAGTCAAGGTTCTTGCTGGTTTATCAGCATACAAATCTCTTGGGTTGATGCACGAAGATGCCTTTTCATATTTAGCAACATAAGTGTCCATTGAGGCAGTGAAAAATTTACTCTCAGGTGGGGTAGTAAACATTATATCACCTATTGCTTCTCCAACGGTTACTTTATGATGATTGGGTTTTGGAAAATTAAATTTTACTCTGTGTCCGAAAACAAAAAGTCGTTCTCTGTTTTGAGGAACACCAAAATTTACTGCATTGAGTAATTTAAAGTCAATTATATAACCGAGTTTGCGGAGTTCTGTTAATACTAAGTCGAAATACCATTTGTTCGTGTATAAAAGTCCCCGAACATTTTCAAACATAAAAACCTTTGGTTGCAACTTCTTAACTGCGTCTATAAAAACAGGAAACCCATCTCTGGCATCTTCCATTCCTTTTTGATGTCCGCCTACACTAAAAGGCTGGCAAGGAGGTCCACCAATTACAATATCTGCTTGCGGATATTCAAAGTCAAGGTCGAGTTTTATAGGGAAACAATCGCCAACAAGATTTTTGTTATAAGTGTCAGAAGCTGCTTGGTCCATTTCATAGCCAATTGTCTTGTAGCCAGCTGCCTCAAAGCCCAATGATAAACCGCCACAACCAGCAAACAAGTCAAGAACAACCTCCTGCTCGGTTATTCTCGGTTTGAGTGTTTCGTTTATGTAATCTATATAATTTGTCATTGATTTTAAACCCTACTATAATTCATCCAGTAATTGTTCAGCAGTCTTTAATTTTATCTCCCCCTTCGTAGATAGCGAAACTTGTTCAACTGATAATTTAAACTCCTTGAAAAATTGAATCTTTTTTAGATTGGATTTAACAAACTCAAGGTGATGTAATAATCTACTTGTTTTCATATATCCTCGCAAAAATAAAGACGAAGAACCAAACCCCCTCCACACACTTTCCCAATTTCATCCACAAACCGAACCGTAGATTTTTTTACCCCAATATGATATTATACAAATTGGGCAATGGCGGTAATGCCCTAATTTTGTCCATTAATCTTTTGCAATAAAAACAACAACATAATATATAAAAAATGAATTATTTAATAATGGCTTCCCAAATGTTATTAGGATTATCAATCTTAATTGTACTGCATGAATTGGGGCATTTTTTGGCGGCAAGGGCCTTTGGAATTAAAGTAGAAAAATTCTATTTATTTTTCGATGCGTGGGGTTTCAAATTGTTTTCTTTTAAAGTTGGTGACACGGAATACGGAATGGGCTGGTTGCCCTTGGGTGGTTATGTGAAAATAGCAGGTATGATAGATGAGAGCATGGACAAAGAAGCCATGAAAAAACCTGCCGAGCCTTGGGAGTTCCGCTCTAAACCCGCTTGGCAAAGACTTATTGTGATGCTGGGTGGCGTAACCGTAAACTTTGTATTGGGTATCTTTATTTTTTGGATGTTGTTTTATGTGAATGGCGAAAAGCATTTGCCACTCAAAAATATGAAGTATGGCATTGTTGCCGAAAAACTTGGCAAAGAGCTGGGTTTTCAAACCGGTGATATGATAACAGGAGTGGAAGGACAGAATATTAAATATTACGATGAACTTTTTAAAACAGATATCATATATGGAAATAACATTGTAATAAATATAAACCGCAATGGCAAAGATTCAGCAATTAAGCTTCCTTCCAATTTTATTGATAAACTAACCGAAAGTACCAAAGGTGGTTTTATACATGCACGCGTTAAGTTTAAAGTAAATGCATTAACCGATGGCGAGTATGCCAAGAAAGCGGGAATAGAAAAAGGCGATATGATTGTGAAAATTTCCACCGATACCATCATATTCGAAGATCAATTGATAACCGCTCTTAGCACCAGTAAAGATAAAACAATCGATATACAAGTTATTAGAAATGGCAGAGCTATTACCATGCCTTGCAAAGTAAATAGCGAGGGCAAAATTGGAATAGAAATGATAGAAAACTATGATGAATTTGCACAAGATCATATAGAATACTCCCTCGGCCAATCGTTCACCGCCAGTGTAACCAAAGGCGTGTCCACCATCACCGACAATCTTAAAGGATTCGGCAAAATATTCTCGGGCGAGGTGTCAGCATCCAATTCAGTGCAGGGCCCCATTGGTATTATGAAATTTTATGGCGATGCATGGGACTGGACCAAATTCTGGTCGCTCACCGCTATGATATCATTGGTGCTTGCGTTTATGAACTTACTTCCTATTCCGGCACTTGATGGGGGTCATGTAGTTTTCTTATTAATTGAAATGATTATCCGTCGCCCACTAAGCGAAAAGATTTTGGAAAGAGCACAGGTAATCGGTATGATAATTCTGCTCACGCTAATGGTGCTCATTTTCGGGAATGATATATGGAAGACATTTATTAAGTAGTCCTTCTACTCCACTCAGGATGGCAATTGGTATAGAGTAGTTAGTATAAAGTATAAAGACTTTGTAGCAGCTTCCGGTGGTTAACTAAAGACATTGTGATAATGGCTAACTATAATATTTGCGTATATGTGATTAGCCTTTATTGTTTTTAGGAAATAAGGTTTGGCTTAGGCTGCATATATTTGCAGGAGAAAGTATATAGATAATAGGCAAAGGACGAAAGACGAAAGACAAAGGACGAACAAATACTATATACCAGCACCCAAAACGCCCCTAACGACTATTTCGACTAACGACTATTTCGACTAACCACTAACCACTAATTACTAACGACTAAAATCCCATGTGGCATAATAATATATTAGGAACAATAGGAAACACCCCCTTGGTGAAATTGAATAAAGTAACTGCGGGTATCCCAGGAACTATACTAGCTAAGGTCGAAACTTTTAATCCGGGCAATTCTATAAAAGATAGAATGGCGGTGAAAATGATAGAAGATGCTGAAAAAAGCGGTGTACTAAAACCGGGTGGCACTATAGTAGAAGGCACCAGCGGAAACACGGGAATGGGCTTGGCTATAGCAGCAGTGGTAAAAGGTTATAAATGTATTTTTGCTACCACTGATAAGCAATCGAAAGAGAAAACGGATATTATGAAAGCTGTGGGTGCCGAGGTAATAGTTTGCCCCACCAATGTGGAGCCTTCCGATCCGCGTTCATATTATTCGGTATCGAGAAGGTTGGCAACAGAAATTCCAAATGGTTGGTATGTGAATCAGTATGATAATTTAAGCAATACGCAAGCACATTATGAGCAGACAGGTCCCGAAATTTGGGAGCAGACAGAGGGCAAGATTACCCATTTGGTTGCGGGTGTAGGAACAGGCGGAACTATATCAGGAACAGGAAAATATCTGAAAGAAAAAAATCCGAATATTAAAGTTTGGGGTATCGATACTTATGGGTCGGTATTAAAAACATATAAAGATACAGGAGTGCTTGACGAGAATGAAATATATCCTTATATAACCGAAGGAATAGGAGAAGATTTTCTTCCCAAAAATGTGGATTTTAGTATTATAGATTTATTTGAAAAAGTAACGGATAAAGATGGATTAATTATGACCCGCCGTATTACCAAAGAAGAAGGTATACTGGTGGGGAACTCAGCAGGAAGTGCCATTGCGGGACTATCACAATTAAAACATTTGTTAAAACCCACCGATGTGGTTGTTGTTATATTCCACGACCATGCCAGCCGTTATATAGGCAAGCCTTTTAATGATGATTGGATGCGTGAACGTGGATTTTTGGAAGAAGGAGTGATCACTGCAAAAAGTATTATAGATCATAAAGATTTAAAACAATTTGTAACCATAAACAAAGATGCCATATTGCAAGATGCGGTGAGGCAAATGAAAGAACTTGATATTTCACAAATTCCTATTACCGATGGCGATGATATAGTGGGAAGTATTACAGAAAGTATTGTATTAAGTCAGATTTTGGAGAATCCATATAATATAAATAATCCAGTGGAAAAGGTAATGGGCAAACCCTTCCCGATAGTTGATTTGAATACCCCAGCAGCAAAAATTTCGGGTATGATAAACAAGAAAAATTCAGCCGTATTGGTTAAGGATACCATCGGGCAAATACATATAATAACAGAATACGACTTGATTAGAGCTATAGCAAATTAATTTTTTTTTGATTTACTTTTAGTAGCTAACAAACATGCAACCATCAAAACCACTTACTGACCAAAACCTGCTTGCCATGATGAAAGCGGGAAATCAGCAAGCATTGATTGAATTGTATAAAATGTGTTACGAAAGTATTAGAAACTATATATTAAAAAATAACGGTAGCGAAGACGATGTAAAAGATACCGTGCAAGACGCCTTGGTAATTACCTGGCAAAAATCATTACATCCCGATTTTGAACTTTCAGCTAAGTACACTACGTATATATATTCAGTGGCTAAGAATTTGTGGTGGAACAAACTACGTAAAATGAACAGAGAGACAGACCTAGATAGTCTTGCCATTGAGCCTTATGAGCATGAAAGCGAAACAAAGAAAATAGATTATAAGATATTAAAAAAATGTATGGATGAAATAGGAGATACCTGCAAAAAACTATTGGGGTATTTCTATTACGATGGATATAATATGAATGAGGTGGCCAAGTTAATGGAATTTGCAAATTCAGATACAGCCAAAGCAAAAAAATATCAGTGCTTAAAAAAACTAGAAGTGATTGTAAAATCAAAACTTAAAAAAGAAGATATCGTATATTAATTTGGAAAGTAAAGAACCCAATATTGAAGAAATAGAAAAGTACCTCACAGGGCAAATGAGTGCGTTCGATACGGGTCTGTTTGAAGTACGACTTAGTAGTGACGAGGCTCTGCGTGAACAGTTAGAATCGGTGCGTATGGCTATAGAAGTGGCCAAACAGTACCGTGCCCACGAGCTGAAATTATATATTGAAAAAAATGCACCGAAAGTATATAAGAATACTTTTTGGCAAACTACTATTATATATGCTGTTGCTGCATCCTTGGTTTTATTATCGGCAAGTTATGGAGTGTTGGTATATTTTGATAAAGATAAAAAACAGGTGGCTCAAGAATTTGAGTTAAAGCCTGGATTGAAAGACAACCCTCCTGAACATTTGGGCCGTAAAGGAGAGCAGCAGAAAAATGAAATTGAAACAAAAGCTGCCGAAGGCGATGTGCTAACACTGGATGAGAAAACAAATTATATAAGCGATTCTATTTATCCGATAACCAAGGATGAAGATAAAAAGCAAGCTAATAAAGACTATGATGGTGGCATAGTGGCCATGGAAGATATTCCCGCAACCATCCAAACTGCAGATAATTTTAAAGTGCAAACAGATGAGTTATTGCTCGACACAAATTTTACCACATACTTAGCCATGGAAGTGCCCAATGCCGAAAAGAAAGCTTTGAAAAAGAAAAGCATGATGCTACCTCAGAGTACTAATAGTTATAGAAATAATCAAACTCCTGCAGGCAATAAGCAGGTAGAAAATAATAATAATGAAACTGATAAATCAATAGAGTACAAACCGCAACAGATGCTGAATGTAGAGTTTTGGAAATCTCCTGTAAATTATAAAGGCTATCGGTATAATACAAAAAAAATGATAGTATATGGAATGAAGCCAACAGATATGGTTTTGATAAAGGTGAAAGGTACATTATATATAAAATCAGCAGGGCAATATTATAAGATTGAAGAGAACGACCGCTTCAATAATTTCTGGCCCGAAACAGTTGCTCCGGTGGAGGAATAATTTATTTACGATGTACGATTTACGACATACGATGTTTGCTTACGCAACTACTGTACCTTGTCATGACTGCCTGTGGTTGTGTCTTGTGACCAACCACATGTTATGCACTTTTGTCTAGGTGATGATGTGGGTTATTGTTTGAAAAAAATCGTAAATCGTACATCGTAAATCGTAAATTTGCCTTGCAAAAATGGCAAACACTTATCGCAATTTCCTCCAAACCCAAATTGAGTTCCTTAAAGGTGTGGGGCCTGCACGTGCGGATTTGCTGAAGCAAGAATTGAATATTTTTACCTATCGCGATTTGTTGATGCACTTTCCTTTTCGTTATGTAGATAGGTCTAAAATATGGGCTATTCGCGACCTTGATGATCAGATGCCTTATATACAAGTGAAAGGTGTATTGCAAAATTATAAGAAAGAAGGAACAGGGAAAAGTATGCGTGCAAAAGCAACACTTAGTGATGGAACAGGACATATAGAATTGGTATGGTTTCAAGGACTAAAATGGTTGGATGATTTTGTAAAAAATGGACAAACTTATATAGCTTTTGGCAAGCCATCGGTGTTCAGAAATATTATATCTATAACACATCCTGAACTGTCGTTGCCCGAAAGGGAAAAGTTTGAAACGGGCATACAGCCTGTGTATTCCATTACCGAGAAAATGCGTGCACGAAATTTTGATAGTCGTGCTATAGCAAAAATTACGCATACATTGGTGCACCATCCCGAGTATTATATACAAGAAAATTTACCCGATTCTATATTGGATAATCTGCAATTGGTGAACAGGAAAATGGCCTTGAAAAATATACATTTCCCTGAAAATATAGATATGGCCAATGCAGCTATTGACCGACTCAAATTTGAAGAATTATTTTTTCTGCAATTAAAAATTCTTCATTATAAACAACAGGTAAGTGCTCAAAAAACAAATATTATAGTTACACAAATAGGGGAGCAGTTTAATAATTTCTATAGTACAAAATTGCCTTTTGAATTAACCGATGCACAAAAGAAAGTATTAAAAGAAATTCGTACCGATTTGGGTTTGGGAAAACAGATGAACCGCTTGCTGCAAGGCGATGTGGGCAGTGGTAAAACTATAGTGGCCTTGCTTAGTATGCTTATGATGATTGACAATAATTATCAATGTTGCTTAATGGCTCCTACCGAGATTTTGGCAACTCAGCATTATAAAACTATTAGTGAACTATTATATGATACTGGAATTAATTGCAGACTTTTAACGGGTTCCACTTCTAATAGTGAACGAAAAGATATAGATACGAATTTAATGAATGGAGAAATACATATATTAATTGGTACCCATGCATTGATAGAAGATAAAGTACAATTCAAAAATCTTGGGTTAGCGGTAATAGATGAACAGCACCGGTTTGGCGTAGCACAAAGATATAAACTCTGGAAAAAAAACCAGGAGCCACCACATATTTTGGTGATGACTGCCACACCCATTCCACGCACTTTAGCTATGACTTTGTATGGCGATTTGGATATATCTGTAATAGACCAATTACCCATAGGGCGTAAGCCTATACGCACTGTCCACCGCTACCTGCGTGGCTTGAGCGATGTATATACATTTATTAAAACACAAATAGCGGAGGGCCGACAAATATATATTGTATATCCATTGATTGAGGAATCAGAGAAATTGGATTTTGAACATTTGATGGGTGGCTATGAAGAACTGAAACAAATTTTTCCTGAGCCAATATATAAACTTGGCATGGTTCACGGTAAAATGAAACCCAAAGAAAAAGAAAATGTGATGAGCAATTTTGTGAAAGGCGATATACATATATTAGTTGCCACTACTGTAATAGAAGTAGGCGTAAATGTGCCCAATGCCAGCGTAATGATGCTGATGAGTGCCGAACGTTTCGGCCTTGCACAAATGCACCAACTGCGGGGCAGGGTAGGACGCGGTGCCGACCAAAGTTTTTGTATATTAGTTACAGGAGATAAACTTGGTGCCGACACCCGCAAACGTCTAAAAACGATGGTAGATACCACCGATGGATTTATTATAGCAGAAGTAGATATGGAACTGCGTGGCCCCGGAGACCTAGAAGGAACCCGTCAATCAGGAATGTTAGATTTGAAACTGGCCTCCATCGTTCACGACCAAAAATGGGTAACGCTTTCACGGCAGCAAGCTCAAGAATTATTATTAAAAGACCCACTATTACAATTGCCCGAAAATAGTAATACTTCTAAATATTTTGAATTATATAAAAGACAAAATGGTGATTGGGGGAGAGTGAGTTAGGGGATTTTATAATTTATATTTTATTGATTTTATATTTGCTAGTTCTCGCAAGTTTCGCCCTCGCAAAGGTCGCCAAATACTATTATACTGTTTGTGTACTTTGCGTTTTTACTTTGCGTACTCCGCGGTAAAAAAACAATCGAGGGTGGTAACGAGTGCCACACTCACACTCCTCAATGCACCCTGTCGCCTCTCAGCTCAAGTACAGAGAGTATCTTCGCTTCGCCTTCCAGTATTTCTTCCCACCGTTCGCTTACATATTTTTCGGGCATAAAGTCTTTGGCCAAATCTATATACATAGCATAATGCCCCGCTTCTGAAACCATAAATTCGTGATAGAATTGTTTAAAGTAGTCGTCTTCCATATTGAGTGAAAGTACTCTAAACCTTTCACAACTTCTTGCCTCTATCATAGCATTTATTAATAGGTTTTCGCAGGTATTGTTATCGCGATTTCCACCGCCAAATTTCAGTTTCAGTAATTGTATTACATATTCATCTTTACGTTTATGACCGAGTGGTAAATTGCGTTTTTCCAGTTCTTTTAATACTTTTCTAAAATGCCCCCACTCCTCTGCTACCAAGGCTGCCATCTCACTAACCAAACGCGTATGACCGGGACAAAAGTTTATCATATTAATGCCTGATGTAGCAGCTTTTTGTTCGCAATAGGCATGGTCGGTTAGTATTTCGGCCAGGCTTTTTTCGGCTATGTTTGCCCAGCGGGGGTCGGTGGCTAGTTTTAGGTTTAACATTTTAGGGGGCGGGATTCGGGATTCGGGGGCTGACGCGAATGAATGGTGAATGATGAATGATGAATGATGAATGGTGAATGATGAATGATGAATGATGAATGATGAATGGCTGACGCCTGATTTACTTGCTACTTGATACTTAATACTTGCTACTTTATACCTGATACTTTATACTTTGACTGATTTATTTTTTAAGCAGTAGTTGTATTTGTTTCTCCTGCTGGGCAACTAATTTTTTCAGTTCATCTATTTGTACTTGTTGTTCTTGCATACCTTTTACCAAAGGCACAACAAATTCACTATATCGCAAACTATAATAATCATCTGCGTTTTGCGGTTTGGCTACACCGCTAAATTCAAATCCAAGTTGGTTAGCTACTTGCGATACTTCTTGTGCAATAAAACCCGTACGAAGCATTGCCCCTGCCGGCATTTCAGATTCTTTGTGACGCAATGAATCTGGTGTTTTCATAAGCCTGGCTATTGCGTCCATATCATGGTGATAAGTAACCGGCCTCAACTTGGTAATAAAAGCTAAGCCCGGTACATTCTCCGTAATATCTTTTTTAAATCGCACATCGCTAATAGTTGACCAGCTAACCTGACCACCTATATAACTCACACTACTATTACCTACTACTATTTTGTCGCTGGCATTTACGGTGGCACCATATCCTATGGCGGTTACATTGCTTAAATTATTCGAACTCACATCCGCAGCAAACCCTATGGCCGTATTATAAGTGCCGATAGTGTTATTATACAATGCATCTATACCAACGGCAGTATTGTGATCGCCAGTGCTATTCGAGTATAGATTATTTAATCCGATAGAAGTATTATATGCCCCAGAAGTATTTGAAAACAGGCTTTGAAACCCAACAGCAGTATTATAATATCCAGTTGTATTATTATACAATGCATTGGTTCCATTTCCTACATTATCATAACCTGTTGTATTATAATACATACTTTGCATACCTGCGGCTGTATTATATGCCCCAGAAGTATTAGAAAGAAGGGAGTAATGCCCCATCGCAGTGTTGGCGGTACCGGTGGTGTTTGAATACAGGGCATTCATCCCCGTGGCTGTATTGTAGCTTCCTGTGGTATTTGCTTGCAGTGCCAATGCCCCATTTGCAGTGTTTGAACCTCCGGTGGTATTTGAATACAGGGCCTTGTAACCGCCTGCGGTGTTATCGCTACCTGTAGTGTTGAGTGCAAGGGCATTGTACCCTGATGCTTCGTTCTCAGTGCCCGTAGTGTTTGAAAACAGAGCATAATGTCCAAAGCCCGAATTGTAAGAACCTGTAGTGTTGTAGTACAGTGAATAGCTACCGTAGGCGGCATTGAAAGTACCCGTAGTATTATAATACAAGGTACTATAGCCAAAGCCATTGTTATAATTGCCTGTTGTGTTATTGCTCAGTACATTCTTCCCGAAGGAATTATTATAGCTACCAGTCGTGTTTGAATACAGGGAGTAATGCCCCATCGCGGTATTGGCAGCACCGGTGGTGTTTGAATACATGGCATTCATACCCGCCGCTGTATTATAGCTTCCCGTGGTATTTGCTTGCAGAGCATTTACACCATAAGCACTGATGGAATTTCCTGTAGTATTATATAATAGCGACTGATAGCCAGCAGCAGTATTGTTTCCCCCTGTTGAATTTGCATTTAAGGAATTAAAACCTAAAGCAGTATTTGTAACAATGCTACTTCCACCCAAACCTAATTGTATGCCATTGACAAAAATATCTGTATTAAAAGTTTTAGTACCGTTAATGCTTTGATTGGTGCTCAGGTCTACAAAATTTCCTGATGCTAGGGCTGCTATCCAAGTACTCCCATCAAACACATATAAACCGCTTGTGCTATCAGTTTGATATATGATTAAGCCTAATGCAGGATTGGGAATAGCATTTTTCTGAACAGCGGCCATTCTCGGTGCGAGAAACCCTTTAGAAACTGAATTTAACTCCAATAAAGCTGAACTATCTGGAGTGGTGGTTCCTATGCCTACCTGAGAGAAGGTAATGGAACTAAAGCTTATCAATAAAGCAATAGAGAGAATAATTTTATGCATAATTTAAATGTTAAATTGATAATAGTGAAATCTTTATATGGTATTGTTCCCAGCTGTTTTATTCGCCCAACAACAATCCCTTCTACAGCAAATATAAATGCTACAAACAGATTCGCAAACTCATATTTACGAAAGGTGTCATATTTTTATTGGTATTGTTAACAAGAACTGACAATGGGCTAAGCAATCAATTATTAACAGGCAGTTTTGGGGCTATCTAATTCAATATTAATTCCGCCATGGCTTACATCATTTTTAAACTCAGACACATATATTTGCCACTTCATTTACCAATAATATGAAATATATACCAATACTGCTGCTCTGTTTTGGCTGTTTCAATAAAAGTGCTTACATGCCCGTTGCTCAAGAAATTCCATTGATTGAAGAGAGCATACGCTTGTTCAGGCAAAAGACTCCAACAGGCGAAATTCCAACAGAGCTTCAACAATACTATACGTGGTACCGGCAGGAAATGGCCACTTGTGAAAGCAAGGGTTATTATAAAGATTTCACACAAGAAATAACAAAACTATCCATTAAGTACGATATATATAAAACGCTTAATGTTACTACAACAAGGGAAGGAGCTGCTGTAAAGTACGAATCAATTTTAGAACGTACCTCAAAAGTGAAACCTATGGAAATGAACAATCGTACAAATCATTGTACTGCTAAATTACCCATGGGGCACTATTATATATGGTGTGTACGGAATGGAAAAAGTACCAGCGATACTAGCAAAAAAGTTCAGATATATGAAAATACAGAACTACAATTAGTGGAAGAATAATCGTGAAAATATTTGATATACTTAAATCTTATCAAGGTATTGTTGCCACCATCGGGGTAGCAATACCAGGCTATAGTTTTTTTACCGATTACGCTCCTCCCCTATTCCCCAATATCAGCATTATTACTTCTGCAATATGTATATGGGTTTTGGTACTAGTGGCCAATTCCGAAAAACCTATAACGCCTTCCACTAAAAAACCTATTATATATATTGGGCTTTCGTTCCTGCTGCTCATTGTATATCTTATTATGCTACGTGAATGCACCTTGCCCAATAGTGCCGGCGATGGTCGCTGGCAAATAGGCTTTGGCCGCTGGGAACCAGGACTTACCGACCCTGCAATAGCGATGCTAAAAAATGGCGATTGCCAAGACAGCGAGGGGATGCTATTTTGCAGCAGATACGAAGAAGTGAGCATTGAAAAAATATGGAAGAAATGGAGTGTATATGCAGCAGGTATTTCCATGCTGTTTCTCTTCTTATTTTCAAGTTTATTATGGACAAGTGCATGGGGAGCTTTGGCAAAAAAACAACTTTCAAAAAAACAATTTTCAAAAAAACAACCTATATGAAACGTATCTATTTAATTGGCATGGCTATGATAATGATTAGCTCAGCCTACGGACAAAAAAAAGAATCCAATTTCAAATCATTCGATCTATCACTTAGTGCTTCCTTTAGCGACAAAGGCATGTTCATTAATTTTGGTGGTGTGGGTGCAAAAACCAAATTTGGTAACTGCGAATTAAATTTACTGATGCTGCCCTCCATCCGAATGAGCTTGGAAAAAAATCACCCTGATTACGGAGATCCTAAAACTGAAGTAATATTTAGGCCTACCCTGGGTTTTGGCCCCCAGTTCCTCTATAAAAAATGGATTTTTACCACGCCGATTTATTATTTGTTCAACAATGGCCAATGGAGTTTTACTGCCGGTATTGGATATGTGGTGGGGGTTCATAAATGATGATAGGTTACACAGTTTATTGGGTTGTATTTGTGAGTGCATTCATTTATAAGTTACAATTCTTGGAGAACGGCGATAATGTGTAAAATGCATTATATATTTATCCCTTTCTTTTGTATTTTTTTAACACAAGCAGGACACAGCCATTTCTGCTCTTTATATAAAGTTTCAATTGTTCCTTTTGCATCGTTCATCAGACATCTCTCATCTTTATCACAATGGTCTAAATTAAACGTATGTCCTATTTCATGCAGAACAACATTCACTACAAAATCATTTGTTTTATTTTTGAACTTTATAAGTCTGAAATCTGATACAACACATGGCATAGCGTCCATCATACCTAAACCAAATATTCCCCAATAAGGATATTCTACTCCATCCACTTCCTTTGGATCATATATATCATAACTTGTCAAACCCAATATTTTATCTTTGGGTTTATTTAAATCTTTTTGCAATAAATCCAGAATAATACTAGCTGCATATCTGTCTGTGCCTTCTAAACGAGCAGAAGCATAAATATCTTTAACAGGTAGAACTACTACATCTAATTTATAGAACTTTTTTAATTCTCTTTTAATTAATTCTACTCTTTCTTTTGGAAAATAAGTAAATGGTTGTACATAAATTATAGGCGAAGGCTTTGAGATTACTTTGGGGGCTTGGGTCTGTTTTTTTTGTACTTGTGGTTGCCCATTATCATCTGAACAAGCAGAAAATAATACTACAAATAGTAGAG
>JANYDJ010000258.1 GCA_025363675.1 Flavobacteriaceae bacterium | reverse complement strand
GGTTCAGATACCATTAATATAGATAATATGTTACCCGTAGCTGCTAATTTAGGAAAAGATACTATTTATTGTAGTCCACAAAATATATTATTAGATGCTAAAAACGTTGTTACCAATCCCTATATATCGAAAAACAGATATATATGGAGCACAGGCGATACTACGCGAACTATTCAGGTGCAACCAATTGGTTTAGTGTCGGTAAAAGTATATAATGCCTGTTATAGTTCGTATGATACAGTTGCTCTGTTATTAAAAAGTATACCCCATCCAAATTTGGGGAATGATACTTTTACTTGTAGCAATCAAATTTCTTATAATATCAATGTGGCTCATCCATATTCTAGCTATCTTTGGAATTTAGGCGACACAGGTAGCTCATTTAGTATTTCTCAGCCTGGAATGTATTGGGTAAAAGTATATAATGAATGTGGGCAAAACACAGACACATTAAATATAAAAAAAATAGTGGCACCAACTGTAAATTTAGGGAACGATACATTTTATTGTAGTTCTTTTCACCAAACTTTAGATGCTACATTTAGTGGAGCAACATATATGTGGAGTACGGGAGATACCTTGGCTAATATACATATAACGAATACAGGAACTTATGCTGTAAAAGTAAATAATGAATGCGGGAATGCGATTGATACAATTACGATTCTATTATACAATAAGCCAAATGTAAACTTAGGAAACGATACTTCATTTTGTAATAATTTTACTTATAAATTGGATATATATAACCCACTTTGCAATTATATATGGAATACAGGCGATACTACTTCAAGTATTGCAATTAACAAAGCGGGAATCTATTTCGTGAATGCCTATAATAAATGTTGGCAAAATTCTGATACAATTAATATAAGTCAGCCCCTACTTCCAATAGTAGATTTAGGGAATGATACAATTTATTGTGGTTTATTTAGTTTGGATTTTGATGCCACATCCCATATAGGAGATAGTTATATCTGGAGTACAGGTGATACTAGCCCAATAAAACATATAACCACTCCAAATACTTATACCATAAAAGTATATAATGCCTGTTTTTCTGTATCAGATACTGTAATAATAAATCAATTATTTCAACCACAAACTAATTTAGGTACCGACACAGTTTTTTGCCAAGATTTCAATTACACTATAGACGCTAAGAATTATAGTTATAAATATTTATGGAATATGGGTGATACGAACCGCTTTATTATGACTTCAACTGCAGGAACCTATTGGGTAAGTGCATCAAACTATTGCGGCACAGTTAAAGACTCTATAACTATTAAAAGAATATACAAACCAGTTTTCTTAAATCTTGGGAATGATACCACTGTATGTTTCAATGAAGTTGTAAATTTAAGTCAGCCATTTGGAAATTTAACTCATAGTTGGAGTAATAAAGATACTTCAACTATGATAGCAATAACCAAGCCGGGCAAGTATTGGGCAAAAGTTAGTGACCAAGGCTGCGATTATTATGATACTATCAAAATATCACATTTTCCGCATAAAATACTAGAACTTGGTGATAAAAAATCACTATGTATGGATTTGCATGATACGATTGTATTACATGCTGGGAAATATACATATTATAATTGGCAACCCACTAACAGTATTATAGATTTTATAAAAGTAGCTATACCGGGTATGTACACTTTGGTTGTAATAGATACTTTTGGTTGTAGCCAGTCTGATTCAGTTGAAGTAATTGAAATTTGCCCTCCAAAGATATGGTTTCCCAATGCTTTCACGCCGGGGCATAAGGATACTTTAAACGATGTGTTTAAGCCAACCATGTTTATGGTAGATAGTTATACTTTGGATATATACAGTCGTTGGGGTGAACATATATATACAGGTACTGAAAAAGATGCAGGCTGGGATGGTACATACAAGGGAGTAAATTGTAACGCCGATATATATATATGGTTGGTAACGTATGACAGTCATTTGCTGCCAGCTACGCGTGGCGGGAATGCAAATGGGATTGTTTATATTATTAGATAAAAAGTTGTATTTGGTTAACTTGTTTTGTGAGACAAAAGGAGGTGGTCGCTAAAATATTTAGATTTTACTGTTTTTTTCAAAAGAGAAGGCAACCCAATTTTTGATAATTTTAATAGCAAATTATACATAGGGATTTTCTTCTTAGATATCGTATGAAATCCATGCCCGTCTGTATATAAAGTAGCATTAAATTTATTGGCGATATATAATAATGATTTTTTACTATAGAAAGCTATGTGTTGTCCATGATTAGGTTGGTAATACCACCACTCATTGAATTTGGGAGGAGTATCAGAAATCATTTCGGTAGAAAAAATAATTGTATCTGATAGTTTAAACATCTCTTCTATTTCCTGCATAGGATTGACTAAATGTTCAAATACTTCAAAGGTAGTCAGGGCGTCATATTTTCGACTTGTATCATACTCAAATCCTCTTGCACAAAGATTTTCTGCATACTTGTCTTGCCAATAAAAATCTAAGCCTGCATCACGCATTGTTCTAACAAATATTCCAAAGCCAGCACCATAGTCAACAAATTTAGAATCTTTAGGAAAAGTAACTCTTAAAATAGTAAATGTTTTTTCAAAGAGCTTTTTATTGCGATATAACAACCCCGTGTCGCTTAAATTTAATGCATTTGCATAAGCCTCATCAAGCCAATATGGTTCTTCCGTTTGAACAAAACCGCAGTTAGGGCATCTATAATATTTTATATCATATTTGAATAATATTCTTTCATTGAATAATACTTCGGCGGAGCTATTACAGATTTTACAATTCATGATAACACAATTAAAATAATTTGATATATATATAATAAATTGATGGGAAATATTTTGCAAACAATCTTTTAAATAAGGAAGGCTCTAATGCAAACGACTCATAATATTTATCTGCTTTTACATTTCTCACTTTGTTTGTGGGGTGCTCTAGAGGCATAGATAAAGAACCCATCTTCATTTTTTTTGAATGGAAATCTATATTAGTTGTGTGAGTAGCATCACTACCAAAACCTATATTGGCACACAAATTAGTTTCGGGGGTAATGGTAAGTCCTTTATTTTTCCATACAGTATAATTCCACTGAAAATCCCAAGTGTCTATATTCCCTTTGATAATTTGTTGTAGATTGTAATCGTATTTCCCAATTACTTTGCTATCCGATATTGTTTCTTCCAATATAGTTTTATTATAATCCTTAATTGCTACATCATACTTTGCCCAAGCTCTACGCCAAGTTGCCCAACCCCATACCAATGCATATTTTGAAAAGTAATATGAATTTTCTGTTCGTTTTTTTGGTTGAAAATTAACTGCATGAATTTCCATCACTTCTTCATCATCCTTATAATACTCCAGCAATTCTTCAGCGAAATTAAAAAAGCTAGGGTCTAATAATATATCATCTTCTATAATAACTCCTTGTTCAACATTTTCGAAAAACCAGGTAATGGCAGAGCTTACGCCCATTTTGCAGCCTAAGTTTTTATCACGAAAAAGTGTGTGTGTATCGCAATCCCAATCTATGTTTTTAAATATATCTTTTACTTGTTCGCACTTTTCTTTTTCACCAGATTTATTTGTTCGGGCACCATCAACAGCTATATATAAATGTTTGGGTTTTAATTTTCGTATCTGCTCAAAAACCTTCGCTGTGGTATCAGGGCGATTGAAGGCTATAAGTAGAATTGGGGTGTTATATTCAGAAGGCATATTCACGATTTACGATGTAGCTTACACCAATATAATTTACGATGTAACTTACGCCAGCTATACAATCAATTTGTCTTAATGAAAAGGTTTTTCGCCTTTCACTCCAGCACCTTAAAATCGTAAGTCGTAAATCGTACATCGTATAATTTTTAAGGGAACTTAGGAAACTTATCAAAATCGGGTTTGCGTTTTTCCAAGAAAGCATTTTTACCTTCTTTGGCTTCTTCGCTTAGGTAATATAATAGTGTGGCATTGCCTGCCAGTTCTTGTATTCCGGCTTGCCCGTCGAGCTCGGCATTGAAAGCAGATTTAAGCATACGCAAAGCAATGGGGCTTTTCTCCAAAATTTTATTGCACCATTCTATCGTTGTTTCTTCCAGTTTGTCGAGTGGAACTACTTTATTTACCAAACCCATTTGCAAAGCTTCATCGGCATTATATTGGTCGCAGAGGTACCATATTTCGCGTGCTTTTTTTTGTCCCACAATACGTGCAAGGTATGATGCACCGAAGCCTCCATCAAAGCTTCCCACTTTGGGGCCGGTTTGCCCGAAGCGGGCATTGTCGGCAGCTATACTAAGGTCGCATACCACATGTAGTACGTGCCCTCCGCCTATGGCCCAGCCTGCTACCATGGCAATTACAGGTTTGTGTATGCGGCGTATCTGCATTTGCAGGTCCAATACATTGAGGCGGGGCACACCATCGCCACCCACATAGCCTCCGTGCCCGCGAACGCTTTGGTCGCCACCGCTGCAGAAAGCTTTGCCGCCTTCGCCTGTAAGTATGATAACGCCCACATCGGTCATTTGGCGGGCAAGTTCCATAGCTTCTATCATCTCATCTACGGTAAGTGGCGTAAAGGCATTGTGTACCTGTGGCCTGTTAATACTAATCTTGGCTATCTGCCCCAGTTGTTGAAACAGTATTTCTTTAAACTCTTTAATGGTTTGCCAGTTGTAATTGCTTTGCATGGGGGGCAAAATTAAGCGAAGAAGTTGGAAGTTGGAAGCTGCAAGTACGAAGTTGAAAGGTGGGCGATGGGATTGCCATAGGGCAGCGGCGTCAGCAAAACTTCGGTCTTCCTGCTTCCGTCTTATATCGGCTTGCACGCTTCGCACTTCTAGCTTTTTAAGGTTGTGCATATTATGGTATGTGGGTATATTTGCAAAATCTTAACTAAAACTAATCCAATGAAAAAAATTATTATATTATTATTTATTATAGGTGTTACTTCTTTTGGCCACAATGCATTGGCACAAAAAAAGAAGAGCAAAAAAAATGGCGACAAGGCTCAGGTAATCGATGAAGACCAAAGCCGTGTGCAGTTTGATATTGGCACCAATCCCCAACAAGTATCAATGATAAGCCTCGACACCAATGGTATGATGCTTGTATACACTTTGTTTGGCGATCAAAATGTATATATAAATAAATATGATAAAAATTTAAATAAAGTATATACAACCACTATTAATTTTGATGAGAAATCAATGATTAGTTCTATTAAAGAATATAAAGATTATATATATCTATTGATAATAGACTATTTAAATTACGCACCAGGTTATACTCAAAATTATAAAGTGATTGAGTTTAATATGTTAACCAAAAAAAGTATAGAAGTAACGGGCGTATTTGAAAAAAACAGAATGATTAATACGCTTATCCCTTGTGATGGCGGGGTTTTCATAACAACACTTGATTGCCTTACTCCCGGGAAAATGAGTAGCAGAATTATGTTGAACTGTTTGGGTTTGGGTATACCTTCTTTATTTGGATATACAAAATTTCCTTATAATCCTTATTTGGTAAGTATTAATTTTAAGAATAAAAAAACGGATGAGCAGCTACTCGAGTATGTTAATCAGTCGGCAATACTTGGTGGCGATTTGGATGAAGAAAAGCAGGAGCTGAATCTTTCCATAAAAAACAAAGTAAAGAAAAAAGAAAATAGAATATATGTTGCCAATTACAAATTAGCAGGTACCGGCAAAGCCAGCAAAGTAAAGGAAACAGAGGTGGACCTTCCAGAGAAGAAAGACTTTTATAGTGCGAAGATCAATACTTTAAATAGTGATGAAAAACTGGTGTTTGGTACTTATGGCCCTGAGACCGAGTATCTCACTGAAAATTCAGGAAGCTCAGCCCAAGGACTTTATTTAAGCAAAGTAGTTAATGGCAAATGTGCTTTTACCACAGTGGTTCGGTTTGATGAATTGGAAAGCTTTATGACCAAAAATCAAAAAAAGAAAAAGGATGCGGGTGTGGCACCTTCCAAAAAAGAGCGAGCATATAGTGGAGGCGTATTATTCCATGATATTATAGAAGACGAGAATCAATTTATACTAACTGCTGAAAATTATTACCCCACTTATCATACTGAATCTTATTATAATTATTCAACGAAAAGCTATACAACCAGAACGGTTTTTGATGGTTATGTATATGATAAATTAATTATACTTGGCTTTACTAAAGATGGTAAAAAGAAATGGGAGCAAAATATAAAACTGCCATACTATAGAACCTTTACGCCTAGAATACTATTGGTCCGCAACGAAATAGTGGAGTCCGATTTATATTTCACTATGGCAATGAGCGATGGTACCATTAAATTTGTAAAACTTACCAAAGACAATACCGTTAGTCAGCTTTCTAGTACCGAAGAGATTGAGAACATTGATGGGGAATCGGTGCTTGAGCGTAACTTTATAAATGGTGGTGTATTATATGATAACCATTATATAGTTTATGGCTGGGAGAAAATTGTAAAAGAAAAAGATGGTAAGAAAAACAAAAGCACCAAAGATGCGAAAACAGTAATGTTTGTTAATAAGATTGCAGTCTATCCGGAATAAAATCAATCAAAAAAATGGAAAATATTTTTTTAAAATTCATCATCCTGTTGGTATTGTTTTTTCCGCAAATTGGGGAAGCTCAAAATAATAGATCATCGGAAGTAATAAATAAACTCTCAGATGAAGGAATACGAACGCAATTTAAAATTACAGGCCACGTGCGAGGATGTAAAGCAATTTCTTTAAATGAAAATGGAGTGGCATTAGTTTACCTTTCAAGTATCGACGACAAAGTATACATCAAAAAATATGATAAGGATTTGAATAAACTCTTTTCCCTTTCTGTTGATATTGGTGTAAATATGAAATTACATATAGTTAAAGAATATAAATCTTTTCTATATATACTAGTATCTGACAGCCTATTGGGGTATTATCGTCACACTAAAAAATGTACATTTATTAAAGTAGACTTATCAACGAAGAAGGTGATTAAAATTGATGATACCAAAGAAAAAATGCGAGAAATTCGTGATTTAGTTTTTTCTCCATTCGGGGCCGTGGTAATAGCTAGTGAAAATCATAAAATATATTTTAGCATCTTCAATTTTCAAAATAAATCCTTTGAAGAAAAAAAATTTGAAACAAAAAAGTCCGCAGAATACTTGGCTTGTATTGTTGATGAGGATTTCAAAAAAGTCACTTTTCTTGTAAAAATAAATGACCAGAAAAAAGCTAATACGTTATATAATTATGAGTATAACCTCACTGAAAATACTATATTTGAATTAAGCACCTTTAATCCTATTAGTCTTCCAGATGGGGAAGACTTGTATATGTGTTCTTTATATAGCAAAAATGGATTAAAGGTTATTTATGGAACTTTTGGACCTAATAAAAATATGTCCAGTCAATCCGCTAAAGATCAAGAAGGATTTTTTTTATCGAAATTGTCAGGTGATAAATTAATTACTATGCAAAAGATTTACTTTAAAGATATTCCTAACTTGAATACAAATGAATCACTAAAAGAAATGAACCCTGACCCCCAGCACCCCGACTATGATGCTAATTACAAGTATTTTATTTTCAATGATCTCATTGAAAATGAAAATGAATTTATATTTAGCTGTAATTTCTATGTAGATAAGGTTGTTACTAATACAATGCATGAGACTTTTGAAAATAAGACAACAACTTATAAGAATAAAGACTTGTACACCACTAAGATAGGATTTTTCCCGATGAAATTTATAGTTTGTAGCTTCTCAAAAAAGGCAGAACAGCCTTGGTATAAAATCAAAGACTTAGGAACTCAGCTAATTATTAACAATGACCTCCCATTAGCACTGTGAATGAAGTAATAATGATTATTTGTTTTTATTAGTTTCTTTGGAGGAATACTATCATATTCAAGGATTAATTCCAAAAAAGAACTGCAAAAGTTAAAGTATACTACTATTAAGACTAATTTTGAAAAAGAGGTGCCTATATCAGAAATTTTAAAATGATGGTGGCCGTGCTTATGGATGGGAATTATTATTTTTTTTTAGAATTAGGCGTTTAGCTCGCATCCTTTTTGGGTACCGTATTTTTTTTGATATTATTACGTAAAATTATGACCAACATGATCTGTTTTAAAGCCGTCCACTCGCCGTGGGGGCAATACTTTTTACACAAAAAGTA
>JANYDJ010000245.1 GCA_025363675.1 Flavobacteriaceae bacterium | reverse complement strand
GCCTTGCCGCATGGCCTAACTTTGAAGCATAAAATAATGGAGAACGATTGGACTGCGATGGCGTTATTAAAAAAATAAATAATAATAAAAACCTCGTTTTTACGTTAGTTAAATACACGATTACTTTTTATACTTTTAGATGAAAAAACATATTTGGCTATTCGCCTTGATATTACTGAGCTACAACGGTTTTTCGCAGATTACATTTTTTAATGTCGACACCGTAAAATTTATCAATGATTTTGAAAAGTATTTGGCTGAACCTGCCAATAGCAAACTAAATGATGATGCCGATATTTTTGTTAAAAACTGGAAGAAAAATGTGATTACCACTGCTCAAAAGCGGCTTTTGGTAAAAACCAGTAATACCATGATTATGTCGGGCAAAACACAGGAAGACTTTTTTTGGCCCTATATAAAGATTATCAATTATTTTTTGGCCCATCCGGGCGAAGAGACAGGACTAGATAAATGGATGGGATTCTATATACAAACTCTTGAAAATGATCCCGACAAATTGCCTAATTTTTTAAATTTTTCACTTAATTTTTTCACTCGACGTACCTTGTTTGCCGACGATAAACATGAATGGAGTACCAATGCCGAGAGTTATGATTTACAATTTAAACGGTATCCTATTTTAAAATTAAAAAATGTAGATATCACCTGCTCAGTAACCGATGCCGATACTATATTTATTAGAAACACATCGGGCACCTATTTACCCTATAAAAATGAATGGACTGGCAAAAAGGGCCGTATCGATTGGCGTAGAACAGGGCTTGATACAACCAAGGTTTTTGTACTGCTAAACAACTACACCGTAAACACGGTACGTTCTGATTTTAAAGCCGATTCGGTAAGTTATAAAAACACGTATTTTTTTTCTCAGACACTATATGGCGGTTTTGAGGATAAAGGAAATGTGACCCGAGGAGCAGGAACTTTTTTCCCCAAGTTTAATTCATACGAGAAAACATTGTTTATCAAAAATATATTTCCCAATATTGATTTGTCCGGAGGATTTTTGCATCAGGGCCAAGGCATTCAAGCAAACGGCAATGATTCGGTAAGAGCCCATATTGATATATATTATAAGAACAAACTAACCGCTAGGGCATTTGCTAAAAAAGAGTTTGTAATAAAACCAGCAGGTATTATTACTGATAATGCAATGATTAGTTTATATATGCGTGACTCGGTTACGGAGAAAACAGATTCTGTTTTCCATCTTTCTGCCGGATGTAACTTTAGCGAAAAAACCCGCGAATTATCTGTTACACGTAGCGATAAAGGGTTTGGCCTTACCCCGTTCAAAGATTCTTATCACCGTATGGAGATTACTTGCGATGCTATTTTTTGGACTATCGATTTGCCTTTTTATGCCTTTAGTATGATTAACCCTTCAGGTACAGCTAAGTTTGAATCGGGCAATTATTTTAGGGATCAGCGTTATGATGCTTTGCAAAGTATTTTGGAATATAACCCCATTGAAAGGATGCGAACTTTTGTGCTCAAGAGAAAAAAAGATGGTTATAAAAATCCTCAAGTTTTTAGCCCAGCAGATTTTGCCCAGTTTATGAATAACAAAACAGAATTTGTTACTGGTTTGCTTATTTTAATGAACGATAAAGGTTTTATATTATATGATAGAGACAAGGACCTTGTAACGGTTTTACCGAAAACCTCAGAATATTTTTTAGCCCACGAAAAACTAGCAGATTTTGATGTGATAGGGATGCAATCGTTAATATCATCCAAACCCAACGGTATGATAAACTTATTGAACAACGACTTGGTATTGGAAGGTGTAAAAGGTCTGCAATTTTCCGATTCCCAAAGTGTATATGTGGTACCAACCTCGCAACAATTTACCGTTCGCAAAAATAGGAATATGTCATTTGGTGGAAGAATGCACGCAGGACGTTTTGATTTCTTTGGCAAAAACTTTTACTTCGATTATAATAATTTCCTGATCAAACTAGACAATGTGGACTCTATGCGTTTTGTATGCCCTTCGCGTGAAAATCCCGAAAAATATGTATTGGTAAAAACGGTGCTGCAAAATATATATGGAACATTATATATTGACAAAGAAACAAACAAATCAGGACTGAAAGATTATCCTGAATACCCCATGTTTGTGAGCGACCGCGGAGCCATGGTATATTATGATAAACCAGAAATTTTTGGTGGGGTATATAACAGAGAAGAATTTTATTTTAAAACAGATCCTTTTACTATCCGCAGTTTAGATAATTTCAAATTGGAGGATATTAAACTTTCGGGGCTGTTTGCATCTGGGGGAATTGTACCTGATTTTACCGATACACTTACCGTGCAAAAAGATTATTCTTTGGGTTTTGTTAGGCAGGTGCCTCCCGAAGGATTTGCCATGTATGGAGGCAAAGGTAAAAACTTTGGACAGGTGGCTTTAAGCAATGAAGGTTTTATAGGAACTGGTAAAGTAGAATACCTTTCATCAGTGGGTTATTCTGCCCGCTACTTTATGTTCCTCGACTCAACCAATGGTATGTTTGAAGAATATAATATTGCCAGAACCTCATCTGTTCCCGATGTGAAAGGTACCGATGTATATATGCACTGGAAAGCAAAAGAAGACCAGATGGATGTGAGCAATCGCGAAACACCTTTAGATATTTTTAAAGGCAAAGCCAATATGTATGGCACTATTACACTAACCCCTGTTACCCTAGAAGGGCGTGGGCGATTGGAGTTTGATAAAGCAGTGCTCGCCTCAGAAGTATTCGATTTCCATCCTATTACGGTGAATGCGGCAGTATCTGATTTTAAAATAAAAGGGGATGACACCACAAGAATTGCATTTTTCTCGAACAATGTAAATTCTTTTGTTGATTTTGATAAGCGATATGGCGATTTTAAATCGAATAACGAAGGCGAAAACACCTTTTTCCCCATTAATGAATACCGCACAAATTTGAATGATTTTAAATGGGAAATCGATGCTCGTAAAATTACGCTTATAAAACCTCCAGGTACCGACGACCCTCATTTTATTTCGACTAAAAACGGACAAGACTCGCTCAAGTTCACTGCGGGCAAGGCCACCTATACCATGTCAGACAATATACTGGACATTAACGAGGTGCCATTTATTAATGTGTGCGATGGTAAAATATATCCCGACAAGCAGCATGTTGTTATAGAGTCGGAAGCCTTTATGCGTCCCTTGCTCAACTCGCGACTTACTTGCGATAGTGTGAGTGAATATCACAAACTATATGATTGCGAAATTCAGATTCGCGGAAAATATAAAATGGAGGGCGGAGGCTTTTATGATTATGTAGACTCCAAAGGACACAAACAGGTAATACACTTCGAAAAAATTACGGACAACCAACGTGGCCGCATTGTGGGAACTTGCCCCATTAATGATAGAGACAGTTTTTTGGTGGGGCCTAAGTTTGGTTTCAAAGGCAATGTAAATTTGCTATCCAATGCCCTGTTTCTGGAATTTGATGGATTTATCAGACCCATACACGAACTATGGTCGTTAAGAACAGAGCCCTATCAGTTTGTTCGCCGCATTAACCCCGATTCAGTGATATTATCTTTCAGCTCGCCCAAGAACCAATATAAAGCCGACCTATTTACGGGCATTGCCTATAATGCAGATTCGCCCCATGTGTATGCGGGATTCTCGTGCCGAAAAAGGTATTTTGGCGACGTAGAAATACTCAGGGCACATGGTGTATTATATTATGATGAAGACAATAGACAATTTGTAATTTCCGATTCAGCCAGGTACCAAAGAAAATCGTTACGCGGGCCCTATTTCCTAATTAAAGAAGGCACAAACGAAACCTATGCGGAAGGGAGATTTAAGTTTAATTTTAAGATGAGTGATATAAAAATTGAAGCCGCAGGAAATTGTAATGTAACAATGGGCGATACTATTTCGGTAAATTTTGAGACCATGTTATTGATGGATTTTCCATTCCCAAAATCGGCACTCAATAATATGTTCGACAATTTTGAAGCAGATAATGAACGGGCCAAAACAGTTAGGTATGGCAGCGATTTTTCTAAAAAATGTGCAGCCGAGTTTTTAGATGATAAAACCTTAGAAAAATGGCAGAAAAAATATATAGAAGACGAGAAGTTTTTAATTGCAAATGAATTTGAAAAAGCGTTGGTTTTTGGCAGTCTTAAATTAGAATGGCACAGCAAAAGCAAAAGATATATATATGATGGAGAAGCGGGTTTAACAGCAATTAATAAAAAGCTGCTGAATAAATTTGTGAAAATGAAAATCTCTATTGAAAAGAAAAAACAGGGCGATATTATGAATATGTATTTGCTAACCAATAAAGGTACTTGGTATTATTTCTATTATAGTAAAGGTACACTCGGCGGTTTAAGCAGCGAGGCTAAGTTTAATGAAATTATTATAAAAGAAGGACCCAAAGTAAAATCTCCAGATATCCGTATCAGAGAATCGACAGAGAAGCAAAAAAATAATTTCTTGAGAGATTTCCCAGGGTGGTAGGTCAGTAGTGGTTAATGATTAATTGTTGATTGTTAATGTGCCATTCGGCGGTTGGAGTGATTGGTGGTTAGTGGCTGACGCCTGTTGCTAATGCCCCCGTAGGCACTAAGAACTTATTACTGACCACTGTTTACTAAATTCATTTTCTCACCCCGTAATGGCTGGCTTTTTTCATGGTCATTTTATTTGTGTTCCTATAAATCTTTTTTTGTATATATTGAAATACTGATCTGCTATAGAATAATCTATAATTAATTCTCTAGTCTCCTTATTTAATCTTCCAGCACCCACTGGTACACTGCAATCACTCTCCATAATGGCAAAGAAATAACTATAAATACGAACATCATTTATTGTGTCAATAGTGCACAGACGTTCGAGGTTTGAAATTTTCCCTTTCACAAATACCTGAATTGTAAAATTACTATCTGGTTTCGTATCAAAATGTCCGTAGTACTTGCCACAAATGGGTTTATCCTTATAATAACCCAAACTGTACAATGTTCTCTTTACGGTATCAGCTCCATCATCATCGGGGAAACACTTACTGGGTTTATATCTTTTTGTTATTAGGGTAATATCTATGAGGCCATATCCTTTGGCATTCAGACTCAAATCCAGATAAAAACTTTTACTGTGTCTAACTGCGGTATCAGTGCCCACATGCCACTCATAGTAATCGGCATCATATTTTGCTTTTAGCTCTACCCCCCAACAAGTAGTATCTGTTTCCATCGTTATTTTTTCGTTCTTGTTAGTGTGCTCATCATAATAACTATAACTTTCAGTCATTGTAAAATCGGCAGATGTGACATGCTCCTGAGTGCAGGGATCGAAATTTTCACAATCTATGTTGGTAGCGTCCTGGCACTTGTGCCTGCAGCCGTTCAGCACTACTATTATAATAAACAATGATATGGATACTTTATATAATTGCATAAGGCAAAGATAGCAAATTTATTTTGGTCTTGTAATTGTTTTTGTAACTTAGCAAAAAAGAAAAGTGGGTGATGATGTAATTTGTATTATTCGCAATGGCGGAACATTCGCTCATCGGCAAGAGTACAGTTGTTTATGGTGTCAAGTTCAACATGAAGAGCATGGTAAAAAAAACTATGTACTCTATGTGGTTCAAAAAAACTTATTGCCTTCTAGCGTCAGCAACTAATTACTAACCACTGTCTACTAAACAACCCCATTCATTTTCCTCACCAGCCACTCTACTGACATAAATAGTAATATAATAACAAACAACCATTTCAGGTTAATTAAATCTGTGGTTTCGCGTTCGGTATATATAATAGGTTTTATTACCTCGCTGGCTTTAAGTTGTTTTACCAGTTTGTCAATTTCTTTGGGGTAGAACGTGCCGCCACCAGTGTTTTGAGCTAGTTGACCCAATAGGTTGTGATCGGCCACGGTTTCGCCCAATTCGTTTTGTAGTGGGAGTATGGAGAATGTTCCCGTAACAGTTTCCGTCTTTCCGTCGAGCACGGTTTTAGCAGTATAGGTATATATTGCTGGGGCTAATATTCCCGCATTTAAAGTATATGCATTGGCTGTTTTAGAAAATGTATATTTATATAGTTTTCCGTCGGCAGTATTAATAAAAAATTCTACATCATTTTTATTATCCAATTCATAACTGGGATTATATACTTCTGCATCTAATTGTACGGGTTCATTTTCTAAATACGCCGTTTTAAAATTAACCAACCGGAATCTTCTGAGATCACTTTTTACACCCAGATATTGTACGGTTTTATTGATAATTTCATCAAAGGCATCATAGTTTTTATTTTGACTAAAATCGGCCAAACGCCAACGCCATATACCTTCTCCGCATATTACTCCTACACGCCAAGTATTACCTTTGCTCAATGCAATTAATGGATTATTTGTTTTTACATAGCCTACCTGTTGGTTTGCCAAAACCTCAAAACCTGTATTAGAATAATTTCCAAAAGGAGATTTGAGCGGTGGGAAATTTCCGAGTTTGCTTTTTAAATTATCACTTAATGAGAACAAACTAAAACTTCCATTTATGATAGGAATTGCATCATTCTCATTTGCTGGCGAACTACTAATTTTCAATCCAGAAAGATAGGATGATAATACTTGCCAATTGCTTTGTGTACCACCGATGAATAGAGTCGGGATTTGCATTTGACGCAGGTTGTTCAATATATTTTGTACCGAATTGGTAGTACCGGGCAGTTGGTGCATCACTACCAAATTGTATTGTTTTAGATCGGTTATTTTTGAAAGATCGTTTGCAAAAACTATTTGTGCTTCATAGTTTTTATTGCTTTCAATCGACTTTTTCAAAGCACCTAAATCAGGATGTGGAGAAAGTGCCGCCAGTAGTATTTTTTGTTTGCCATCGAGCACTTCCACAGCAAATTGGTAGGTATTGTTTATATAACTTATTTCATTTGTGAGATGCGTTACACTAATAGTATAATGTTGCAATCCCGATTCTTTGGCGTCCAAAACGGCGGGAATATCGATAGCAAAATTTTGCCCATCTATAATAATGTTTTTATTAAAAATTTCGTTGCCTTTATATATAATAGAAACCTTTGCTTGCTCTCCGGCACAACCATCGCCTACAATATTTATATTTACCGGGAATGTATTACCCAGATAAGCAATCTCATTGTGCTTTACTTTTTTAATTCGTAAATCACGCTGGTGGTTGGTATCTCCCAAGGCAATAGTAAACACAGGGAACTTGAACGATTTGGCTTCATAAACTGGATTCACACCTTTATTATATAAACCATCGCCAGCTAAAATTAAAGCACCTATATTATTGTTTTCGTAGCGTGAATAAATTCCAGAAACTAGGGTGCTATAATCACTTTGTTTTTCGGTAAATGTGATATTGTTTCCATCGGTTATTTTTTCGCCGAATGTGAGGTATTTTACTTCAAAATTATCTCCCAGTTGCTCCTCAATCTTTTGGATATTATCTACAAATGTTGTTCGATAAAAAGCAGAATCTTTATTGGCTCTAACACTTTGCGAATTATCTACCGCTACTACAATTAAAGGCTTTTCTTTATGGCTATTTTCCGAATTTAATAGGGGGTTAAACAACAACAAACATATTAAACTAATGGCTAAAAATCGGAATGCAGATAATATATATAATTGCCAACGTTGTGTTGGTTCGAAAGGTATTTTATTTTTGCGGTACAGCCACCACGAAGCAGCAGCACCAACTACGATGCATAATAAAAGATACCAAACTGGGTATGGGGTAGAGATATTCACTAGGTTTTTATGATATAGAATTTAAGTTTAATGATTGCGGCAACATATATAAAAACGGAAGGCATTTTTCCCATTTCAAACTATAATAGTTTAGTCCGATATGAATATTGGTATAATATATTTTCCTATTATCGTTATAATATTTTTCCGACAAAATTGACCAAGCTTTTCTTCCCAAATGAGAAGCAAGAAACCATTTCTCTAACAACCTACCTGCCCTACCATTTCCGTCCATAAACGGATGTATTTTTTCGAATACCAAGTGAATAAAAGCTGCATAATAAAATATTTCTTGTGTGCTTAATTTCCTGCTTAATAAAACTTGAATATTATCGAAAAACTTGTCAAATTCTGGCTCTACAAATTCTGGCTCTACAGCCATATATTCAATTTTACCTCCACTAAAAATCCCCACTTGCTGATCTCGCAACATGCCTCTGTGCTTGGGGATATCCAATATATGCTCACTCAAAATATGATGCGATTTAAAGAAATTGTCTTCATTTAACGGATTTTCAATCGCAAAGTTATAAGCTGAAATTAAATCATCAATTTCACTAGTTTCCTTTGGTTTTGATGCTATATGAAATTTTTTGTTTTTTAAATAGGTATCCACATCCAAACTGTTTCCTTCAATATTAGATGAATACACAGCCGATGAAGTTATATATATATCAAAATCCTCGGGTGTAAAATTGCTTTTTTCTTCAAGCTTGTTCAAAGCCATATCCAAATCAACCAACAGCCCTGTTCGGTATTCATTGAAGTATTGGTTTGTTAGCATATTCTATTTAAATTATTAATTATTAATTACGATTGATATATAGTTTTCTGATTTTGAAGTAGCCATTGTGTTAAATCGTATGTTTCGACTACGCTCAACATGACAAAATCGTATTCGCCGCGGCGAATTTACATCACCATTCCACCACATACATTAATAGTTTGCCCAGTTATATATGCCGACATATCCGATGCTAAAAAGATACAGGCATTGGCCACATCAGCTGGTAAGCCACCACGTTTTAGTGGAATAGTTTGCAACCATTGTGCTTTTACTTCATCACTTAAATGGCCGGTCATTTCTGTTTCAATAAAACCTGGGGCCACGGCGTTGCAACGAATATTGCGTGAACCCAATTCTTTGGCGATTGATTTGGTAAAACCTATCATACCAGCTTTGGATGCTGCGTAATTTGATTGCCCCGCATTGCCAGTAATACCAACTATGGAGGTCATGTTTATAATACTTCCGCTGCGGGCTTTCATCATATATTTGGTAGCAGCTTTTGTGAGGTTGAAAGTAGATTTGAGATTGGTCTCCATCACGTCGTCCCATTGTTGCTCGGTCATACGCATCAATAATGTATCACGGGTAATTCCTGCATTGTTAATCAAAATATCCAGTGCTCCGAAATCTTTCATTACCTCTTCAACTAATTTTTCTGCTTGGTCAAATTTAGCGGCATCGCTTTGGTAGCCTTTGGCTTTTATTCCCATAGCTAATAATTCATCTTCAAATTCCTTTGCTTTCTCTACTGAGCTCAGAAAAGTGAATGCCACAGCTGCACCTTGTTGTGCAAATACTTGAGCCAAGCCTTTGCCAATGCCACGACTGCCGCCCGTAATAAGGGCTGTTTTTCCTTCGAGTAATTTCATGCAGCAAATATAAGGCGAATAGCTTTTGCGTGATAGCCAGTGCCGCAGTCTTTCATATTCCATTCTTTTGCAATATCTTGCCGGTCTAATTTTTTATTTTTTACATGTATAAAACCAAATATATTTTTTGTGCTATTTTTTTGCTCATGTTAGCCAACGTTTCATTAGCACAGGGCGATATGGATGATGCTTTTTTTGATAAGCATAAACAGAGCGGAAAATCGGGAGCAGAAATTATTAAGAAACTAAAAAGGAGCAAAAACATACAAAACTCCGATTTAAAACAAGCGATTGAACTAGCCACCGAGGCTACAGAAAAAGCAAAGAAACAGCAGCTCAAGAAACTGGAAATGATTGGAAATTTACAGCTTTCTAATTTATATGATAAAGATAAAAAATATATAAAAGCCCATGCTGCCTGCAGCGAGGCAGAAGCCTTGGGACATAGCCTTAACGAAAAAGAATTATTGGCAATTACGTATTATCAAAATGCCACTATATATAATAATCAGGCACTGCCCGATGAGGCTTTTAACTATTATAAAACAGCATTAGAATATTATCAATCTCCAAAAAACAGCAAGGGCATGATGCATTGTTATATGGAAATAGGTAGTATTTATATTACAAAAAACAAATTGGAAGATGCCATATCACAGCTTACACTGGCAAAAAATTTGGCCACCACCTTATCTGACGGTTCCTCATTAAATAAAATAAATGAAAAATTGCAACTGTGCCAATCTTCTATCGACAATCAAAAAAAGACCAACGAAATGGAGGGCAAAGTAAATAAAATGCAGGGTGTGGTGGGCTTAATGAACTCAACCCTCAGCCTTATGAAAGACTCTATGCAAATGACTGAACGCGAAAAGCAAATGCTGCACAACCAAATGGAAATGGAACGCAACAATCAGCAACAAAAATTGGATCTGGCACAGAAACAACGCGAACTACAAGAACTACAAATAAAAGAAAAAGAAGAAGACAAAAATGTGTTGATTATTATACTTGCCATGGCAGGAATTGTTGGATTATTAATGTTTATACAAATGCGTGCATTAACCGTAGCTAGGAATAAATTACAAAAAACATTAACCGAATTAAAAGAAACACAAGAACAATTAGTGATGTCAGAAAAATTAGCATCGCTGGGAAAAGTAACTGCGGGTATTGCTCACGAATTAAAAAATCCACTTAACTTTATCAATAATTTCTCTAAACTAAATTATGATTTATTAGATGAATTAAATAATCCAAGTAATGAGGAGGGAAGAAAAGCGGTGATACAATTATTGCAAGAAAATACCAATAAAATAACTGAACATGGAAAACGTGCAGATGACATTATTACCAATATGCTTAGGCATTTGGACAATGTAAAAAGTGCACCTGTTGATTTTGATTTAGACACTATGGTTAGCGAAACATTATATTATAGTATAGAGCAAAACAAACAACGATTTCCTTCGCTTTTGGTTAAACCTGAAATAGAACTATTATATAAAAATACGGTGCATAAATCGAAGAAGGATTTGGCACGAGCATTGGCAAATATATGCGACAATGCACTTTATGCTTTAAATGAAAAGAAATCGGCTAATCCTGATTATATCCCACAACTTTGGGTAAAAACGTATATTAAAAACAATAATATATATATTAGAATTGAAGACAATGGTAATGGCATAAAACACTCTGAACTGAAACATATATTTGAGCCTTTCTATACTACCAAACCCGCCAATGAAGGTACCGGATTGGGGCTTTCGCTTGCCTTCGATTTAATAAAATCAAACGGGGGAAATATTATAGTAGAAAGTGAACCGGGCGAGAATTGTAGTTTTACGATTGAACTGCCAAAGTGAGCCCACCTCCGACATGGCATGGCTTGTCACCCTTTTGTGGTTGAAGCGGGGAAGGGAAATTTTATAGTTGTATTAACGCCAACTCTATCATAGTTTTGTAGCACCGTGTCATTATTCAATACATTCTATAGTTGGTATCTTAGGAAACGCAGCGATCAAGTGGCGGCCATGATGGAAGACCCGCATCCTGGCCAGCATGCTTTGTTCCGCCATTTGGTGGATGAGGCTAAGAATACTGACTGGGGACAATTGCACGGGTATCGCAGTATTCAGAATATTGAACAGTTTAAAAGCAGGGTTCCCATTAGCAATTACGAAAAAATTTCTCCCTGGATAGAACGGATGATGAAGGGCGAACAAAATATATTGTGGCCCGGCGAAATAAAATGGTTTGCCAAATCGAGCGGTACTACTAATGATAAAAGCAAATATATACCTGTTAGTTATGAATGTGTAGAGGACTGCCACTTAAAAGCTACCCGCGATTTGCTTTCTATATATTGTTCGCAAGTGCCCGATACCAAAGTGTTTTCAGGCAAGGGACTGGTGATGGGTGGAAGCCACCAAATAAACAATATGGGCGGTAATTCTTTTTATGGCGACCTAAGTGCGGTGCTGATGATGAACCTACCTTTTTGGGTACACTTTATTCGCACGCCCGATTTGTCTGTTGCTTTGCTCTCTGACTGGGAAGACAAGATTGAAAAAATGGCAAGGGCTACTATTAAAGATGATGTAACCAATATCTCGGGTGTTCCTACTTGGACCTTGGTTTTGGCCGAGAAAATATTTGAGCTTACAGGCAAAAATGACCTTACCGATGTATGGCCCAATTTGGAATTATATGTTCATGGCGGCGTTAGTTTCACCCCTTATAGAAATAGGTTTAAAGAGCTAACTGCAAAAAAGCCTATCAACTTTATGGAAACCTATAATGCCAGCGAGGGATTTTTTGGTTTGCAAAACGACCTCAGTAAAAACGATTTATTATTAATGACCGACTATGGTATTTTCTATGAATTTATGCCCATGGAATACTATGGTACCGATCATCCAAAAACCCATTTATTGCACGAAGTAGAACTGAACAAAGAGTACGCACTTATTATATCAACCAATTCTGGGTTATGGCGTTATTTGGTAGGCGACACAATCAGATTTACTTCTAGCAAACCCTATAAGTTTACCATTACGGGCCGCACCCGTCATTATATAAACGCATTTGGCGAAGAGCTGATGATAGACAATGCCGACCGTGCTATAGCTTTTGCCTCGCAGCACACAGAAGCGGCTGTGAGGGATTATACCGCCGCTCCTATATATTTTGAAGGTACAGAAAAACCAACACATCAATGGTTAATCGAGTTTGAAAAAGAGCCCAATGACTATCATAAGTTTTGTAAATTGCTCGATGAAAATCTGCAATCGCTCAATAGCGACTACGAAGCAAAAAGATATAAGAATATGGCTATGCAGATGCCCAAAGTACAAACACTTCCCAATGGTACTTTTCATCAATGGCTTAAATCGAAAGGCAAGCTGGGCGGGCAACACAAAGTGCCACGCTTGTGTAATGATAGAAGTATTATAGAAGAAGTATTGCAGGGGTTGGAATCGGGAATCGGGATTTAGGATTCGGGGGCTGACGCCACAGAAAAAATTGCTGCATATTATATAAACATGTATATATGATTGGGGTTAAAGTAAACAAAGTTTCAAACGCTAAATCCTGGATCCCGAATTCTGAATCCCACAGATACACATACCACGAAAAAGGTATTTTTTATTTGACGGTTATGGCTTTATTTTGCTTCAAATTTTTTTAAAACTATTGTCAATCAAACGATTAATACAAACCCTAGGTCTCTTGGTATTTTTACTAAAGTGGAACAGCATTTTAGCATGCGGCGGTACCACTACCTTTAGTGCACCAAACACTGGTTGCATTGGAAGCAAAATAACATACGCGTTCAGCGATACCGTTACTGTTAATTCATATAGACTTTATTTTGGAGACGGGAAAGACAGTATTGTAAGTGCCGCTGGAAGCATAGATCACATATATAATTCAACAGGAAAATTTTATGTGAAACTGGTTCGCACTATTGGTGCTTGTAAAGATTCTATAATAGATAGCATACAAATTAATGCCAAGCCCAATACTGCATTTACCCTTTATCAGGACAGTGTATGTAGTGCTATACCCGATTCATTTAAAGCCAGCACCGGTGGGTTTACTTCCTATAATTGGAAATATGGAAATGGGGCCACAAGCACAGGGCTAAATGTAACACAGAGCTTTACCAATGCAGGTGCAAGCCCATCGAGCATGAGTGTGAAATTAATAGTAGTAAATAATGGCTGCACCGATTCGCTTACCAAAACTATTATAATAATGCCGTTGCCTACTGTTGGTTTTTCGTTTACTCCAGATAGTGCCTGCTCTGGTACAAGCATTGGCTTTACGAACAGTAGTACTAGTGCATCAACTTATTTATGGAAGTTTGGCGATGGGGTTACTTCATCTGCGGCTAATCCAACACATATATATAGCAAATTGGGGAATTCATATACCAATGTGTCAAGCACACTAATTGCATATACTTCTATTGGTTGTTCGGATACTGTAATAAAAACTGTTCACATTAAGCAAAAGCCTGATGGAAGTATTGCTGATTATAATACTGCTATTGCATATACTTACTGCAAAAGTGGCACTTTTGATTTGATAGTTGATGACAGCAGTACAACTGCTGCCACAGACAGCACACATTTTTTTGATTGGGGGGACGGAGGAAAAGATACTGTTGTGAATTTTTCTGGAGCAAGCATTACTCACAATTATTCATCGAAGGGTTTTTTTAATTTAAAGATAACTATTATAGGTAAAAATCAATGTACTAATATACAAAAACGTACAATATACAATGGCCTATTACCAGGTATATCTGCCGGAACAAACCAGACACTACCTTCTTACTGTGCTCCGGATAGTATTTGGATTAACATATCTTCATATAGTTCTAATCCTCCAGGTACTATTTATACATTTAAAAGTAACGATGGTACTACTGCATCATATTCACATCCGCCACCTGATTCTGTTTTATGGCACTTTAATACATCTTCATGCACTTATACAACTTCTTCAGGGGCAACCAATTCATTTGATGTTAAAGTTGAAGCTGAAAATTTATGCAATTTAGGCTCGCCTAAATATAGTTATGCGGGACCCTTTAACTTTAACAAGAAACCCAAAGCCAATTTTACAATTTCTCCTAGTGACACAGTCTGTTTAAATACTAATGTCACATTCACAGATAATAGCACAGCTGGTAACGTAATAAATGGATCCTCTTGTGTTGGGACTTATAAATTATTGTGGATATTTAATCCCCCAAATAAATGGGATTCCGTATCAGGAAAAAGAGGCAATCCTACTAATTGGAGTAATGGGAGTACCACTTCTGGGGGAACAAGCACATTTACCGCAAAGCTCAAAGATACTGGGATTTTTACTATGAAATTGATAGTAGCTAATCCATCTGGTGTTTGTGAGTACGATACAATGACTAAAAATGTAGTAGTAGTTGACCTACCCGTGGCAGCCTTCACCCCTAAGCCCGACAGCGGATGTATTACACTTACGGATACTATGATAAACCAAAGTACCGGAGTGGGGCTTACTTATTCTTGGTCAGTATTGTCGCCGGCAAGTGGTTATTCATTTACAGGAGGTACATCGAGTACTTCTACCAATCCTATATATAAATTTACTGCATCAGGATTATATATTATACAATTAGCAGTAACCAATGCTTGTACTACAGTATATATAGTAGACACTGTAAAAGTAAAATCGAAACCCAGTGTGTCAATACCTGCTATTGGTAATGGCTGCAAACCTTATAATATATCTCCATCGGCAACCTATAATAGTAATAACTCTACCATTAGTGCATATAATTGGAGCTTCACAGGAGGCAGTCCTTCATCGAAAAATACACAAAATCCTGGGACTATAACATATAGCACTGCGGGTACTTATACAATTGTTGCCAAAGCCACCAACGAGTGCGGCACCGATTCAGGTACGCAAAGCTTTACGGTGTTCAATCCGCCCACGGTAAATGCGGGGAAAAGTATAGATACCATCTGTTTCAACAATGGCAATTTCACATTAAGTGGATATAGTCCTGCGGGTGGCACCTGGAGCGGAACAGGCGTGAGTGCAGCGGGTGTGTTCAATCCTACCACTTCTGGAGTTGGATTATTTACGTTGAAATATACCTATACTGATGGAAATGGATGCACAGATACCGCCACAAAAAAGATGCGTGTATTTGATATTCCTGTAGTGAAATTTAGTTTCGTAAATAAATGTTTAGATTCTGCTATACAATTTATCGATTCGTCTACAACCCCTGCGGGCACTATCACTTCACGCAAATGGTATTTTGGCGATGGTAATACTTCTACTGCTACAAATCCAACACACACCTATACTACGGCTAATAATTATAATGTAAAATTAGTTATTATAAATAGTTTTGGTTGTAGTGATAGTATTACACAAACTATTACAGTATATCCCAAACCTGTTGTTTCATTTAGTGTGAATGATACTATACAATGTATTAGTGGAAATAGTTTTGTATATAATAATTTAACTTCCATTACTTCTGGAACTATATCGACCTACAAATGGACTTTTGGCGATACCGCAACCTCAACAACCACAAGCCCTACGCATAGTTTTGCAGATACGGGAACTTATATAACAAAGTTGGTTGCTGTGAGCAATAAAGGTTGTAAAGATAGCGTTTCAAAAACGATGAAAGTATTAAACGGGCCCACCGTTTCGTTTACTATAAATGATACCGACCAATGTTTAACCGGAAATAGTTTTTCTTATAGTAGTACTTCAACTGCCAATGGTGGAACTATTACAAACTATGCTTGGACTTTTGGAAATGGTAATACTTCTACTTCTGCTACACCCGCAGCACAAAACTATAGTACCGCAGGAACTTATACGGTAAAACTTATTATAACAAATAGCAAAGGATGTATAGATAGTTTATCGAAAACTATATATGTATATGCTATGCCGGCTCCTACTTTTACTTTTGGTGCAACAAGTTTTTGTGCTCCTTATACATCGGCTGTGAGCAATACCACTGTGGCTTCTCCATTCATCACTGCTTGGAAATGGAGTATACAAGGCACTACCGGTGCTACCATATCAAATGATACAGCCAAGCAACCCACCTTCACTTTTCCCGATAACCAAAGTGGAACTGATTCTAATTATACCATTAAACTAAAAGCTACAAGTAAAGATGGTTGTAAAGATTCTACCACACTTACTATTACTATTAAAGCTCGTCCGAAAACTATATATACTTTGGTAAACGATAGCTGCGGACCAATAGTTTTCACTGTTCAAAATGGTAGCACCAATGCAAGTGTATATACCTGGAGCAGCAATCCTACAACTTCATTTAATAATACTGCTATTGCACAACCGACCATTACTTTGGCGAGAAATCAAACAGGAAGCAATATTAGTTATATAATAAAACTGGTTACTTCAAATGCAGGTGGTTGTAAGGATTCTTTAAATGATACCGTGAAAGTATATGCCGATCCATTGGCAAAATTCACCATGAGTAATACGGATAGTTGTGGTCCATTAAGAGTATATCTTACCAATAATTCTACTACACCAACAGGGAGTATAACTTATAACTGGGATTTTGGGAATGGCCTTGGCTCTTCTGTTAAAGATACCAATATTATATATTATAACAATTCGGGAAACGATTCTACTTATTCTATTAAACTCATTGCTACAAATACTAATGGATGTAGCGATGATAGTATACGTACCGTAAATATAAAACCCGATGCAAAAGCTATATATACTGCTACAAATACATCTGGCTGTGCCCCATTTGTAATTGATACTTCTGTAATACATATACAAACATTTAGCAATGCCAACAATACTTATAAATGGTATGCAAATGGAAGTTTGATTGGTTCTGCATCAACTTTCCCGGGTTATACTATTACAAACTCAAACGATTCGGTATTAATAAAATTGGTGGTTACTTCATTGAAGGGTTGCAAAAATGATAGCATGCAAATGTTATTTAAGACTATTACAAACCCGCAACCCAATTTTGCGAGAAGTGATACAATCGGTTGTAACGCATTAACTGTTTTATTAACCAACACCTCTACGCCATCAGGGCTTGCGTATCAATGGCAGTTCGGGAATTCGAGTAATACAAGTTCACAAACTGATTCTATATATTATACATTTACCAATGCAGGAACAGCAGACACTACGTGGAAAGTAAAATTAATAGCTTTTGCTGGTGCGGGTTGTAAAGATTCTATTACCAAAAACATTATAGTTCATCCATCATCCATTCCTAAATTTACCTTGGCTAGCGATTTTTGTGTGCCTGTTACTATTAGTCCCACCAACACTACGGCGGCGTCTCCTGCTATATCAACTTGGAAATGGAATATTAACTACGGTGCAAGTTTATATAAAAATTCTGCTGCACAAAATCCATCATTTGTATATAATGATAACCAAGCTGGCATTGATAGTAGTTTTAATATATGGTTGTTTTCAACTACCAGTTTTGGTTGTACTGATTCTGCACAAAAAACATTTACCATACACAGCAGACCCAAAGCAAAATATAGTACAGACAGCGTGTGCCAACGCCTGGCAACAACCTTCACCGATTCATCTACCTTCTCATCGGCATCAGGAAATATATATAGTTGGAAATTTGGCGATGGGGATAGTTCATCAACAATAAACCCAACACATATATATCCTACTGGGGGAACCTATATAAATAAACTCACCATTACTTCATCGTTTGGATGCGTAGATACTTTATCGCATCCTGTGGTTATACATCCCAAGCCAACGCCTACATTTACCTACAGTAGCAGTATTTGTGCCCCACTTAGCTTGAGTCCTTCCAATACAACTACAGCAGTTCCCACGGTTTCTACTTGGAATTGGAATATTATATATTCAGGAGCTATAGTAAAAACCAGCAGTATAAAAAACCCAACATTTGCATTTGGCGATAACCAAACAGGAAGTGACAGCAATTTTAATATCCGCTTAATTGCTACTACCAACAAAGGTTGTATAGATTCAATCACTTCCAGTTTAACAGTGAAAACCCGCCCAATAGCTACATTTACAAACGATACAGCATCTTGCGGGCCCGATACTTTTACGGTAAATAATAGCAGTCAGTTTGCTACTAGTTATAACTGGAGTATTAATCCGGCAACAGGTGTTTCTATCAATAGTACAACTACTACAAATCCAACTTTCACATTTGGTATATATGTAGATAGCGTAATTAAAACATATAATATAAAAAATATAGCTACTACATCGGGCGGCTGTAAAGACACTGCGATACATACCTATCAGCTATATCCCACGCCTGCTGCTGCATTCAGCCTGTCGCGTACAGATACTTGTGGGCCTGTTCGTATATATATTACCAATACTTCTGCTCCTTATAATGGTTTAAATTATAATTGGAATTATGGAAATGGAACTTCTGCCACCAGCAGAGATACAAATTTGATATATTATAATCCCACCGTAAATGATAGTATATATAAACCATTCCTTACCGTTACCAATATATATAATTGTGTAGATACGCAAGCTACCTATTTAACAGTAAGACCTAACGCCAAAGCCTTCTATACTGCTACTGATAGCGTGAGTTGTGCTCCCTATAATATTCCCACTTCTAAAATTTCGGCAACGCATTATGGCAATGCCAATAGTCAATATAAATGGTTTGTGAATGCAACGCAACTGGGTGCTACGCAAACTGGAGGAACACTATCATTTCCGGGAACAAGTATTACCAATGCCAACGATTCTATATTAATAAGTTTGGTAGCTATTAGTAAAAATGGGTGCAGAAATGACACGATGAAAATATGGTTTAGAACCATTGCAAATCCGAAACCCAATTTTGTGAGAAGTGATACCGTGGGCTGTCATCAGTTTGTGATTAATCTAACGGATGCATCTACTCCTTCCTCAGGTTTGGTATATGCTTGGACCTTGGGGAATGGTCAAACTTCATCCATCCAAAATCCTACAAATATTATATATAACAATACAGGAATTGTTGATTCTATATATACTATTAAATTAGTTGCATCGGCTGGCTCAGGTTGTAAAGATAGTATTAGCAAAATTATTACGGTGAAACCGCTACCTAATCCTACATTTAATATATCTACTGATACTATATGTTGGCCCTTTGCATTTACAGTTACCAATTCGTCATCGCTTGTTCCTCCCATACAAGCTTATTTGTGGCATGTGGTGCCCGATACCGGTGTTATAATATCCAATGATTCTGCATCGGTTTCTACTACTGTAAATTTACCCGATAATAAAACGGGTTTATATAAAAACTATATAGTAAAACAAATTGCCAAATCGAATTTTGGTTGTTTCGATTCTACTTCATTACCCATAGTTTTACCAAGCAGACCAATAGCTTCATTCACCGTAAACCCTACCAATAGCTGTGGTCCGGCAGTGTTTAATTTGCAAAACAATTCATTATATGCATTAAGTTATAAATGGAGTACTACACATGCCAATATTACAATCAATAATACAACTGCAACAAATCCTACCGTAACAGTTCCCGAAAATAATGGCACTGCTGATAGTATATATACTATTAAATTAATTGCCACAGGTAATAATGGTTGCAAGGATACTATTACAAACACCTTCACCGTGCATCCCCGTCCCAGAGCGGATTTTGTAGCAGATAGCACCAATGCCTGTGGCCCTGTTTTGGTTACCTTTACCAATCAATCCACTTCTAATACAACTATGATATATAGTTGGAATTTGGGTGATGGAAATTCAGATACCGCTACCCATCCAACACATACTTATAACTCGAGCAATACACAGGATACTATATATACAATTACTTTAATAGCTACATCATCGTTTGGCTGCAAGGATACCATCAATCACAATATAACTGTGAAACCCGGCCCTACTTCTAAATTTAGCATCTCTGATACTTTATTATGCACCCATGGCGGAACTGCTACTTTAAATATTAAGAATTTATCATTTGGGAACGTAGATACTTTCTATTGGGATTTTGGGGATACTACATTTTTAACCACTACTATAAAAAATAACTTCTCGCATAACTATACCACAGAAGGTATATATAAACTTAAATTAACGGCGGTAAATGAATGTCGTAAAACTATGGACAGTGCTAGTGTTACGATATTGGAACCACCGCATATTAGCACCACACAAAGTGATACACTTACTTGTAGTCCTACTGTTAAATTTACTGGATTTATCACCAATTATTTAGCAAGTAGCCGTGTTAGATATAAATGGAAATTTGGAAATGGAGACAGCTCTAATTTATTAAATCCCGCATCGGTAAATTATGGCCTAAACAAAACTGGGAAAGACAGTACTTATATAATAAAATTCTCAGCATGGAATGATTGTGATTCCGCAGGTATTATAGATTCAGTGCGAATTCGGACCACACCTTATGCTTTTGTAACACCTAAGAAACAAGTAGGTTGTTCACCCTTTAAAGCGGTATTTGTAAATACCACTTTGGGCATCGATTCAAATTTGGCAACCGATTATATGGTTTGGGATTTCGGCGATGGAACACCGATAGATACTGTTAAAAATAAACTGAACAGAACCCATACTTATATAGTAGGAAGTACCGATACTTTTTATGTAAAACTATGGGCATATAATCAATGTGGAGTGGATAGTCAGGTACATCAAATAATTGTATATCCGAATACGATTGTTCCGCTCACTTCTATATTGCCAGCAAACGGACAGGGCTGTAATCCGCTAACGGTAACGTTTACCAATAATACAACGGGAGCAAATTCATTTATATGGAAATTTGACAGTGTGAATGGGGCAACCACCAAAAACGCACAATGGACATTTACCAAAGCGGGAACCTATAATGTAGAAATGAATGCGGCGAATGCCTGCAGCGACACTTCGGTATTTATATCCATCCATGTTACCGACCCTCCCAAAGTGAAGTTTACTGATTCTGGAAAATATTGTGAGCCTGGAAATATATATTTTATAAACAAAACAACAAATGCAAATAGTTATAATTGGGATTTCGGTGACGGTGATACATCTATAGCAACAACCCCAACTCATGTATATGATAGTGGTGGAATATATAAAGTGATACTAACCGCCAGGAATATTGATTCTACAGGGCAAACCTGTGTAGACACTTTTAGTAAATATATAACAATATTTAAAAAACCTGTTCCGTTATTAACTGCTTCTGCAACCAATGGATGCGAACCTTTGGTTATTAATTTTAGTGCACTGGGTTCAACCTATACAAAAAACTATTATTGGGATTTTGGAAATGGAAGCACCTCTACCAATACAAATCCACAACAAACATTCACTACTTTAGGTGCCGATACCACTTATAAAGTACGACTGATTACTACCAATGTGAATGGTTGCAGCGATTCTGCATTTACAACTATTATAGTATATGCAAAACCAAAAGCTATAATAAATGCCGTAGATACATTTGCCTGTTTCCCTGGAACTTTATCATTCACCAATGCATCCAGCAGCAATGCAGCATCGGCAGTTTGGGATTTTGGCGATGGACAAACATCTACCACGTTTAATTCAGTTAATCATACTTGGGCTAAGCCGGGTGTATATAATCTTCGTCTGAAAGTAACGACTGTTAATGGTTGCGTAGATTCCACATTGAAGAAAATAAAAATTGGTGGTAATGATACTTTAAATATTATTGCTGTAGACACTATATTGTGTCTGGGAGTGAAAGGAAATTATCAATGCCCCAATGTAAATCCTAAGAAAGTAGATTGGGATTTTGGCGATGGAGTTACAGATACGGGTCGCAGTGTAAAACACAATTGGTTTACGGCTGGTATATATACTATGATTATGACCATGACGGGACCCGATGGCTGTATAGATTCTGCTACGAGACAAATAACCGTAAACAAACTTCCAGTGGTCGATTTTAGTGTGAACGATTCATTACAATGTGTGAACGCACAACAATTTAATTTTACAGCAAATGCTAATGCTACCGCTGGTCTGAGTACTTTTATCTGGAAATGGGGCGATGGAAATAAAACAAATATTTCTGCAAGTATCACCAGTGCAAATCATACTTATAATAGTTCAGGAACATATACTGTTCGACTGTTGGCAACCACTACCCAAGGTTGTATAGATTCTGCTGCACATAATATAATAGTGTGGCCGAAACCCAACATGAGTTATATAATAAATGATACTGACCAATGTGTGAACAATCAATTTTTCTCGTTCAATAATACATCTAGTGTGAGTAGCGGTTTCAACAATTATAATTGGCTTTTTGGCGATGGACAAAGTTCAACAACTACAAGCCCAACGCATACCTATGCCGATACAGGTGTATACCAGGTTACCCTGCATGCAACCACCGATAATGGCTGTGTGGACTCGCTTACAAAAACAGTATATGTGCGGCCGAAACCCACTTTGGATTTCACCCTCAGTGATACCAACATGTGTTTGAATGGTAATACTTTTACCTATACACCCAATGCCACTATCCCTTATGGTTCCCTTAGTCTTTTCTGGGATTTTGGAGATGGACAAACAAAGAATTCGGGAAGCAATCAGTCGGCGGTGAGCCATAGTTATACTGCCGCTGGAACTTATACAATTAAACTAAAAGTAAATAGTAATTTTGGTTGTACTGATTCAGTTACAAAAACTATTATAGTATGGCCCAAACCTTCGCCCGTTTTTGCTGTCAACGACTCGTTGCAATGTGTAAATTTTCAAAATTTTATATACACAAACAACAGCAGTATACTAACTGGCAGCATGCAGTACGACTGGGACTTTGGCGATGGCAATGTATCTGCAAATAATAGTGCGAAAAATGTATCGCATAGTTATTCCAATTATGGAATGTATGATATAAAACTAGTAGCTATTAGTAATTTTGGCTGCAAAGATTCTCTTATAAAAACTATAATAGTAGCACCCAAACCCACTGTTGATTATAATATAAGCAACGCATCGCAATGTCTCAATATAAATAATTATACATTTATTGATTTAACGACTATACCTGGTGGAAATTTATATTATAACTGGGATTTTGGCGATGGAAAAGCGTCTACCAATCAGTCACCATCGCATGTATATACCAGTGCTGGAACTTATAATGTAAAAATGGTAGTGGTATCTCAATTGGGTTGCACAGATTCTATCACCAAGCAAATGACGGTATGGCC
>JANYDJ010000205.1 GCA_025363675.1 Flavobacteriaceae bacterium | reverse complement strand
TTTTTGAGGTGTACCCACTATAGGTTCATTGGTAACAGTGAGTGTAGAGCCTTCTATCAACTCCACTCCATCAGCACCCATATCGCCCACCCGCAGCTTGGGCCCTTGCAGGTCGAGGAGTATACATATATTGTTGTGGGTTGCATGGTTATAATCACGCACATTTTGTATCACCAGTTTATGATCTTCGTAACTGCCATGCGAAAAATTGAGGCGACACACATTGGCACCTGCTTCAATAAGTTTTGTTAAATTTTCGTAACTGCTGGTGGCTGGGCCTATGGTGGCTACAATTTTGGTGCGATTGAAATTTATATGGGACATAATTATATTTACTGCAAAAATAGTTGCAAATGGGTAATAGTAGTTTAAACCCAAAACGCCGAAGTAATTCTGGCGGTTTTTCATGAAAAAAATCACATGTTTATAAGTTTACATAAAAATAATTTGTAGTATCATTTTTTTGATTACATTTGCCTCGAAACAAACATAACCTTATGTCCTTTAATATTTTAAAAACATTTTCCTCCTTTTATTTCCAAGCGAAAGCTATTCTTATCCATTGGTATGATTGGGTTATTTAACCATTCAACAATATTGAAAATTTTATTCAAATTCATAAAATAAAACTAAAAACAAGCATGAAAAATTTTTTACATCAAACATCGAATGTGGTTTTTGTGACCACATCAAAAGTTAGAAGCATTTTGCAATCAACAGCTGTATTGCTTATCCTCTCTTTAGTTTGTAGCAATGGCATTGTTGCACAGATTTACACAACCGTCACCAACGGGAATACTTTAACATACAGTGGAGGAGGTCCTTATACGCTCACTTCTCTAACCATACAAGACGGAGGAGCTGTTAATTTTTTAAATTGTACTGTGAATATTATCCCCTCGGGTACTGCTGGAGTTGCTGAAATAGAGGTTGAAGCTGGAGGGATACTGACTTTGGAGAATTGTACTTTGAAAGTCAATACTGGTTCAACATCTTGGTATGGTATAAGAGGAACAGGACATAGTAACCAAGACCAATACACAAGTTATCCAATTGACCCCTCATTTAGTTATTCTGGAAGCTCAAGTATTTTGAATATGGGACAAGGCAAACAATCTTATATTGAAATTAAAAATTGTGTTATTTATGATATGACCTGGGGAATTCAGTCGGTATCCGGATGCATATTATCCGCATCAGGTACAAAATTTTATGACAATTGTAATTCTATTCTTATAGACAACTACTTAAATCCAAACACAGGAAACCAGCCCAATGGAGATTATTATAATGCTTGTACAATATCAGATTGTAGTTTTGAGTGGATAGCAAGTCCGGCTAGTTCAAAATTTGGTTATTCTACATGGTATGATTATCAATTTATTTGGCTAAGTGATATCAGCGGAGTACATATACAGGGATGTCATTTTAAAAATGTAGCTAATAACAATGCAAATACTTTATACTGTGAAGATAGAGGCGTAGCAATATATAGTGATGAAGCATCCTATTCTGTGCATAAATCAGGTACACCTTCTGTAAATTCTGATGGTTGTACGGAATACAACGGTAATGTTACCTCTTTTGAAGGTACAAGTTATGGTGTTTATGCTGCTGGTGTAACCTTAGATTTTACTGTCAGCATTAATTTGTGTACTTTTGATAAACATTACAGGGCAATTTATACATATTATGGGAGTAAACATACAATTGGACAAAATACCTTCACATCTGCTAATTCATCAAAATACCCACCCTCAGTTCCCGTCATAGGTGGGCCACCACAGACAGGTTGTGACAATGATATTACATTTATCACATTGGAAAATAGTAAGAATTGTGTTGTCTACTGGAATTACCTTACTTATACAAAAATTGCAGCTCCAGTAACTAGCACTCTTACAGGTGCAAAACTTATTGAATGTATTTCGTTAGGGTCTACTACCACCACCTCTATATATAAAAATTTTCTATCAACTCCAGGAGGATCATCAGCATTATATTCAAAGCACTTATATGGTATGCATTTTAGTGGAGATTGTGCAGGAACCAGTGCTAAATGTAACACATTTAATGATATGAAAAAAGATTTTTATTTGGACAATTCATCATCTGCTAATATGGAATTTGGTACTAGTTCTTTGGCTTCTGGCAATGTGTTTTCAGCCAATGCAGATAAACATATCGAGAATTTAGGAACAGGTTCAATTAATTATTATTATTATAACTTAGGTCTCCAGATTCCAAACATTGCAAAAGTTATTTCTGCTAACAGAATCAGTAGTTCTTTTGAAGGTTGTCCTCCGTATACATGTACCGTTTGGCCTGCTAGTATAAATGAGCCGTTAGCTAACAGTAATACTATTTCTGTATACCCAAACCCAGCCAATACTTTGCTTAATTTGGATTTTACCAATAATCATCCTAAGGGTTTTAGTATTTATGACCAAACAGGCAAATTGATATACACCTTATATAGCAATAATACCACTGAACAAATAGATATTAGCAGTTGGTCGGCAGGAGTTTACTTCGTCCACCTAAATGGAGGAGGGAGTGGGGTTAAGTTTACTATAGCTCGTTAAAATCATCCTGTTTTTAACGTATATTTGCCTTTATAGTCTAGGAGTCAGAGTGAAATCGCTTTCATATATAATGTGTATTTACTTTTTTTGTTGTGCTTTCACAGCAACCGCTCAGCAGATGGTTCCATGGTATATAAATGCAAAATGCAGGGTAGATTTTAATAAAAATACTAAACCGCAAATAGTATTATTAAACAGCAGGCTACCTCTTTTTTTTAATCCTTCAACTTACATAGAGAATATTCAATATGATTATATGGGCAAGTTTATTATATATAATACCTATCCTATGCTTTTTTATAACGAAAAAATGGACTCTATATCAGTCTACCAACTTTTTCCAGATAGTTTATATATGGGTACAAATGATCATAAGACAAGACTTTTTCAAAACTTAGCATGGGATCAAAAAGACCTTATTTTGCCTGAAAAAGATAACAGGTACTATAAATTCACTGTAAACCATTACACATCTAGAATTCAAGGAGATAGTATATTCAATGCAGAAACAAAGAAATTCGATGATTCAAATGGTGGTATTTATTATAGCCGCTTTGTGTCAGATGGCAAAGAAACCCTTACAGCTGGGTTAGACTCTGCGTTTGGTACAAAGCGTTTGAACAACAAAAATGTTTTCGGACTTGTGGGTGCTAAAAAGAAAAATGGCGGACACTGGATTATTACAAAAACGCTTGATGGGAATTTCTTCAGCTATCCAATTGATAGTGGTGTAATCGGTAAACCTATTGTCAGTTCAATTGTACCTATAGATACTTTTTTTGGCAAAGGGGTCTATTATGAGAAAATAGACTATTCAGAAAAGCTTCATACCCTGGTTTGCATCAGAAATTATACCAATGATTCTTTTATTGCTGTAAACAAATATATACGACAATTTATTAAATATAATTTTGACAACAAAACAGGTTTGTTTAGTTTAAATAAGTATTGGATGGATTCTCTATCATATTCAGCTAAATGGAAAATATGGCCTGAAGCAAAACATGGATGTTTTACGCCCGATGATTCGTTTTATATAACTGCAAATGTTTCCAGTAAAAGTATTCCTTTTGTAGCATTTAATATGCATGATAGTGTTTTAAAACCCATAGCAATCAAAACGTGCGATAAAAAATATATTAACTCAAGTCCCGATGAAGTGTCAAATGTGGCTGTAGCCTCCGATGGGAGTATTTACTTTTATACAATGTATAGTGATTATTTATATATCAACAAGGTAACTTACCCTTTTGACACGTGCCCAGTTATACCTTATTATAGTTCATATCCATTTACGTTTATTTCATTTGATAGTTGGATTCGACCTTCTCCACCAGATGTTTTCTATGACCCACACCCAATAAATTTTTATGTAAAGCTAGACACCTGCACCAAACCTTTAAAAGCATTATTTATCAATAAAAGTGATACTATATATAAACAATTCACGCTTTATTTTGGGGATGGCGATAGTGTAATAATGCTAAATAAGTATGGCGATACAATAACCCACTATTATAATATAGCAGGGAAATTAAATTATACAGTTAAAGGCATAGATGCGTTGCGTTTTTCAGCATGGCTTAGCGATAGTATTTGGGTTACTTCAGCTCCTGTAAAAGCACAGTATGGTAGCTTTGCCAGTTTAACGTGTCAAAAGGCAGATATATCATTTACAGATTTATCTAAAACAGATACCTTCACTCAAGCTGGAAGTTATTGGCATTGGGACTTTGGTGATAATACCGATACTTCTTTTTCATTAAATGGGTTACCCAATGGAAGGGGCACAGTAAGTCATCGATATGATACATCAGGCTATTATAAAGTGAAACTTGTATATAATAATGGTTTTTGTTCTGATACGTTTATTGGTTCACAGCAAATATATATTGCACCAACACCCAGGTCGGGTTTTCAAGTTGACCCCAAAATGGGATGTGTTCCACAGCTATTTACAGTTACGCCAAACTACAAAGATTCGATATTTTCTGAGAAATATTATATATATAATAACTCTGGGTTATTAAAAGATAGCTTTGTAAGTAACAGCACTAAACCAACTTTTCCATTAGGATTTAGTTTTACCCAAAAGGACTCAGGTTCATTTATTATATTAAAACAAAAACTGAATGGAACATCGGGCTGCATTAGTTATTATCAAGACTCCGTTAAAATATATAGTCCGCCCCATTTGAAGTTGATGAATGATACATTTATTTGCAAAGATGAAATTTTGCAGATTTCTGCTATAGCTGGCTATAAATATATTTGGAATACAGGAGACACAGCACAAAGTATTATAGTGAATTCAGGAGGTGCTTATTCAGTTAAAGTCATTAACGGAGCGTGTACTGTTTCTGACAGTGTTAAAGTGATTCAAGACCTAAATGAAAGTTGTAAATTTCGTTTAGTGTTATTTCCTAATCCTTGCAATAGCCAATTTACTATATCTCTTTATACACGTAATAAGCAAAACATAAATATTCAATTATATGATATGGCTGGGCGACAAGTTGCCAGTTATGATAATGTGCAAGTAGACCAGTTTGAAAATCTAGTTTTTGATGTAAATAATTTAGCATCTGCAATGTATATTATGCGGCTAAATACTACTGATAAAAAGTATATTTTAAAATTTGTTAAGCTTTTAGAATAACACAAAATTGCAGAGCAATATTGGCCACTATTTTGGTGCGGTTGAAATTGATGTTGGACATAATTATATAGTGCTGCAAATATAGTACCTGTATGTTAGTAGTAAAAAGACAAAAGAGGAGTAAGGAATAAGGAGTAAGGAGCCATTCGGCGTTAGCCACTTTTTCCTTACCCCTTACTCCTTGTTCCTTTCATCGCAATCTCGGATCTAACCGAGTATATAATAAATCGACCACCAAATTAATGAGTACAAACAGGAACGCTACAGTTACTACGGCACCCATTACCACGGGCAAATCATTTTTCTCCAGAGCATCTACAGTTACCATTCCTAGTCCGCGATAGTTGAATACATATTCTACAAAAAATGCACCCGCCATTAGGCTGGCAAACCATCCTGATACTGCTGTTAACACGGGATTAAGTGCATTACGCAGAGCATGATATACGAGTACCCGATATTCACTCAATCCCTTGGCCCGTGCGGTGCGTACATAGTCCATGCCCATGGTGTCGAGCATACTGTTGCGGGTAAGTTGTGTAATAACAGATAGCGGGCGAATGCCCAAAGTAATAGCTGGTAATATTAGGTTGGCCCATACAATATGTCGGCCTGTTTCGAAATCGTAATCATATAAACTTCCCGTCATGCTCAATCCTGTGTAGCTCGACCATAAATATCCGAATAACCATGCTATAAGAACTGCTGCAAAAAATGAGGGGATAGAGACACCGAGATTGGTGATAGTTAATAATAATTTATCTACCCAAGTATTCTGTTTCATCGCACATATAATTCCCAAATATATACCCCCAAATATGGCCAATAGCATAGCAGCCGATGCTAGTACAACAGTACATTTGAAGGCAGGCACTAATATTTCACCAACGGGTTTTTTGCTCACAAATGAACGGCGTAAATAAGGAAATTTTAAAACGATGGCGTCGCCTCCTATACCCACAATTTTTGTCCATTTATATTTTTCATTATTGGCTTTATCATCTGCGTGAAGTGAAATAGGACTGAGGTCATTTATATAAGTAATCAATCTTTCAGAAAACGGATGGTTCAATCCAAATTCTATTTCCAATGCCTGCTGACTGGCTTTGTCGCTACGCTGCCCCAGTGCGTCCATGGCGGCTCCATCGGCAGAGGCATTGAATAATGAAAACACCAGTATAATTACACCCAGCATTACAAAAAAACTATATGCTATTTTTTTTAGTAACAATATATTATATTTAATTACGAATTACGAATGCCAGTGGTTGTGTCTTGTGACCAACCACAACCACTGGCATTGGTAGTTTTTTTAAAAGCTATTTCTCAAATCGGGCAATTTTGGTTCGGCATCTTTTACAATTCCTTTGCAGAAAATTTGCATCATAGGTCCGGCCAAAAGACTGGTAACAATAGCCATAATAATTAATGCCACAAATATAGTTTCATTAATAAGTTTGGCTTCAAAAGCTAAGTTGGCCAATATAATTTCCATAGCTCCACGGGCATTCATTCCAAAACCCACCGCCAATGATTCTTTTATATTAAGTCCGCCAATATAGGAACCTAGTGTGGCACCAGCTAGCTTGGTAACAATTGCTGCAATTAATATAAGACCCGTAATATGCCAATCGAAATGGGCAATAAAATCTAAACGCAATCCTATAGAAACAAAAAATAGTGGGGCAAAAATATTCGTTACAAATTGATTGATTATGTTTCTTGCATCATAAGTTAAATGTTTGCTATCGCCAAATGCAATACCAAAAATAAATGCCCCGAACACTGCATGAATTCCTATATACTCAGTAAACGCAGCACCTAAAAAACACAAGCCAAACGCCACACTTAATACACCACCGGGCCATGCAAATTTTTTCTGAAACCATGGCAACGATTTATCAATTAACCATTTTGCACCTGTCATAATAACTATAGCATAGCCAAATGTTAGTGCAATAGTTTGCCATAATGCAAATGTGGCTTCTTTATGTGTTTGTATTAAACTAAGTACTATACTAAATATAAGCCAGCCTATTAAATCATCTATCATAGCGGCGGCTATTACAATACTTCCAATATGTGTTTTATATAATCCCAAATCGAGCAGTGTTCTAGCTATTACAGGAAGTGCTGTTATACTTAATGCGGTTCCTAAAAACAAGGCAAATACTTTTTTAGATGTTTGTTCGATATGAAAATAATCGGTGAAAAAATATCCCAATAAAACACCCACTACCATAGGAAAAATAAAACCACCCATACTGGCAAGCAATGCTTTTTTTCCATTCTTTCGCAATATATGTAGTTCCACTTCCATGCCCGCCACAAACAAAAGCATTATAACAGAAAGCGAAGTAATTCCATTTAAGGCAAGTGGCACATTTCCCACACTCGGAAATAAATGATCTTCCCATACAGGCTTGAAATGGCCTAGTACCGTTTTGCCCAAAACAATGCCTGTAATAATTTCTCCTACTACTAACGGGAATTTGAATTTGCGAACAAACTCGCCAACCAATCTCGATAAAATAAGCATAACACCTAGCGACAGTATGAGCGTAACAATATCACTGTGACTAAGTTTCATGCGTGTGAGCTAAGGTTTTTTGTTATTATATATATAAATGTACTAGCCGAACCCACATTTGTTTTTAGCGAAAGCTCCTGCTTGTATTTCCGCAACAATATTAGTGAAAGTACGGCAACTAAAACTATGGAAGTTATTTGCAATTTATTCACTTACTTCGCCCCCCTAACCAATCACTATTTTTATTATGGAAAATCGTAGAGACTTTATTCGCAAAACTGCATTGGGCACCATGGCCTTGGCATTCGCAAACAATCTGGATGCCGCCATCGCCATGCCTTCTACTTCGTTATTAGATAATGATGAGGAAAAGTTTTGGAAACTTATTCGTGCTCAATTTCCTTTAACCAAAGAAAAAATTTATCTGAACAATGGCACTATGGGGCCTTCTCCTTTCCCGGTTATTAATGCGGTGCACGAAGCCATGCGTGATAATGATGTGCATGGAAACTATGGAGGTTGGGAAAGTACCGCCGAAAAACTTGCCACTTTTGTAGGTGCTACTGCCGATGAGATTGCACTTACCCATAATGTAACTGATGGAATTAATATAATGGCCTGGGGTGTGCCACTTAAAAAAGGTGATGAAGTAATTCTCACCACTCACGAGCATGTGGGCAATGCCACACCTTGGCTCAACAGGGCTAAACTTGATGGAATAGTTATAAAAGTATTTACACCTGCAAAAACGGCTGCGGAAACTTTGCAACGCATTAATGACATTATTACCAAAAAAACAAGAGTGATTGCAGTGCCACATATTCCTTGCACTATCGGACAAATTTTACCGATTAAAGAAATATGCAAACTTGCAAAAGATAAAAATATATTTTCATGTATTGATGGTGCCCATGGGCCAGGAATGTTAAAATTGGATTTGCATGATATGGGTTGCGATTTTTATACAACCTGTACGCACAAATGGTTATTAGGACCAAAAGGAACAGGATTTTTATATGTGAGAAAAGATATGCTCGATACTTTGCAAACTTTATTTGTAGGTGGTGGAAGTGATACTGGTTGGGACATGCTAAAAACTCCACCAACCTATAGTCCTTATGCAGCTACTGCACACCGTTATTATTATGGAACACAGAATGTAGCATTATATAGAGGCGTAGATGCAGCTATTGATTTTATGAACCATATAGGAATGGACCGTGTAGAAAAACGCAGCCGCGGTATGGCTACCGAAATGCAAAATAAACTATTAGCCATGGGCGATAAAATAGAAATGCTCACCCCCACCGAAGCCGAAAGTCGTGCAGCGGTGGTAGGTTTCCGCATTAAAGGAATATTATATACCGACTTCTATAATACTGCTGCCAAAAACAATATAAGAATACGAAGCGTTGCCGAAAATGGACTGAACTCACTCCGCGTTTCAACACATATATATAATAATATGGACGAGGTGGATAAG
>JANYDJ010000190.1 GCA_025363675.1 Flavobacteriaceae bacterium | reverse complement strand
GCACCTGCTATGATATTATATATGATGGCAAGCGATAGTCAGGCACACGCAAGCTATGATAATTGGCTTTGGGGAAATCCAGAATATGTACAATATTTAGCATACAGTATAGCTATTGCTTCTGCTTGGCGATTGGCAGTTTTTAATATTGATGAGGGACAAGAATCGAGTTTTATTGGTTTGCCTACTCCTGCCAATGCCATGATAGTAGCAGCTTTGCCATGGATAGCCCAAGATTATGATTTCCCTTGGTTGCCACAACAATTGCAAAATCCTTATATACTAATTATAATAATGGCACTGTGCACTTGGCTACCAGTAAGTGGAATAAAATTACTTGCTCTCAAATTTAAAAACTTTAGCATTGCCGATAATTTAGATAAATATATTATCATACTTGTTGGTGGACTCAGCCTCGCATTTTTTGGTTTCGGAGGAATGTTGCCTACGGTTTTAATATATATATTAGTTTCAGTTTTTTGGCCGGATAAAAAAAATGTTGAGTTATGAGTTATGAATGATGAATACCATTCGGCTAAAAAAAATCTCACAACTTGCAATATCAACTAAAATTAAAAAAGTATTATACATCGTATGCTGCACATCGTAAATCGTACATCGTATATCGTAAATAAAAATCATTCAATCTACAATCGTAAATCGTAAATAAAAAATGGGCAGTTTTAAAATAGAAGGCGGCAATAGACTTAGCGGTACTATTATACCACAAGGTGCAAAAAATGAAGCACTACAAATTATATCGGCTGTATTACTTACGCCCGAGGAAATAACCATACATAATATTCCTGAAATTAGGGATGTGATGAAGTTGATAGATTTACTTCGGGACTTTGGGGTGACTATACATAAACTGAAAAAAGGTTCTTATGTATTTGCTGCAAAAAATGTGAATTTGGAATATCTTATTTCAGACGATTTTAAAACCAAAGGAGCCGGATTGCGTGGCTCGGTAATGGTGGTGGGGCCGCTATTGGGGCGGTTTGGCAAAGGTTATATACCCACGCCCGGTGGCGATAAAATTGGCCGCAGAAGACTGGATACACACTTTATCGGTTTCCAAAAATTGGGTGCAAAATTTGTATATGATGAACAGGAGAAATTTTATCGTGTTGATGCATCCGAACTGAAAGGAACTTATATGCTTTTGGATGAACCATCAGTAACCGGAACTGCAAATATTGTGATGGCGGCATCACTTGCAAAAGGAATTACCACTATATATAATGCAGCTTGCGAACCCTACCTACAACAGCTATGCAAAATGCTTATAGGAATGGGTGCAAAAATAACTGGTGTAGGCACCAACAAGCTAGAAATAGAAGGCGTTGAAGCTCTCGGCGGAACTGTGCATACCATGCTACCCGATATGATAGAAGTAGGTTCGTTTATCGGGCTTGCCGCTATGACCCGTAGTGAACTTACTATACAAAATCCACAGGTAAATGAACTGGGACAAATACCCGATATTTTTCGTAGAATGGGTATACAAATGGAAGTAAAAAACAATGGCGATTTATATATTCCGCAACAAGATAGCTATACCATAGATACCTTTATTGATGGTTCTATTCTAACTGTATATGACGCTCCCTGGCCTGGTTTCACGCCTGATTTGTTAAGTATTATATTGGTAACCGCCACACAAGCAATTGGCAGTATGCTCATACACCAAAAAATGTTTGAAAGCAGATTATTCTTTGTAGATAATTTGATAGACATGGGAGCAAAAATCATCTTATGCGACCCCCACCGAGCAGTAGTAATTGGTCTCGAACGTAAATCGCAACTGCGTGGCATTTCTATGACAAGTCCCGATATACGTGCAGGGATGAGTTTAATTATTGCAGCCCTTTCTGCACAAGGTACTAGCACCATACATAATATAGAACAAATTGATAGAGGCTATGAAGAAATTGATGTGCGGTTGAATGCTTTGGGGGCGAAGATTGTGAGGGTGTAAATAATGGTTAATGATGAATTGTTAATGGTTAATGGTTGGTGCATTTTTGTGTGCAATACGCAGATTTTATCGCCCGTTTTGCAAAAACGGTGATGTATTAATAAAATAAACTCTATGAAGAAAATTATTATATTTCTTTTGTTTTTTTGTATAGCCTATCCTTCGCTGGCTGCATATAATTATGATGAGACGGCACGGAAAGTAAAAATAATGACGGCTTTATTTATAGGCTTGGTTTATTTATTAGCAATTATATATTCTCGAAAAAAGAAAGCAATATACTTAATCGGCCTTCTTTTAATGTATTTCATTATATTTATATGTATATATTTTGCTTTCGAAGATATAACTGTTTATGATGGAAATTATAAAAAAAACGACATAATTATTGAATTATTTTCTAGAATTTTCATTTTGGTTATTATTTTCCTTCCATTGTTTAATATCATTTTCACTGATTTAATTACTATTTTCAAGAACAGTAAGTCAACCAAATGAATATTCAATCCCACACCATAAACAACACAAAAATTGCCGAAGTACTCTCAGATGATATTATTATAAAATCTGCGGAAGATGGCTTGAATTTATTGGGTAATTTATACTATCAGCAGTTTGACAAAATTATTATATATAAAAGATAGGGATAAGGGGTAAGGAGCAAGGAATGAGTGCCATTCGGCGTCACCTCCTTACCCCTTACCCCTTACTCCTTGCTCCTTGCTCCTTATTCCTAACTCCTAAATTCCAACACAATAAAAATAAAAAAAATACGTTACCAATATAACCAACCACTAAAAATTTATGACATTAAAAAAAACTACCTCCATCCTACTGCTTATTTTCATTACCAAATTTGTTTCTGCTCAGTATAACAATGACTATTACGAAGTGTTTTATGAAAAAAATGTGATGAAAAAAAAGGATATGCTGTTCCAAAATTACTGGGTCTACAATTTATACCTCTCCGATTCAATTGCCAAGGCCCGAAAAATTAAAAGTATGAGTGCCAGTACTACGGCAATTGGAATAAAATTTATGAGTACTGAAGAGGTTGATTACGACCGAGAAGGGCGAAATACTTTTTCAGGAAGTTGTTATGTAAGCGACGGTTCTTTATCGAGCTATGCCAGCGTAACAAGATATATAAACGATACAGGTAAAAATGATTATACTTATATGTCAATCAACAATGGTAAGCTTGATTGGGTTTACCAAAAATCTAATGAAGGTGATTCTTTAAAAATAACGCAATCACTTACCGGAAAAATGAAAAACAATTGGAGAATAGTGGACCATTTGGATGGGCAGAAAAAAATATATTTATCTGAAGAATATATTGGCCGCAAAGAAAAACTAGCAAGCCGAACTTTATATGCTTATTATAATAGTGGTGCATTATATTTAAAAACGGAATATTCTCCAAAAGGAAAACTAATACACCAATGGATATATATGGATTGTGCACCGGTATCAAAAAAAGAGAACAAGGAAAAGAAAGACACCATATCCAGTTGCAGAAGTACCAGTATCGACAAGGATGGCAACACACATGAGTATATTACCTACACGTCGCTAAAAAAAGTGGAGTACAAACACGAGAAAATATATAACCCTGCTGGATTGCTCATCAAGCACTTTACTATCAATCAAAAAACTGGACATTATTATAATATGGGTGAAGGGAAAATGGTGGGAGATACTTTACAATATACGTATACTATGTACAACGAAAAAAATGGGCAACCCAAATATCAGTATATATATTCTTATTTAAACGATAAAATTGTAGCTAGAGAGAATATGTTATACAAAAAGAAAAAAATAAAATCTCACTCGAAATCGGTTTTTGTATATGGCGGTTCCACTGAGCCCACAAAACGCTTGCAAACCAACTACACTGAGCACTACACTACCGAAACAATATTCACGTATCGGTATTATTGAATTACGAATTACGACTCGATATACAAGCTGCATTAACCATCAACAATTAACAATTAACAATTCAGGCACTATTCCTTTACCAACTTATATACTTCTCCATTAGTCAATGAACGAATAAAATACATTCCTGCAGAGAATTTTTCTAGACCAATTTGTATAGTTTCGTTTTGTTGAAGTGTAAGCGACATTAACTTCTTTCCTTCTATATTATACAATTCCAATTGCTGCTTTTCATTCAACATATTTTTGATATTCAAGTTTTCAGAAGCGGGAACAGGCCAATAGTATAAGCCTTCATAGATATAAAATTTTGTATTATATATACCATTTGCAATAGTGGTATCTATTCTCACAATAGCCGTATTAGTTTCCACGGCTGAATTATAATCGAAAAAGATATAAGCTCGGTTTGTAATCTCGGTGCCGATGGGGAGGTTGTTTTTGAGCTGGATTTTGTAGCTGAAAAATCCTCCATTATTCGTTTGCATAGTTTGAAGTGTGTCTTTGGGTGGTAATAAAATATTATTAAAACTAAACTTTAAAAGATGACTTCCAGAACTAAATTCATAAGGAACAATTTTGTAGGTGATATTATGACTATGAGAAGCCAGTTCAAAACTAGCCATATCTAATCGCCCATCTAAAGTATCAACCACTGTTATATTATATGCTGTGTCGTTTCCAGTATTCTCAAAATGTATCAAATATTGCAGCTGCCTTTGTGAAGGAGATAGAATATGGACTTCGCTATCTTGACCATTCGAATAAACTTGTATGGAATTGGGATCTATACTACTGGTTGTTTTTTGGATAAGTGTATCATAGTTATCCTTTATATAATAATCATTCTTATTTATCAACTCGGCATTTAAAATCAATGTATCTCCATTATGGTATGTTGTATCAATATGCAAATCAAATTTAATATTTAAAATATCATTAAAGTCCATAGTTGGTATATTCCATTGAGACCAAGTAGCAGTATTAGTATCGGCTTTAGGCGAACTTGATTTTATTTGAACCTTATCTGAATGATACACTCTCAAAGTTCCCGAATCGGAAAGAGTTCCATTATTTTTGACACTAATAGCGTATGATTCTGTAAAACCCCTCCTAGCTCTCCAACCAATACTTCCTTCTAACGCTATTGCCAAATCTTTTACCAAGATATCTTTGCCCAATGAGAAATCGATACTATCTTTATTATTAC
>JANYDJ010000158.1 GCA_025363675.1 Flavobacteriaceae bacterium | reverse complement strand
CTGAAAAACTGCACCAAAAAGAACTTCAGTCGAAAGCTATAATAGAAGCTGAAGATCGAGAACGAGTAAGGATTGCCAAAGATTTGCACGACGGAGTTGGACAATTACTAGCAGCTGCTAGAATGCAGGTGAGTAATCTAGATTCCATTTTTACAGATGAGGATATAATGCAAAAATCAAACTATGACAATGCTTTATCTTTGCTCGACGAATCAGCAAAAGAAGTTAGGGCTATTTCTCACAGTATGATACCCAATGCCCTTATTCGGAAAGGCCTCTCCGCAGCAGTGCGAGAATTTGTGGACAGACTAGTTAGCGACAAACTGAAAGTAGATTTAGAGTTGGTGGGGTTAGATCAACGTCTAGATTCAAATACCGAAACAGTATTATATAGGGTGCTACAAGAAATTATTAGCAATGTGGTTCGTCACTCGGGGGCTAATTATATAAGTATACAATTTATAAAACATGATACCGAAATTGTTTTGATGGTAGAAGATAACGGCAAAGGTTTCGACGTACAAAAAGTAATCGCTGACGAAAAATCGGGGATCGGTTTGCGGAATATTCAAAGCCGCATAGACTACCTTAAAGGTATGATAGATATTGATGCTGCAGTCGGTCGCGGTACAACTGTAACTATACAGGTGCCGATAGTATAATATTAATTACACAACTTGTGTTTCTGCTTAAAAGAACGAGCTACTTTTTGAAGCACTAAAATATGTTCGTAGGTTTTACTATAAGCCTCCATATTATAATTAATCTCTTTGCCATCAATAAATAGTTTATAAAAATATTTTACGGTAAAATCACTACGCTGTATCCCTTGAAATTCATACGCCGTAAGGTTGTCTATTTTTAGTTTTGTAAACTTGAGGTTTTGTAAAACCAATCCCTCTGGTTTTTCTTTTTTATACTCCTTTATACTCTTGGGGCACACCAGTTCATCGGGCCTTAAAAATACTTCCAAAATGCTGCTGTCAAAATCATTGCTCTCAAAGCTTACCCGCTCAAACGGAACAACTTCCACAGTTTGTAGTTTCGAGCCCGCAAAATCTAAATCAAAGTCTAGCGTTTGTTGAGCACTATATTTATAAGTAGAATCTATAATAAAAGAGAAAGCAGATTTTCGCATTTCAGCCATCGTTTTAATATTATTATTGTCTTCCATTAATACCACTTCAACTTGCCTTTCGCCATCAACAATTATAAGCATCGCATACGAAGAAAAACATTCATTATCTTCTCTGTCGAAATAGTAAGAATTAAAGCCGTTTATTATATAATGCTTGGGCTTAATAATATGATTGCTGCATTGCCTAATCAGTTTATTTTGATCGAAATTGGTTTCTTTTATATATATAAAATTCTTTCTGTCTACTGAATGAAACCCATGACCAGTCCTATTGGGTAAAAAAGCTGTTGGTGCTATCATTGCCCAACCTGTACCTGGCAATCTACAATAATTGCTTTCATACTTATTGGTTATAACACTATCAACAGAAGGCTCCGCCATGGCTTGGCTATATGAAAATAGAATTACTATCGATATATACAATATTTTATACAACAGATTTTAAGTATTGTTGGTCATTAGGTTTTAGTCCTGTAAAATCGGATACCAGTTTTTCAGCCGTTTCAAAGGCTGTTTGTAAATCTGCATTCAATAATATACAATCAAACTGATCTTCATATTTTAATTCCGATACTGCTTTATTTAGTCTTACTTGTAATTGTTCCATTGTTTCTGTGGAGCGATGGTGTAATCGTTCTTTAAGCACTTCTATAGAAGCTGGTTTTACAAAAACTGATAAAGCCTTATCTCCGTATTCCTTTTTTATGTTCAACCCTCCTTCTACATCAATATCAAAAAGTACATGCTTGCCCATATCCCACAATCTATCAATTTCCGCTTTTAAGGTGCCATAATAGTTTCCAGGATACACTTCCTCATATTCCACAAATTCTTGATTTTGTACTTTTTCTTTAAATAGCTCCTCATCCAAAAAGTAATAATCCCGGCCATCTATTTCACCCGATCTTCTTTGTCGTGTACAGGCAGATACTGAAAAGGCCAAACCGTCAAATTTGTTAAGCAAGTGCCTGACAATAGTAGTTTTGCCGCTACCAGAAGGTGCCGAAAAAATAATAAGTTTACCTCCTTTTTTCATTTTTGGGAAGGCAAAGATAAACCATCACCTATGTATCAACAATTTATTAACCACTCCTATTTGTTCATAAACTTACATATACGTTTTGTTTTCAATTAAATAGCTCTAATAGAGGTACAAAAAAACCTAAAAAATTAGACAGATTTGCATATTTGTGCTTTATATTTGCCCCCCTATTTTTAAACCACTGAATGGTAGGTAAAGAATCGAAATATAAAAAGGAACAATACACAGAATGGTTCAACAGCATGCTGTTGATGAGACGTTTTGAGGAAAAATCAGCTCAATTATATGGGCAACAAAAAATAAAAGGCTTCTGCCATTTATATATTGGCCAAGAAGCAGTGGTAGCTGGCACCATGAGTGCAATACAAAAGGAAGACCGTATCATTACCGCTTATCGTGACCATGCACATGCTTTGGGCTGTGGCATTAGTGCAAAGGCTGTAATGGCCGAGCTTTATGGAAAAGCTACCGGCTGCTCAAAAGGTAAAGGGGGTTCTATGCACTTGTTTAGTAAAGAACATCATTTTTTTGGAGGGCATGGTATTGTGGGAGGCCAGATACCGTTAGGTGCAGGAATGGCTTTAGCAGATCAATATCGCGGCGGAAAACAAATTACGGTTTGCTATATGGGCGATGGGGCTGTTCGCCAAGGAGCACTTCACGAAGCTTTCAATATGGCTATGCTTTGGAAGCTACCTGTTATATTTGTTTGCGAAAATAATGGCTATGCAATGGGAACTTCTGTAGAAAGGACAACCAATATGCTTGACATCTATAAAATTGGCCTTGCTTATGATATGCCTTCAAAAGAAGTAGATGGAATGACCGTTGAAACTGTGCATGAGGCTATAGATGAGGCCGCACAACATTGTAGAGATGGTAAAGGACCTGTCTTTCTCGAAATAAGAACCTATCGTTATCGCGGACATAGTATGAGTGACCCTGCAAAATACCGCACCAAAGAAGAAGTTGAAGAATACAAATCGCAAGACCCGTTGGAGAAAGTTAGAAATTTTTTGATTTCCAAAAAATACCTTTCAGAAAAAGATATTGAAGATATCGAAACAAGAATAGAAAATGAAATTAATGAAAGTGTTGAATTTGCCGAAAATTCAGCATACCCTCACCCGTCTGAAATATATTCAGATGTATATGTCGAAAACAATTACCCTTTTATCATTCAATAAAACATAAAGTATATAATATCTATTTAAAATGGAGCAAAACGAAACAACTGAATTCAATCAAGAAAATGTGGATGTATCATCCAAAATGCCAAAGAAAAAATTTTATTGGTCTACCTTTTTCATGAATAACAAAAGAGGGCTAACTATTGGAGGTAGTGCTATTGTGCTATTGCTAGGATGTTACTTGGGATATAAATATTTTATTGTTGAGCCCGCACAAGAAGAAGCAAATATAAAAGCTTATAAAGCTGAAGATATTATGGACTTCGACGATTCCCTCATGTTAGCTTTAAACGGAGATCCCAAAATGGGAATTTCGGGACTGAAAGAAATAGCTGATGAATACGGCTATACAAAAGCAGGTAAACGTGCGGCTCTTAGAGTAGGAAAAATATTATTGGAACAAGGTAAACCCGATGAAGCAATTGAGTACCTTGAAAAGTTTGACCTTAATGACAAAGTGGGGCAAACACATGCCTTTGGTAACCTGGGGCAAGCTTATGCTGATAAAAAAGATTTTGAGAAAGCTGCAAGCTATTTTCAAAAGGCCGCCGATCAGTCGAAACTATTAAATATATCTTCTCGCTATCAAAAACTTGCAGGCTTAGCTTATGAGGAGTTAAAGGAATATGACAAGGCTGTTGATTGCTACCAAAAAGTTCAAAAAGAATACTTTAACAGCGACCAAGCACGAGATATAGATAAGTATATAGAACGTGCTAAAGGACTGGCCAAAGCTAAAAAATAATTTTTTATATATTATACAAAACCCTTGGCTCATTAAGTTATTTGCCAAGGGTTTTTTTATTAAATTCAACCATGAGCCATATTCCATCGGAAGATTATAAAACACTTAAACTAGAAAATACCGATAAAGTAATTGTTGGGATAGTTACGGCTCAATGGAACTCGCACATCACCCACAAACTTTTGCAAGGAGCTGTTGAAGTACTAAATTATCACCATATAAAATTTGTCGAAATTACCGTACCGGGTAGTTTTGAATTGCCATTAGCGGCACAACGGTTAGCTGAACGCGATGATATTAATGCGGTGATTTGTTTGGGATGTGTGATACAAGGAGATACCAAACATTTTGATTATGTGTGCCAAGCAGCTGCCAATGGAATATTGGAAGTCGGGCTTAAATATAATAAACCTGTGATATTTGGATTGCTTACCACCAACAATGAGCAACAGGCCTTGGATAGAGCTGGTGGAATATTGGGCAACAAGGGTATAGAAGCCGCCATCACCACTATAAAAATGATATCTATATAATGAATATAGTTTTCTATGGCACTCCGCAATTTGCTGTTCCTTCATTAAAGGCTATAGTAGATGCTGGATACGCGATAAAAGCCGTAGTTACTATGCCCGACAAAGAGACAGGCCGGGGAATGAAACCTACTGCTTCTGCGGTAAAAATTACTGCTGAGGAACTGGGCATTCCTGTATTGCAACCCCAAAAAATGAAGTCGCCCGAGTTTATTGAAAAGCTGAAAGAAATAAACCCCGATATACAAATTGTAATAGCATTTAGGATGATGCCTGAAGTAGTTTGGAATTTTCCAGCCATGGGTACTTTTAATTTGCATGCTTCTATGCTGCCGCAGTATCGGGGTGCTGCACCTATTAACCGTGCAATTATGAATGGCGAGGAGAGTACAGGACTTACCACTTTTTTTTTAAAACACGAGATAGACACTGGTAATATAATTACACAAAAAGAGATTCCGATTGGCGAAACAGAAACGTTTGGCCAATTGCATGATAGAATGATGGTGGAAGGTGCTAATTTGGTAGTTACAAGTTTAAAGCTAATTGAAAAGGGGAATCTCGAACTAAAACCTCAAATTGAATCGCCCTACCTAAAACACGCACCCAAAATTTTTAAACCAGATTGCGAAATAAAATGGTCAGAAAAATGCGAGGATATATATAATAAAATTCGTGGACTTAGTCCCATGCCCGCTGCCTATACAACCATTAATGGGGAGCAGTTAAAAATATATTTCGCCCATTTTGAAGTAACCAGCCAGCATGGTTTTCCAGGTGAAATTATTATAGAAAAACAACGTATGAAAATTACCTGTATCAATGGTTATATATACCCCACTGAGGTACAACAAGCAGGAAAAAGAAGAATGAATATTATTGACTACCTCAATGGCTTAAAAGGTCAAAGCTCGATGTTGGCTGGTTCCTGAGGAGGTTTGCTCCCATATATTTTCCATTTTTTCATTGACTTTCGGTGGTAATAAACTGCAAATAATAATAACAGAACCGATGCTACAAAAGCTCCCACAAAGCTAAACATTGAAAATATTAATGTGCCAATTACAGGTGCCAACAAACCCCTTATTCCCGTGAGCGAACAATGGATTGCTTGATAGGTTGCTGCTTGATCATTGGGTGCAAAATAGCTGCTTCCTATCCCCCACAATATAGTCATACTGCTTTGAAAAAAACCGTATGCAAGATAGGCCAATCCTAAAAATATAAATATCCTTACACTATTTACAGGGAATGTTTGGGGAAAGTAAAATGCACCTATCATCAGCACAAAGAATACTGCACATAAAATAAAACTCATATTGCCAAATCTCCTAGGGTCTTTTCTGTCCAATATCAACCCAAACAAAGGAAAAGTAAATATTGCCAATACCAAAGCTATGCCTTTGTATCCAGCCACCTCGCTATAGTTCAAATCATATTGGTCATTTAAAAATTTAGCGATCACTCCTAGGTTCATCAGAAATGCCACGCCATAAATCATCATACCGATTTGAAAATCACGAAACGGTTTGTTTTCGGTTAATATCTTAATCGACTTATCTAAAGTGTTCCCCCATGATTCAAACAAGCTGATATCATCATAATACTTTTGTTCTGTTTCATTTTTAATTTTTGATATTAAGTATATAGAGAACAATCCTATCACTCCCAACACAGGATAAACGTAGGCAAACGATTGAGGGAATTCGTCCAACAACCATCCAAATAATAAACTGGAAACAAGTTGCGTAAACAAATTAATAGACCACGAATAACTATATAGTTTGCCTAATTTATCGGGACTGTAGTTTAGCTTAAGCAAATGATTGATGAGTGGAATAGTAAATGGTGAAGCAAAGTAGAAAAGCAGAAATACTATTAAAAAAAGATTCTGTACCCAGTCGCTCTGCAATTGATCATGAGGCAAAATGGGAAAGAAAATAAACAACAAGAGCGGTATCCTAGTAAATAAACCTATGCGAGCCAGTAGTCTTTTCTTATTAGAAACTTTTTCATAAAACTGGGTAAAAAATATACTAAAGGGTAACACCAACACACCCAATTGGAATAGCAAACTTATTTTAAATAAATCAGGATGGAAATTCTTTTGAAATACGAACTCATTTAGCGTGAAACTGCCAAGAATAAGACCATCTAAAAGACTATACACCGTATGCAACAAGAAAGTACGCCGCTCATTTTCACTTAAGTCGGTGTATACATTTAGTATACTATTCATGTAACTAGGTTTCACTGAAATTATGAATTATTAAGCAAAAAAAAAGCGGACTAAAGCCCGCTTTTTCAATATTTTGTATCGCCTTAAGCTTTGTATATTTTTATTCTAACTTCATATCCGGCTCCACCTCCGTTTACCATACGCAACTCTAATTCAATAGTTTTACCAGATGGAACTGCATCCCAGTTTTCAAATCCTCTTTTTGCTGATTTCTCATCAATATTGGTTTCTCCACCACTTGCATTTTGAGCTTGTTTGCTTTCACTAAAAAATAAAGTTTGAATATGTTCCCCAACGTTATTAAAAATCCAATTTTCCATCCCTGGGGTACAACCTTTCAATTTACTAGCCAATTCGTTAAACTTTGCAATAGCTGCTCCTTCGCTAACACCACTTACCATCGTGGCCACGTACCAACCACTGTTCTCTTCAATTACACACGATTTTGCTCCAGCAACGTTTTGGGTGGTGGCCCAATGTCCATCATATTCAGCACCGGTATATTTTCCTTTCATGGCTTCAAACCCTGTGGTAGATGCATCAACTACGGTTTTAACTGTACCGCAAAGGTCCTGTGCCATAATACCGCCAAAGGCGAACAATAGAGCAGCAAATAATGATAATTTTTTCATGGCAGATTTATTTCTATATTTTTGGCAAAATAAAGCCTCTTTTACCATTTATTCAAACATTTCAACATTTTTTTGTTTAAAAACATTTTAATCATTTGTATGTAAGCATGTTGCAATTTATCGGATTAATTGCACTACTCCATTTTTACTATACTCATAGCCATCCATTCCCCTGCCTCTTAATACCCACATATATACACCGTCGGGCATTGGCACACTATGGAATGTTCCATCCCAACCAACTGTGTGGTCAGTAGTATAAAATACAGCTTGCCCCCAGCGATCGTAAACAATAAACTCAAACTTCTTTATCTCATCATCAAGGGGTTTATTGAACACAGATATTAAAGTGGGTTTGAAAATTTCATTTTTAACAGGGCCTCTTCCATTGGGTGTAAATGAATTGGGAATCCATACGCGGGATGGCACTACTGCACAAGCTACATTAGATATGCTGGTATCCCCAAAAGTATCGTTCTCGAGTGCCATAATGCGGTAACAGTAATTAGTAGTTATGTCCTCATGTACATCATTGTCTATAAAAGGAGTATCGAATGTATTGATAGTTGCCAAATCTCTCCAAGTACCATTATAATTCAGCTGTATGCGATACTCTTTTATTCCATTGGCCCAGTACTCATAAGGAGTCCAATTTAGGTTAACATATTCATTTACAACTTTAGCGGTTAACAATATGGTTTTACCTATATCTGAACTCGTAGGACTATAGCTACCGCAATAATCTTCCACACTTACTCTATAGGTATAAGACGTACTTTTCACATCTACGTTCACATCGGTATAATCTGTTTGATTATTGGCAACTATGCCGTATCGATTTGCCCACGTGTTCCCTCCGTCAACGCTCCTGTCTACTATATAGTTTTTGATTGCACTGTGCGTGCTTGCATTCCAACTTGTATTGGTATACTGATCGTTTACAACTGTTGATCTTAATACACCTACTGCAGTATCTGGACTAGAGTATGGCGGATGGTTCATGCTCTTATTGCTTAACGATTGGTAGGAACCAGTGCGACTATATGCCAATATCACATATTGGTAGTCAAAATCGCAGAGCAGTGAGTCAACAATAGAAGTATCAGTAGGCTGAACGGTCTTAAATAAATTCAAGGTTCCAAAATTCCCAGCAAGCCCTGTATTTTTATAAACTTCGTATTTCAAGATGCCATTTACTCCCCATCCTACATAAGGGGTCCATGTTATTATATTGGTCATTGGAGCGTATGTTGACGCCTTAAGCAACATGGTGGTGTGCATAACACTAGGTAACGAGGTGTATTTACACGTGTCTGTTGTGGTAATATAATAGCTATATGTTTGGTTATTTACCAAATTCGCTCCTCCATCGTTAAATGTAACATCTGTTGCATTTGAGCTAGTGTATACATTTAAAGGGTTGGGGTCTAATCTGTATAGTTTGTTATCGTCAAAACTAGAATCTGTATTAATATCCCAAAACGCAATTACTTGCTCAAAGCCTGCAGTTGTATCAACTGATATATATTTAAGTTGGGTTACAACAGGGGGAATAGAATCATCCACAAATATCAAGTTGGTTTTTGTACTAGTATCCTTACACCCATTAGAATTAACAATATAAAATGACACTGTTTTAAAGCCTGGAGTGGGGTAAATATGAGCAGGGGGGAATTGATTTGTATCTGTTGATGCGTCCCCAAAATCCCAAAACCAATTTGTTAATGCAACATCCGAGGTACTCACATCGGTAAATGAAACTGTTTCACCAAAGCATGTGCTCGGTTTGTTGCTTACAAAATCAGCAGTTGGTTTAATGTATACCGTAAATAAATTTGTTATTGTTAGAGAATCCATGCAACCTAATGCACTTGTTGCAATAAGTTTAACAGAATGCTTTCCGGGTGGTAACGAAACCGTTGGGTTTTGAGAAATAAAATCTATAGTACCGTCTACATCAATATCCCATTGGTAACTATTTGCATAAAGCGTTGAGTCTCCAAACAATGCCGAAGTGAAAGGCTCACAACCCGTAGGTATTGGAGTATACATTTTGGGCTTGGGTTTATTATTAACTAGCACTCGAGCAACAATAGTTATACTATCAGCACAATTGTTTGCATTGGTAGCCCATAGTTTTACATCATATTGTCCAATTCCAAAACCAATTTTCGGATTTGGAAGCGTAGAGGTAGCCCCATTCCCAAAATCCCAATTATAACTATTGGCGTAAGAAGAGGTGTTGGTAAAGGTGACCACAAGTGTATCACAACCTACAGAATCGTTAACCGCATAAGAAGGTACCGCCCTGCGGTATACGGTAATTAGATTGTTCTTGGTCAAAGAATCTACGCAACCATATAAATTAAAGCAATACTGTTTAACAGTGTAAGTACCCGGAGGATAGCTATGCGATGGATTCCGTACATTTGAAAAAGTACCATCTCCAAAATCCCATATCACACTATCAGTAATAGTTGATGAATCCGTAAATTGAGCTGTAAACGGTTCACAGCCTTGCAACTTGTCAACACCAAATTTAGGTTTTGGAATATCATATACCTCTATTAAGGTATCAAATGTAATTGAGTCGGCACAATTGTTTACGTTGCTTGCCCAAAGTTTAACAGTATAGAATCCTGGGGTATAGGTATGGGTGGGGTTTGTTGTTGTAGAAGTTTTGGTATCCCCAAAATCCCACATATAACTTGTAGCACTAGTAGTAGTGTTTGTGAACGTTACTAACAAGCTGTTACATTCTGCAGTGTCATTTACTGAGAAAGCTGCTTTTGCCCTTGTATAACTAACTATGTAGTTTGTTTTAGTCACAGAGTCGGCACAGCCCGATCCATTAGTTACCCATAGCTTAATTGTATAAGTTCCGGGGTTAAAATGCACCCTTGGAAATTGGCTTGTGGAGTCAGTTCCATTCAAATAGCTAAATGTTGAAGGTGTGATTGTCCACCTCCAGATTGTAGAAAATTTAGAGGTGTCTGTAAGGGTTATATCCATAGGCTCACATTGCTTCGTGGTATCCGAAGTAAAGTATGCTTTTGCCCTTTTGTACACCACCACACTGTCTGGTGTTTTATTATTAGCCAAAGGATATTGGGCATAACAGCCAGCCCCATCTGTTCCTGATAATGATGGATAATAGACGCTATATAAAGAGATTCCGGGTGAGTAGTAAGTATGGCTAGTAGGTACACTGCCATTGGTTTGTGTATTACCGTCTCCAAAGTCAAACGTGGGTTGTTTCATTTTATAACTTTTGTCTACGATAGAAATTGTAAGTGGCTCACAACCTATGTAGTTAACTAAGTTAAATTTAGGAACCGGGCCGTTAAATCTAAGGTAACAAGGAATATATAAAGTGTCAGAACATCCATATTGATCAGTGGTTATTAAGGAAATGTCTTTGCATGAGTCGTTTGTTTCATAATAGTTAACTGCACTATCTGTAGTGGTAGTAAGTGTACTACCATCGCCAAAATCCCATTGATACAATACAGCATTAATTGAACTGCCTGCATAAAAATGTGCCAACTGAGGTGCACAATAAAAAAACGTATCTGAGGCATAAAACTTAGGGACGGTTCTTTGAATGCAAATCACATGTGAAATTGTATCTGTACAGGTGGACTTGTATACTGTTTGTTTTATCTGATAGCATCCTGAATCTAAAAATTTTACTTTGGGATTTGCCGCTGTGCCATTCACAGTGGAATCAAAAACTACTTTTGAGGCCAATGATGCTGGCAAAACTGTCCAGCCAAATGCCGTAGGGCTGTTTTGAGAACCATCGGTTATTGAAATATCTTCTTTTACACAACCGCCTTGAGGAATATTAAATCCTGCAACAACTCCAATCGTTATATAACTTATTTTAACAATATTAGGTGCTGCACAACTATCAGCATTTTTAATTGATAAGGTTATATCATACGACCCGTTATCCCCAAATATAATATTGGTGCTTGCAGCATTAGGGTTTGCAATTGTTACATTAGTGGGAGGATTAACCGACCAAGTATATTTAAGGGCCTTAGATGCTTTGATATTATGATTTACAATATTCATTGTATCAAACTTAATAGCCGTGTTTTTACATCCCGAGGTTGCAGCTGACTTAAAATCTCCAGATACAGAACTCACCTTTATGTATTGCATTCGGGCAACACTATCTTTACAAAACCCTTGTTTATAAGCAACATAAGCAACATCATATATGCCAGGGTCGTTCAAAACCAATGAAGGTGCACCAAATTGCCAATTAGAACTGTCCTTGTTTTTATAGTACCACTGTTCTGTTAAAGAAAATACAGGAGTGGTATAACCCTTTGGAGAAACATAAGAGGTAAATGAAACTTGGCTACCAGCACAAATAAAGTTTGTGTCTGCATGTATAGAATCTATTTTTGGACTAGCTACAGTAATGGTGTCCCATATAGTATCTCGGCAACCAAAATCAGTATACACCATTAATTTCACCAGATATTGTCCTGTGTCTAGAAACTTATAACGCATCGTATCTTTTGGTGCGAGAAAAGAGGTCAATTTATATCTTAAAATTTTGGTGGTATCTAGTTTATTATATAATGTAAACTCTTTCCTAATAGTGTCACTAGAAAAACCTGCTGTGTTGTTTTTTATTAAAACTGAATCAGAGGGGCATAGTGTTTTGGGACTAATATTCATTTGGGCTGAAGGCTCCGTTATACTTAGGAAATTGGTTAAAGTAACGAAATCATAACAGCCATTTGTATTGTTCTTTACTGTTAATCTTACACTATAGTCCCCATATTTTTTTAGGGTTACGTATGGCGTGTCTAAAAAACCATAAGATGAGTCAGACAGTTTACCAGGGGAAAAACTTCCTGTGGTATCTGATATTTTCCAAAAGAAACTATCGGTGCCTGTGCTAGGCAGCGATGAGAGCGATTTAAGCTTAAATGTATATGGAGGGGAGCAATATTTTACAATACCATCTAGCGAAGCTACAGAAGCCTTTGGATATAAAGTTCTTACTGGCCAACTATAATATGTTCTACACCCGTTTAAGGTAAAGCGAAGATTTAATGTAGCTACGCCAAAACCTGCAAAAGCACCTACAAAAGTATCTGACTTAGAACTGGGCTGGTACACCGTAAAGTTGTTTGCCGAATACCAATAAGGAACGCCCCCTGGAAAAGCACTAAAATTTTTAATAATAAAAGTATCATTTTGTCCTTTGCACACCGCAGTGTCTTTTACACTCACTTGAAGAGCCGCAGAATCACCCGTTCTCAGATAATTTTTTTTGTACTCCGTAAAAGTACAACCTACTGAATTTGTTACTTGTAAAGAAACATCGTATTGCCCCACAGCAGAATAGGTAATTTTTGGCGGGGTAAGATTTGTATCAGAAGAGGGGCTGCCGCCAGGAAAACTCCAGAGATAACTAGTCAATGTTGTACCATTGCTGCTTACGGAAGGCGTATAGGTGGCTTTATGAATTAAACAACCGGCTGTATCGGGAGAAGAAAAATCTACACTTACTTTGTTATAAACGCATATAGCTGAGTCGTATGTTTTGCTTATAGTACAGCCATCGGTGTTTTTTAAACTCACAATTACTTTTTTACAGCCTATGGTGGTAATTTTATGCTTTATATTTCGCTGATTCTGATATACGGTTCCATCAATAATAATAATGCTACTTACAATATTTGGAGTATTTTCAATTACTGTTAAAGTATCGGGGCCTGCACATAGTATATTTGGTGAAAAAGTTACACTCGGAGTAGTGGCTACCCCTAATTTGTACATACTATCTCTCACTATTGTGCAAAGAAGGTTACCATTACCATCCAAAACTTCTATTTTTATGTTGATATAGCCATTATATCCAACATATTGCTTACTACAAGTATCAGCATATTGGTTAATAGAGGTAGATCCAAAATAATATTTAAATTGTGAACCTGAAGGGTAGCCAGATACCCTAAGTCTAACTGTATAATAATCGCATGAGCTGTCCTTGTCCATGTATATAGTGGAGTCGGCGGTATTTGTATAGTTACGAATAGTTTTTACTGCCTTCAAAACCAAACTAGAACATTGAGCATTGGCTACATTGTTATAGCAAGATAAAAGCATGAAAATGCTTGTTAATATTGACAGTAAAACAATACGCTTGTAGAGTTTTATCATAGGTTTAATTGGGTAAATATTTAACATGCGAATTTAGAGGTTTGAGATTGAATATTAAAAATTATTTTACTGTGCTTATAATCAAACTATTTGTGGCATTTTTTGAAACGGCGAAATTTTTTGATACTTTCAAAAAATCAACGCTAATTAATTCTCCATCACCATTTTGTATAACAAATATTTGTTCTTTGTCAAATACATTAATCTTGAAGTCGGTGAGCAGGTCGCTCACCTTTTTTGCTCCGTCCACCCCTTTCAACAAAATTTTATCAGATGGTTTCCATGACCTTAGTGTGATTGGAAATGTCAGCTTTTCCTTGGCAATGGTGATAGTTTCACTTCCTGTTAAAATTGGGTTTGAAGTATGTTGGATTTGTAATTTCCTATTACCCATCATTTGTTTAAAAGAGCCTATCATTTCTTCTGCAATCTGATATTTATTTATTCTTCTTTCCATTTTTTTTCTAAGTATTAAGTATTCGCGGTCCTTTAGTATCTGGTGGCTTTGTGTTTCCCACATTTTACCGGGCTGTGAACTTAATGACAAAAAAATGTTCTTTGAGGTTGTGTAGTTAAACCCGTATTTTTTTAATATTTCCCATAAAAATGCCTCGTTTACACTGTTTTTCAACAATTTATCTATGTGTATATATAAGTATTCTTCTCTTTTTTTAATGCATTTTTTTTCAATTTCTCTCAAATGTAAGTCTGTAAAATTAATATATTTTTGTGTGGCTCTGCTATTCTCAAATACTGTTTCTTCAATATGGGGATTGATTCTTTTCAATAACGGGATAACTTCGTTTCTTAAGAAATTACGGCTATAATAATTACTCGTATTGCTCGCATCTTCCCTCCAATCTATCGACAGTTCACTACAGAGTGCTTCAATATCTGCCCGGTTGTAACAAAGCATAGGGCGTATTAAATGACCTTGTTGCTCCCATATACCGGCATAACCTCTATGTTTAGAGCCCTTAATTAAGTTGTGCAAAATGGTTTCTAAGTTATCGTCTTTGTGATGGGCAGTTAAGATATATTGGAAATTATTGATTCTATACAGTTCTTCAAACCAGTCATATCTTAATTTTCTTGCCGCTTCTTGAATTGAAAACTTATTTTGAGTCCCATATTCTTTTGTGTTAAATTTAGTCGAAAAAAATTGGACTCCATATCTTTCGCATGTTTTTTTTACAAACTCCTCATCTCTTAGGCTATCCTCGCCACGAAGTTGAAAGTTGCAGTGTGCTACAGAAACATCATAGCCCGCTTCTACCAATAAATAAAGCATCAACATGGAGTCTTTGCCCCCACTTATAGCAGCTAAAAGCTTATCCGTTTTTAAAAAAAGAGCGTTTGACTTAATATATTTTTCGATTTTTGTATACATGCCACTTGCTTTTTAACCTACAAAATAAAGCAGATAGCCTTACAAATCCAATTTGACATGGTATTTGCACTTAATTTTGCAAACTCATTTTTTCGATATTGAAAACCTTTCGCTGTAAAATACTCCTATTATTTATCGCAATTTTCTGCAATATACTAAGTAACCGTGCACAACAAGTTACCCGTATAGAAATATTGAGTAGCGATGAAATGAGTTTTGACCAAAACACCTACGGAAATGTGAAAAGGCTAATTGGCAAGGTTGCTTTAAAAAATGAAAATACTATTATGACCTGCGACAGTGCTTATATGTATGATGAAGACCATAGTTTCGAAGCCTTCTCCAATGTAAAGATAAATCAGGCCGACAGTGTAACGGTTTCATCAAAACACCTTTTATATAATAGTAAAGACAAAATTGCACACCTTGACGGAAATGTTTGGCTCACACAAGGAAAAATGACTTTAAATACAGAAAAACTAGATTATTCTCTAAAAGATAAAAAAGCATATTATAATACCCCTGGCAAACTTACTAACAAAGAAAGTGTACTTACAAGCAAACATGGCGAGTATTGGACAAAAGACAAAGAGGCTCATTTTTTTGAAGCCGTAAAACTCAAAAACCCAGAATACGAATTGTTAACCGATACACTCATATATAATACAAACAATGAAGAGTCCAGATTTTTAGGACCTACTACTATTGTAACCAAAACAGACAGCGTGTATGCTAGAAAAGGTTGGTATGATACTAAAACAGAAACGGGAAAGTTTTCTGATAACGTTGTGATAAAAACAAGTGGGCAGACACTTAATAGTGATAGTTTATACTACGACCAAAAATTAGGAAAAGGCTATGCTCGAGGCAATATCCATTTTTTTGATAGTGTTGAAAGGATGTATTTGAAGGGTAATGAAGGATATTATACTAAGGCTCCGCAAATGATACAGATTAATAAAAACGCCTTTGCTACCAAAATTATGGGACAAGATACAGTTTATATTTGGGCTGATACTTTGTATTATCAAGGTGATACAATAAAACATAACCGAACCATGAATGCTTGGGGGCATGTAAATTTATTTAAAAATGATGTACAAGCTGTATGCGACACCTTGTGTTATATGATAGATGATAGCAATGTGTGCATGTTTAAAACCCCTATACTGTGGAGCAATATTAACCAACTAATGGCAGACAGTATTTTTATATATCTAAGCCGCGACCAAATTCATCATATTATTTTGCAAAAGAATGGCTTTATCGCATCACATGAAAAAGGAACACATTATAATCAAATTAAAGGCGACAGTTTGGTTGGGTTATTTGAACTAGGGGAGATAGAACGGGTTAAAGTGTATGGGCATGGGCAGAGTATTTATTATGCCCGAGAAGATAGCAGCAAGTATATAGGACTTAATGAAATAGAGTGCCCCGTAATGCTGGTTTTTATAGCTCACGAAAAGGTTAAAGGAATTAAGTTTATTGGTAAAAGTAAAGCTTCCCTACACCCCATAGAAAAAACAAAATCCGAAAAATACAGGTTAAAGGGCTTTGCATGGAAAGAAAAAGTGCGTCCTACCAAGCCTTTAGTACATTTTTAACTTTGTAATTAACAATTTGTTAAAAACATAATTTTTTTTCTAAGCAACTATTTTGCTAAAATTGCGTACTTATAATTAACAGTAAAGTATTTTTAACCAATAGCTACATTTTTTTATTTTAACGCTACTTAAAATGACAAATTCAAAATTTATTTGGCCCCTTTTAATTACCGCTATTGTGTTTTGCATTGCAGCTCTGTTAACTGGCTCTCAGTTAAGGCTTACTTTGGTTGTGTTGGCAGTATCTCCATTGTTTGTTCTAGCTCTTAAGTTGGCCAAGCGATATATGACAGATGAGCATTTAATTGAAGACGATACGATTTAGAGAGCCGAATCGTAAAAAAACAGTTAACAGGTGTTAACTGTTTTTTTTTCGCTTTTATCAAACTCTAATAAGTTAGTAAGTATAGCTTTGTACCATTTATCCAACACCGAATTGTATAACAATTGTTTCTATTGTAACTTTTTTTTGGCCAATCGGTAATCTTAGAGCAATTTTGCCGACAATGAATAACAAAACACACCCGGATAAACCATCCCAAGGATTTTTCAATCTTTATTGGTTCAAACTTAGCCGCAACCAAAAGTTTTGGCTAGTTACACTATCAAGCTTGAATTTGCTCTTTTTTCTAATTATGCTTTTTGCTGCAGGAGCTGGTATTATGCCAATTACTACATTGTTACTAATAGGGCAAGCTCTGTTATTTATTTATTATTATTATTTCAACGCATCAAAACCCAAAAACAAATTACGCGAGTGGGTAGATGCCATAGCTTTTGCCGTTGTAGCCGCAACAATTATACGAAGTGCGTTTATGGAAGCCTATACTATACCCACTCCTAGTATGGAACGGTCGCTGCTGATTGGAGATTTTTTGTTTGTAAGCAAGTTTCATTATGGACCGCGTATGCCAATGACTCCGCTTTCATTCCCATTTGCTCACCATACCTTGCCATTTACAGAAAAATCTAAAAGCTATATCGAATCGCTTCAATTGCCTTATTACCGTTTACCAGGGTTTAGTTCCGTTCAGCGGGGAGATGATGTTGTATTCAATTGGCCTGCTGATAAAGTAAATAATCGCCCTGTGGATAAAAAAGAAAACTATATAAAACGTTGTATTGCCATTGCTGGCGATACCTTGCAGTTGATAAACAGTGAGGTTTATATTAACGGAAAACTGCAACCAAAACCTGATAAGTATTTAGCGGAGTACTCCCTCACCGCTACCTCGCCTCTTGATCCTACCACTATTCGAGATTTAGGTTTTAGATATAACCCAGAAAAATACGGGGAGAAGTTTCATCCAGGATCAGGAGAGTTTTATGATAATGTGGTGCCTGAAGATATGAGCGGAAATATATATCGTGTGCACGCCACCAATGAGCAAGCGGAACAACTAAAAAAATTGCCCAATGTAAAAAAACTCGAGCGTACTATATATACACAAGACCGTCCGATTGGCGACCCCATGCATAGCGATTTTGGGTTCCGTGCCCCCGATGTTTTTCACTGGTCACTCGATTTTTATGGTCCCTTGGTAATTCCCAAAAAAGGGATGACAGTTCCTTTGGATAGTGCACATTTTTTTATATATGAAAAAGCCATTCATGACTATGAAGGTATAAAAGATTTACAATGGACCTCTGGCAAAGCATACAATGGAAGTGTGTTAATGAGCAGTTATACTTTTAAAATGGACTATTATTGGATGATGGGAGACAATCGCTACAACTCAGAAGACAGCCGCTTTTGGGGGTTTGTTCCCGAAGACCATATTGTGGGAAAAGCCGTATTTATTTGGTTAAGTTGGGACAGTTATGCCAAGGGTTTAAACAAAATTCGTTGGGATAGATTGTTTAATTTACCCAATTAATATGATATCATAAAGAGTAATTTTTATTACCTTAAAAATGAAGTCAGTTGTACTTACGCAGTTAAACCAGGTTTTACAAATAGCTGAAAGCTCAAAGCCTGAACTTGCAGTTGGCCAGGTTTTGGTGATGATTAAATCTGCTGCACTTAATCACCGTGATGTTTTTATACAAAAAGGAATGTATGCTGGAATTAAAGTTCCTGTTATTTTGGGGTCGGATGGAGCAGGAAAAGTAACAGAAACTTTCAACGATTCTCACGCTGATTGGATTAACAAAGAGGTGATTATAAACCCTGGACTGAACTGGGGGGGCAATGAAAAACACCAAGCCAAAGACTATATAATTATGGGCACCCCCACCAATGGTACTTTTGCTCAATATGTGTCCGTTTCAGCCGAACTTATACACCCCAAACCTGCACATTTAAATTGGAACGAGGCAGCAGCATTACCTTTGGCGGGAGTTACAGCCTACCGTGCTTTAATGGTGCAAGGTAATTTGCAAAAAAATGATAAAGTATTAATCACCGGAATCGGCGGTGGTGTGGCACAAATGGCTTTACAGTTTGCCATAGCCAATGGAAACGAGGTGTGGGTTACAACAAGTAATCCCGACAAATTACAAAAAGCTATAGCAATGGGAGCACGTGGAGGGATAGATTACAAACAAGATAATTGGCACAAGGATTTAATAAAGCAGGCCGGAGAGTTTGATGTGATTATAGAATCGGCGTGTGGCGAAGGGTTTGGTAAAGTGATAGATTGCTGTAAACCGGGAGGAACGGTTGTGATTTTTGGTGGAACTGTTGGTAACATAGTCAATATTGTTCCAGCAAAAATATTCTGGAGACAGATTTCAATTATAGGTTCCACCATGGGTTCCAATCAAGATTTTGCAGAGATGTTATCCTTTGTAAACAAACATCAAATTAAACCCATAGTTAGCCATGTTTTCAATTTAGAACAAGCACAAGAAGCTTTGGATTTATTGGCAACCGGAAATCAATTTGGCAAAATCGTATTAAAAATATCCTAGTTTTTTTAAAGGGTATAAAACTCCGTTTTTTCAGTGTTGTGTACTCTCACCACACCAATACTTACTAGGTTTACAAGCATTCTTTGGGCTCGCCAACGTGCAATGTTTAGCATATTGCACAATTCTTTCACGGTTATCCTATCGTTGCTAGTCAAGAAATCGAGCAGTGCTTTTTCTTTTGAAGAGTAGGTGATTCGCACACCTTCGTCGCTGTTTTGTTTTCGCAATACATCAACCATTACTTTGCTTGCCAATAAACTTTCGTCTTTTACCCTTAAATACACCCACCATTTCCCATCTTCATCTTTGGCTGCATAGGGTCTGTGTTCGCCTTTGGGTATGTTCACTTCCAAAATTGTTTTCCCTTCGAACTCCCATTCTTCAATAACTATATTTATAGCTGGTTTGCAAAAGAAACCTGCGGCCATCTCTAACATATATTTTTCCTCATCGCTACGAATTCCGCTAATGCTGCCATTGTCATTAACCCCCACCAATAGTTTGCCTCCTTTGTGGTTGGCAAACGACACCATCGTTTTAGAAATTTTGCTTACAGAAGTTATTGTTTTTTTAAAGTCGAGCACCTCGCTTTCGCCACCCAATATCAACTGAAATATATGTTTAGGAACACTCATAGAACAATAACCACAAATTAAACGATGACAAATAATATATTCAAAAAAAATTATCCCTATATTTGTATAACATTGAAAAGTACCTTCAAAAAATAAACCAATTTGTAAAAAAAAGTTATAGCGACACAACCATCTTAAAAATAAAATTGTCATTAACCTAACTAACCTTTTGATTAATAGAAACCACATACACCAATTAGACGAACAGAAAATCATAGAAGGGGCGATAAAGAAAGACCACGCCTGCCAAAAATGGATTTATGAAAGATTTGCCAATAAAATGATGGCTGTTTGTTTACGCTACACGGCTGATGCTGATGAGGCAAAGGACTTGCTGCAAGATGCTTTCATTCGTGTGTTCGATTATCTTCATCAGTTTGGGAACAAGGGTTCGCTTGAAGGATGGGTAAGAAGGGTGATAGTAACCTCGGCTCTTAACCATTATAATGTGGCAAAAAGACGGTTTAGCGATGTGGATATAGATGCTGTGGATTGGGAAAAGGGGGCATCGTACACGCCATATACTGCTCAGTATACTATGGAGGAGCTGACTAAACTCATCAAACAACTTCCGCCTATGGCTCAAACAGTATTTAATCTTTTTGCGGTGGATGGATATAGTCATAATGAGATAGCAGAAATGTTAAACATTAGTGATGGAACTTCAAAAAGCAATTTATTTAGGGCAAGGGCGTTATTACAAGAAAAATTAAAACAATTAGAACAACATAGTTATGGACAAGTTCGAGAACATAGATGATTTATTTGCCCAATTGGGTAACGATGAGAAACAGGCTCCAAGTGGTGCTTGGGAATATATACTAGCCGACCAAAAACGGAAAAGAAGGGCTGGGCTTTTGTGGTGGTATTATGGAACTGCCGGGCTTCTGCTTATTGCCGGATTGATGGGCTACTATCAATTAAAATCTGATAAAACCAATTTGCAAGCAAGTAATATATCTACTGAAAAAGTATCAGATAAAAACACAAACATTGCAAGCTCAAATAGTATATCAAACAATAACATTATTATAGAAAACTCCAAAAAAATGAGTGCCGCGAATACCCCATGTAATATAACTTCGCCTACAGCATTTACCCATTATCCCGATAAATCTATAGCACGTAATACACCTGTAAATGCCGATCATAGCAATGTCAGTACGATACAGGAAAAGGAAAACGAACCTGTTGAAAAAGCATATACGCCTGTTAATGAGGTGGTACCTGAAACCACTCCACAAAATGTTGTTTTGCCAAAAGTGCAAGAAGAGAAAAAAGAAGAAGAGAAGACTGTTAGGAAAAACCCAATCCCAAAGGTACAAAAATATTTTATAGAACCATTGTTGATGGGAACTTATAATTCACGAAGTTTAAAAGGCGATGCAGATATGGCAAACTATATAAACCAGAGAAACGCCTCGGAAGTAAAGCTGCTAAGCTATGGTATAGGAATTAATGTAGGCAAACGGTTTGCTAAAAACTGGAATGTGCAAACGGGTCTGCTATATAATATACAGGGGCTAAGTGCCAGTTATACGGTGTCTACCGCTCAAAAGAAAGTATTTGTAGCGGTTGACCCAACCCTGAAAAAATATGACACCACTGCCAATTACATATACATTCACGATTCGGCATACAGATTAGAAAAAGGCAATGCTATTAATGGTGACCAAAAATTTCATTATATAAGAATTCCTGTAATATTTGAATGGCAAACGAACATAAAGAAAACTGCTTGTATTTTTTATGGTGGTGCAGGCGTTTCTTTAAATGTGTTATTGGCTGCCAGAGGAGATATTCAAGATTACCAAAGTACACAAGCCGGGGTTTTTGTTCCCATCAATCAAATTTCTTTACACCGATTTGGATTTGATTGGACTGGAAGGTTGGGTGTATTAGCTCCCATATTTGGCAGGCCTAATTTGAAAATATCTTTTGGGTTTAGGGGAATGTATAGTCCCGTCTCAGCATTTAGTGCTACTGTGCCTATCAAACAACACAACTATTCATTAGCTGTAGAAGTAGGAATTAGAAAATATCTAAAATAGTATCCTATATATTATACTCCCGCTTCTACTATTTGATCTACTTTATACTTCCCTGCCTCTAGTTTTTCTTTTACTTCTTTAAAGGCTTTTATAGTCCTGTCAACATCTGCTATGGTATGAACAGCTGTAGGTATTAGGCGTAGCATAATAACATCTTTGGGCACAACAGGATATACTACTATAGAACAAAATATATCATAGTTCTCACGCAAGTCCAAAGTTAGAGCGGTAGCTTCAGGAATTGCTCCGTTTAGCAGAACTGGTGTAACTGGTGTTGTAGTAATTCCTATATTAAATCCTGCTTCTCTCAATCCTGTTTGTAATGCATTTACAATTTTCCATAAATTGGCTTTTAGTTCAGGTTGTGTACGTAACAATTCTAATCTTTTGCGTGCCCCTTGAACCAATGGCATTGGCAATGATTTAGCAAAAATTTGTGAACGAGAATTATAGCGTAAATAATCTACAATTTTTTTGGTGCTTCCTATAAAAGCACCAATAGAAGCCATACTTTTTGCGAATGTACTAAAGTATAAATCTATATCATCCATACAGTTTTGTTCTTCGCCAGTTCCTGCACCGGTTTTTCCCATAGTTCCAAATCCATGGGCATCGTCCACAAACAAACGGAAATTATATTTTTGTTTTAGTGCAACTATATCTTTTAACTTACCTTGGGCACCGCTCATTCCAAAAACACCCTCGGTAATTAGTATAATAGAACCGGTGGTATCTTTTACCAGTTCTGTGGCACGCTGCAATTGCTTTTCAGCACTTGCTACATCGTTATGTTTAAATATAAAACGTTTGCCTGCGTGCAGTCTAACTCCGTCTACTATACAAGCATGACTTTCGGCATCATATACAATTACATCGTGCCTATCAACCAAAGCATCAATGGCACTTACCATTCCTTGGTAGCCAAAGTTTAAAAGTATTACTTCTTCTTTGCCAATAAAGCTTGCCAACTCACGTTCCAGCGATTCGTGATTATTAGATTCTCCGCTCATCATTCTAGCACCCATTGGGTATGCCATTCCAAACTCTGCGGCAGCTTCTGCATCGGCTTTACGCACTTCAGGGTGATTGGCCAATCCTAGATAGTTATTCAAACTCCACACTAGTTTTTCTTTGCCTCTAAAAAACATATGGGCACTTATGTCGTCCTCAAGTTTTGGAAATGTATAATACCCGTGCGATTGTTTTGCATGCATACCCAATGGGCCCATATTGCGTTCAAGTTTTTCAAATAAATCTTGCATGTTGTAATTTTTGCCGCAAAGATAAGACAGACAACACTGTCTGAACAATGATTTGTGTGATTAAATGATTACCATGATTGTT
>JANYDJ010000111.1 GCA_025363675.1 Flavobacteriaceae bacterium | reverse complement strand
AGCGGAGTCGAAGTATATCCCAACCCTGCGAGTGATGTATTATATATAGAAGGGTTGCCAAATGCAAAAACGGAGATTGTGTTGTATGATATGTTAGGCAAGCAAGTATATAACAATTCGACCAGAGGGGAGGTATTATATAATTTATCAATTGGGCATTTATCGAAGGGGTTGTATATACTCTCTGTTGGGAAAGAAAAGATAAAATTGGCTGTTGAGTAATTTGTCTGAATCACGGATTACACGGATTGCACTGATTTTACAGATTTTCTTTATACTCGTTTTTAATCCGTGTTAATCCTTCAATCTGTGTAATCTGTGATTCAGACAGTGAGCATATTCCTAATCATGTAAAATCCTCTAATCCCTAAAATCGTGTTCAGACGGCGAGGGCTTGTGCGAAAAAGTTATATACTTTCTGTAGGTGACGTGAAGATAAAATTGGCTGTTGAGTAATTTGTCTGAATCACGGATTGCACTGATTACACAGATTTTCTTTATACTCGTTTTTAATCCGTGTTAATCCTTTAATCTGTGTAATCTGTGATTCAGACAGTTAGTATGTTCCTAATCCCTAAAATCGTGTTCACACCTCCTTATACCTATAACAATCTACCAAATGGTCATTCACCATGCCGGCGGCTTGCATAAAGGCATAGCATATAGTTGGCCCCACGAATTTGAATCCGCGTTTACGTAAATCTTTGCTCATGGCTTCTGCTTCGGCGGTTTTGGGGGGGACATGGGTATGGGTTTTCCATTTGTTTTTTATAGTTTTACCATCAGTAAACTGCCATATATATTTGGCGAAACTTCCATACTCTTTTTGTATGGCCATAAATAATTGGGCATTGGTAACACTACTATATACTTTTAATTTGTTGCGGATAATACCTTCATTTTGCATCAGCTCGTCCAATTTTTTCTGGTCAAACTTCGCCACCTTTTTATAATCGAAATTGGCAAATGCTTTTTTGAAATGGGGGCGGCGGTGCAATATCGTTTTCCAACTAAGTCCGGCCTGAAAAGCATCGAGCACCAAAAATTCAAACAGTTTGGTATCATCGTGAACGGGCACGCCCCATTCGGTATCATGATAGGTTTCCATTAAATTATCACCTATACACCAAGGACATTTTGTTTTTTCTTTTTTCATACTTTATTTACGTTTATGGATTGCAAAAATATATATATAAATGTATAATTACGAATTACAAATTACGAATTACGGTTTACGATGCAGAGATTTGGTTGGCCACAAGGCACAACCACAGGCACTATAATAATCAAGCGTAAGCCCCATTCGTAATTCGTAATTTGACATTCGTAATTCCTTTACGGTATTGGTTTTAAGATAAATTTTAAAAATGAATTTGCCACTTTGCAAAAAGTCCTTATTTTTGCAGTCCTTTTTAGAAATAGGAAGGAAAGGTGCGGTAGCTCAGTTGGTAGAGCAAAGGACTGAAAATCCTTGTGTCGCCGGTTCGATCCCGGCCCACACCACAATAACAAACAATGCCCGATCGTCTAATGGCAGGACTTCAGATTTTGATTCTGACTGTGTTGGTTCGAATCCAGCTCGGGCAACTTAATAAAAATATATAACCAAATAGATGATACAGCCCATATCCAATCAGGTTAAACTTTTTTCGGGCACCCATTCTCATTATCTTGCTGAACAAATTGCCGAAGCCCACGGTTCTAAGCTAGGGCAGTTAAGTATTTTGCGTTTTGCCGATGGCGAGTTCCAGCCTTCTATTGATGAAACGGTGCGTGGTTGCGATGTGTTTTTTATACAAAGCACTTTTGCCCCAGCCGATAACTTAATGGAAATATTATTGTTTATTGATGCTGCCAAACGAGCTTCGGCACATTATATAACTGCAGTAATTCCTTATTTTGGGATGGCCCGCCAAGATCGTAAAGACAAGCCTCGTGTATCTATCGGTGCTAAATTAGTTGCTGAACTTTTGCACACAGCAGGTGCCAGCCGTGTAATGACTATGGACTTGCATGCTGGCCAAATACAAGGATTTTTCGATATTCCTGTTGATCATTTAGATGCTTCTGTGGTGTTTGTTCCTTATATAAAAAATTTAAATTTACCCAACCTTATTATAGCTGCTCCCGATATGGGTGGCACAGGTCGTGCACGCGTTTTTGCAAAAGCACTCAATGCCGATATGGTAATATGTGATAAAGAACGTAAACGTGCAAACGAAATTGCATCAATGACGGTGATAGGCGATGTAACTGGTGCCGACGTGGTATTGGTTGACGACCTTATTGATACTGGAGGAACACTTTCTCGCTCAGCACAAATGCTAATGGATAGGGGAGCAAACAGTGTGAGAGCCGTCTGTACGCATCCGGTTTTATCGGGCAAAGCTTATGAAACTATTGCAAATTCTGTTTTGGAAGAATTAATTGTATGTGATACTATTCCCTTAAAACAACATGTAGATAAAATAAAAGTATTATCAGTGGCCCCGCTTTTTGCCAATGCTATTCGTTCAGTTTATGAGCATACTTCTATCAGTTCATTATTTGATATGAAGGGCAACCAAGTGCCGATTCAAACGAATTTGGTTTAAGATATATAATGTCACTCTGAGTTTATCGAAGAGCGACATTGGAGGTTACGCTCATGTTTGTCTACCCTTCGATATCCGCCGCCGCGGACAGGATGACAAATAAATTCAGAACGAACCAAAAAACATTACCTCAGCAAGTTAAAAGTTCCATTTAAAACTTTCTGTTTTTTCAATTTAAGATTTCGCACTTTAATAGTATATAAATAAACCCCCGTAGGGCAAGGACTGCCTTTAAAGTTCCCATCCCAGCCTATTCCTTTGTTTTGGGTATTATATAATACTTCTATGGGATTGTAGCTTGTTTCATAAATCAATTCTCCCCAGCGGTTATATATATTCATCGTCATCTCATTATATACAGCAGTGATAGGGAAGAAGAATTCATTTACCTCATCGTCGTTTGGGGTAAAAGCACTGGGAATTAATATATCAATACCCTCAGAAACTGTGATGGGTTTTGAAACCGTATCGATGCAACCGGTAGTTGTATTTTTTACCAAAAGCGAGATATAGAATGTCCCACTTTTTATATATACATACACCGGGTTTTCCAGATTGCTTTTTTCTACAGGAATGGTGCCATACGACCAATCCCACTTGTTGGCATCGGTGCTGAGGTTATTTAACAGCACCGAATCCATGATATAATAATCTTTCGCCGGGTAATCGAAATCGGCTTTGGGTGGATTGTTTATTTTTAGTTTGGTACGTACTATACTATCACAATTTCTATACGATCTTAAAGTATCAATATAAGTTCCTGGTGTATATTGATATTGGCCTCCGCAATAGAAACTATCGCCTTTGCATTTGGTAATATTTCTGGCGGTGGTAATGGTTGTTAATATAGTTAGATTGGTAGTTACCACGCTATCACAACCTATATCGGATATTAGGGTATCATAATAGCTTCCGTTTGCACTATATACATTATCGTTAAACTCATATATATTACAATAAATAGTGGTATCAACAGTACTATATAATAAGGGTGTTAAAAATTCTATCCGTTTACTTGTTCCTCCACAGAGTGCATTTTTGCTCACGTCTATCTGGTATACATGGCCACTCGTGCGTGCAGAGAGCGTATCAGATGCGAGTGTGGAGTTTGAAACGGTTTTTATAATAGTGCCTGCGGTGGTATCGGTCCAAGTATAAGTATATAAAGCAGAAGGATCGGGATTGGTTACATATACAATAATATTGGTGCCACATACAGGGCTTAAGGAAATAAGAAGGGAAGAGTCTTCGCAAAATATAGAGGGAGCAACTACTGCCACCATGCTATCTCCACAAACATATAGTAAATTATTTTTCGGATTATATTTCACATCATGAACACGCCTTCCCTGCATTCCCGAAAATACAATATCCGATTTTTGAGTAAACGTAGCACCATCAAAATTATATACTTTTAAATTACCATTCTTTCCTCCTAAATATATATTATTGCATTCATCGGCAAATATTCCACTTTGATATAATGGTGTATGCGTTGGAATTGAATCATATACTCCCACTGCGGCTCCAGTAATTTTGTCAAAAGCTTTAATTCTAAATCCATCATAATAATATAAATAACTACCATTTGCATAAAGTGCGTTCGACCCATTTGAAGCACTCATATAGGGTTTATTCGATAATTCTGAAAAAGGATTGAATCCCGCAAACACGCTCCAGGTATAGCCATCGTAGGTATTGTTAAGTTTAAATATATGATTAGTTAAACTAGCAATACTGGGCTGCACCATTAAAACAAATACATTTGCACTGTTGTCGATAGCCGAACTTACAATGTCTTGCGATGTGGCAGCATTGCCCGTAAAATTTGTGAGGGAAACAGACCCATCGGTTGTGTTTACTACTCCAAAATTTAAATTGGACGAAGTGCCTCCACCCATTCCATATATAACCCCACTTTGGCAATTGAACTGCATTTCCCATATCTCTTGAAACTTTGGATTTCCGGAAGATACAAATGCATCATAGGTTCCACTTGCCGTTAACCGAACCAGTTTTACCCCAGCACTGTTAAATCCTTGTCCAATATATACTTTCTCCGATGCTTTATCAACCAGAAAATTGCTGGCATATCCCCATTCATCATACGAGTTCCACGGAATGGAATTTACCGAGCCTGCAAAAGTCCATAGTAAAGTACCATATTGATTATACTTGGCAATTTTTAATGCTTCGGTAGCATTTTGTTTGGGCACTGCTCCGCCACCATATACAAACAAGTTGCCATTGTAATCATAATCTACATCATAACCCATGTTGTTTCCCTTACCATTGCTTGTGAGGGTAGTAATATCGGTGACAAAGGGGTCGATTATAATTTTTTTATGGGTATGATATGCAGTTGGAATACTAAAGCCAACGGTGTTGTTTTTTAAAGTATAATTACAGGTAATTGGTAAGCCATCACTATCATATACTTTTAAACCATACTCTATTAAATCGGATATAGGATTTTTAATAAAAAGTGTATCTGTATGAAGATTTAATTTTATCTTCTTCCCCGAATAGGTGAATTTAACTTGTCCCAAATCTGCCCCGGGGTTTAGTACGAGGCTGTATTTAATCCCACCTTTATCTGCAATTATATAACTCACATCTATATTCGGATATAAGTTTTTATATATAATTTTCTTATAGCCATAGCTCGATAGTTCAGCCTCGCCATAAGTAAAATAATGCATACTCTTCTCTTCGCTTTCTATCATACAATTTGGATTTGCCCCAATCCATTGCATCGATATTTTGTCTTCAACCAAGGTATTTTTGTCTTCAATTTCAATTTCTTTTTTATTTATTTCTTCCTCCTTTTCCACCAGTTTTCTCAAATGCCAAACATAGCCACCCGGGTTGAAATATATATGGTCGCCATTGTTTTGCACCCCAAATTTTACGGGCTGGTTTCCATCGTTAAATTGATTAAACTGCCCGTGATTTTCTATAAAGTATTTAGTTTGAAAAATATCCCCACTTATATAGGCCTTTGTTTTTTGTGCAAACACAGGGTTGCCCCAGAATATATACAACCCCAAAATAATTGGGGAATATTTTACGAAACGGTATATGATGTTATAATAAATATATTAAGTGCTTGGGAGTTTGTTATGCAAATATATAGCAATTGGCAATTTATATAATCAACTTTTTTTGAGTTACCTAAAAGCAAGCATTTTTAAGCCCTTTACATTATTTTTGCATTTACCCAAAAAGAATTGAAATGCACAGGCAACCATTTCATAAAATGAAGTCTATCCTACATCTGAACGGAAAATGAAAAATGCCACCGATGAAGAACTGGTGCAGGGCTGCATAGATGGGAGAGAAAGCCACAGGCACGAGCTTTTTAAAAGATGGTTCGTGAGGCTTGGGGCTATCTGCCGCCGATATGCTATAAACGATGATGAAGCCAAAGACCAGTTACAAGAAAGCTTCATCAAAATATTTGACAACATAGCCCGATTCAGGAAAGAAAGTTCTTTGGCTACCTGGATGCAACGTATTACCATTAACCACTGCATTAGCGAACAAAAAAAACGCTTAAAGCATGGATGGATGACCACCCTCGACGGACTGAAAGATGAAAGTGAAATACCTGAAATTGACGAAGAAACAGAAGAAGTAATTGAAGCAGATTTCCTTTTAGAATTATTAAGACAGTTGCCCGATGGTTACAGAATGGTGATAAACTTATATGCCTTGGAAGGATTTACGCACAAAGAAATAGCTGCCCAATTGGATATTACAGAAGGCACCAGCAAAAGCCAATTAAACAAAGCAAGAAAATTGCTTAAAAAAATGATAGAAGCATCAAAAGTTAGAAATTAATATATAATGAACACCTCAAATAAATCTATAGACCAATTGCTGAAAGATAAACTTTCGCAGAATGGGTTTGCATGGAACGAAGGGGAGTGGTCGGCTTTTAACAATAAATATAATAACGGGAAAAAGAAACGTGGCATAATTTGGTGGACTACCCGGGCTGCTGGAATACTAGTGCTTTTAGGAGCTACCTTGTGGGGAATAAATGAATGGTGGAGTGGAGAGAAAGTGGAAACAGCGATAGCTAAAAATGAAAATATATCGACAATACAAAGCCCTGAAAAAACTGTAAATAATAGCACGGAGAATAATAGCAACAGCCCTAACCAAATACCCCAAGTTCAACAGCATGCATTGCAAACGTTAGCTCCATACCTATATCATACTTCTGCTCCCGCACAAAATAAAGAACCTTTAACTACCAAAGAAAATCGTTTGTTAAATAACCAGGTGGCGGCCGATGAAATAAAACCCATAGAAGAAACACCCAAGAAAGTTGAGACAGAGAAAACAGATCCCGTGCCGGTAGCTATCGGGAACTATCCTAAAGAAAACGTTACAACAACTATAGTACAATTACCCAAAGTTACACCACCACTGCCCGATTCCGCCTCGAGCAAAAGAATAAACAAACCCAAAAATTCTGCTACCATTATATATTATATCGAACCTGTTTTTAATGTTGGTTTTGGAGCATTGGCTATGGAAAGTGCAGGCACTATTATTATACGGGTTAATAACCACAGCCGCAATTTTAGTGCAAAATATACCAATGGGTTTGGAATGAATATAGGAGCCCATTTAAATAAGAATTTAACTATAGAAACTGGTGTTGCCCAACAGCAGTATACTGAAAAATATACAAGAAATTGGAGTGAAAATATTGCGGTATATACCAATAAAAGCTATACAACACTTAAAGTGGATACCGCAACCGGTAAAATAAATTCTTCACCGGTACATACTTCTACCAAACATGATAGTGTAATAAATCATACTGACAAAAGCACCAATATATATTCATTTATACAAATACCATTGATGGTATATTATCATAAAACAATTAATAAGCATTTTAATATAATGGTTGGAGCAGGTTCTGCTATTAATATCATGCAATTGAAAAATAGAAATGCAAATGAATTATATGGTTATGACCCAACGGGCAATATTACCCAACCCAAAATGTTTGCATCGTATGCTTTAAAAGCTGGATTAGAATGGCGACCCTTTGCTAAATTGTCTTTCACCTTGGCTGAAAGTATAGTGATGGGTAAGGGCTATAATGATATATATATAATAAAACTATGGCAGTATGCCAGCCAAGTGGGTATACGTTTTTATCTCAATACTAAATAAACACATAATATAAATAAAATCATGAAATTTACACTACAAAAATTCGTTACCATTCTACTGCTCATTGCAGCATTTACGATTACTTCTAATAAGGCAAAAGCCTTAGGCTATTATGGCAGTTTCAGCTATACCTCTTCTGCACTAAAAGTTACTTTTACTGACGCTACCACGCCCACCTTTGGTTTTACCAAATGGAAATGGTTTTTTGGTGATGGTGATTCTTCAAGCACGCAAAATCCAGTGCATACCTACTTACAAGGAGGTACTTTTAATATTGTTATGGTAGTATATGATAATATATATAACTATTGGGATACAGTGAAAAAAAGTGTGACCTTGGGTTATATGTCATTCGTGTCTACATCAGTAACACAGAATAATACCAATTTATTGGCAAAAGGAAGTTCGAATAATGAAATTCTTTGTATTAAAGTGCAAATGTCTTCAACAGGTAAAACAATACCCCTCAGCAAGCTGCGATTGAACACCAAAGGCACCACCAATGTTTCCGATATTGCAAATGCCCGTATATGGTATACTGGCTCAAGCTCAAGCTTTGCCACCACCACACAGTATGGAAGCACCATAACCTCGCCCAATGGCGGAATTGTATTTTCAGGCTCTACAAATTTGGCCAATGGTAACAATTATTTTTGGCTCAGTTATGATATAGATTCTGCCGCTACTTCCTTAGATTCTGCTGATGCAAAAGTTGATTCAGTAGTAATAAATGGTGCAAAACATACACCCACAAATGCCAATCCTTCTGGCTATAGAATTATTAGTGATTGTAATGCAGATTATGCATATTCAAAAGTAGGAAACACAGTAACTTTTACCAACAAGAGCACTTCAAATAATCCCAGTTCTTCCAGTTATCTGTGGTTATTTGGCGATGGCGATAGCAGCACCCAACAAGACCCTGTGCACCAATATGCAGCCGCAGGTACCTACACAGTGGTATTGGCTTTGTCAAATTCAAGTGCAAGTTGCTGGGATTCGGTTAGTAAATCTATTAAAATAGACTCTTGCTTTGCATCATTCAACGATTCTATTTCTGGTTATGGTGTCGATTTTACAAACACATCAAGTAGTGCCAATTCGGCCACCGCAACTTATATGTGGGATTTTGGCGATAGCAGTGCCTATGACAGTTCACTGAATGCCCGCCACACCTATACCCAAAATGGTACTTATAATGTATGCCTTACAATGTGGGATAATGGATGCTCAGATACCTATTGCAAACAAATTACCATATATGTAGCACCACACTGTAAAGCTAACTTTACCGATTCCACAGTTACCGGCACTTACGATACTTACTTTACCGATATGAGTACCAGTGCTGCAAGTAGCCTTAGTTATGCTTGGGATTTTGGTGATGGAAATTCATCAACACAACAAAATCCGATGCATAGTTATAGTACCTCAGGACAATATAATGTGTGCTTAACAATTAGCGATGCTGCTAACAATTGTAACAATAAATATTGTGCCTCTATAACCCTAAGCAGCACAGCCCCCGCTTGCCGTGCAAGTTATTCGTATAAAACAAATAAAAAAGTGGTTGACTTTTCCGATCTGTGTTCGGGTACCAAAAGCTATACAACTTACCTATGGGACTTTGGCGATAGCAGCACAGCCGCCACACACAGCCCTTCGCATACCTATGCTGCCAATGGCATATATCAAGTATGTTTATATATACATGACAGCGACTGCTCTGACAGTATTTGCAAAAGTATTATAGTGAATGATCATTTTACCATATCGGGAACTATATATATAGGAAACTCTAACACTACTGCTGACTATGGCAAAGTATGGGCTATCCATTTCGACTCATCATCATCGTCGCTTGCAGCATTCGATTCCACACAACTTGATTCAGCAGGAAATTATACTTTGGTAGTGCCTCCCGGATATTATTTAGTAAAGGCGGCCTTAGAAAGTACCTCTAGTAATTATAGTGATTATTTACCAACCTATTATAATGATAAATTACATTGGGATACTGCAAATCTTATTACAGTTACTACAGATGTTACAGGTATAGATATACATTTAATAACCGGTACTAACCCTGGAGGACCTGGATTTATTGAAGGATATACCAGCCAAGGTGCCAATAAAACAGGTGCAGTGGGCGACCCCATAGCAGGAGTGGAGATTGTATTATACAATGACCAAAATAAACCAATTGCTTATACTGTTTCCGATAACAAAGGATATTTTAGTTTCAGTAATTTAAAGTATGGTAACTATTTTATACACCCCGAAATATTAGGAAAAATGAGCACCCCGCTTGCAGTTACCCTTAGCTCTGCTAACCCTGTACAGAAAAGTGTGGTGGTAGAAGTAAACAAATATTATGTAAACGTAACACTTAATACGGCTATTGCTAGTCCTACATTTTCTTTGATATATAATATATATCCCAATCCTGCATCATACATACTAAATGTGATACTCGACGAAAATGTAAAAAATAATTATACCATTCAGATATGCGATATACAAGGCCGCAGCACAAATGTATATGCTATAAAAGAAGGAAACAAAGCCCAACTTAATGTAGCCTCATTGCCTGCCGGAATATATATACTAACCCTACAAACTAAAGAGGGTAATATATATCGCCAACGATTTACAAAAGAATAAATAATAAGTGGATATAATAGCTGGTTTTAAAACGCCGATCATTCGTGGTCGGTGTTTTTTTTTGTTATAGCTTTCATTTTCAAAACAAAGCCTCGCTGCAAGTGGGAAAATACAATACGATTAGTTCATAGTTTCCACTAGCGTCTTTATCTGAACCAAAATCGGATTCCATCCCTCACCGCCATTATAGGCTTCTTCATATCTTTTCTCTCCATCGGCCACTATATGATAATCGCCTTGGGTAACTGTTAATATAGTTTGCCCATTTTCTTCGGCCAAACTATAAGTAACTGTTAAATAGTTTTCGGGTAGGTCGGGAATATTTGGGTTATTGGGATCGATAACAGTATATACTAAAAGTTTATTAGGTTCTATATTTAGTATATTGCCTTTTACCGCCACAAAATCTTTTCCTTCATATTCCATTCGCCATAAAAGCTCGCTCCCCACTTGCCAGTCAGAAACAGTTTCGCAGCCGAACATATACTTTTTTGTTTGCTCCGGATTTACCAATGCATCCCATACTAATGAAGCTGGGGCATTAAAGGTGATGGTGTTTTTTACTTGTAATGGTTCCATATTATTTTATATTTATTTCCGTCGGTTTCAAACCGGCGAGCGAGTTATCGGTATATTGCTTCTCATTTTTTATTGTTGTCAGTTTTATCTGACGTAAGAATATTCATAGTATACTTATATTCTCAGCAAATGTAACCTCTATATCTTCAGTTTTAAAAAACATACAAAATTTACCTTTACGTCTCATTTACGCCTATTTTACGTCTGAGTGCTTGCTATGCTCAGACGTAAAATAGGCAAGGAATAGAAATTAAGAGAATAAATATTCAAACATTTTAAAAGGGAGTTTTTGTGTAAAATATTGACTGCTTGGTTTATTATAGATTATTTTCATCGCACTCATTTAGCCGTGTAAATGTGTTTTCACCAAGTTTTACAGAATTAATCAACATTGGCAATATTTACACTTTGTACCGTACGTTTGCCATACAAATAAATTAAAACAAAAAAATGGACGCAACTAAAATGATCAAGGCTTATTGCCTTACCACAAAAGAAAAAAATGTACCTATGCAAGATGCTGTAGTTAGCAAAACTGCTAAAGGTGGCTACATGGCCAAAGGACACGATGGCAAAGGCAACAAAATGGCCGCTATTATGGGCGAAGCCAAAGCTTTGCAAGCTATCAAAGATGGTGTAGCAAAAAAAGGTTTTTAATTTTAATCCAATCATTAAAAACTAAAGGTCAACTCGTTGAGTTGGCCTTTTTTGTTTTTATATATTTTAAGCACCCACCCATGCCCACCATACACGGAATAAAAAATTGTGATACCATGCAAAAAGCTTTCAAATGGCTAGATGCAAACAAAAAAACATATACTTTCTACGACTATAAAATTACCCCGCCCACCGAAAATATGATTAAAGTATGGCTCAAGCAGATTCCCATTTAAACTCTGGTAAACACCCGTTCCACCACCTACAAAAACCTCAACGACAAACAAAAACTAGAAGTTCTGGACCCGAAAAAATGTATAACTATTATACATGAAAACCCTTCCATACTTAAAAGACCTATATTGGATTTAGATGGAAAGTATATAATAGGTTTTGATGAGAAGGTATGGGGGGAGAAGGTGTGAGGGTGAAAGGCAAAGAGCTTTCTCCAATCAGACGAATCTGCGATTCGTTCGCAGCTAAAATAGCTGCAATATTGGGTGAAACCAATGCATTGAAAGTTATTAAAAATGGTGTTACAACAAAAGATTTTTAATCTAATCCAAGATTTAAAAAATGAAGACCACCTAGATGGGTTGGCCTTTTTTGTTTTTAAATACTTGCCCTTGTTTTTGTTATATAAACCTGCTTAACTATTCTCACAAATTGAACTGTGCAATGCATTTTAGTTGCAATGTATTCAACACTTTTTCCTTTTTTTAATAGAGCTAAATAAAGTTTCAATCTTTCTTCTTGATAGGCATACCCTCGCATTTTAGTAACCATGCGAATCCCTAAACTTGGTACGTTTAATTCTGCTGCCAATTGGTCAATTTTTCTCCCGCTTTTTAGTTCAGCTATTATATATTTCCCTTTTTCATCATTTAAGCTATCGTATTTTGATACTGGTTTTTTGTAACGAATAATATGATTCTCTTTTGCAACATTATATATATAGCTAGGTGAACATAAAACTTTGTTTGCAATTTCGCAAGTGGTTTTATTTTCATTCAGCATTCTTATTATTTCTACTTTTTTGGGTTCTTCTTTCAATTTCGGTCCATTCAGTCCTATAAGAATAAGTCTTACACTTTCTATTGTTATTCCATATTCGGCAGCAAGTTGCTTATTGTTTGCACCGCTCTGGTACTTATGTAGTATTTCTTGGTTTCGTATATCATTGAATCGCTTTCTGCTATGGCCAATAGCTGCGAGTGTATTAAATACATGATGAACCCCAACCCCAACAGCGATTGCTATTTCCTTATGCTTTTTCTGCTGTTGGGCAAGTGCAATTATTTGCTTTACTTTTTTGGGTGTTAGTTGGTTCTTCATATATAGTTTCACCTTATGTGGAATTACTGCATGGGCTTGCTGCAAAAATACAATGGTATTTATTTACAATGAAACAGAGCGGCTGTGTTCCAATTCCAAATATGTGTACAAGGTAATGCACAGTGTGCTTTTCACAAAATATTATTTATTATGATTACAAATCGGCGTGGGTGTGGTGAATAGCTCACACTCGCAGGAAATGCGAGCGAGAGCGGGGTGTATAACTATTATACATGAAAACCCTTCCATACTTAAAAGACCCATATTAGATTTGGATGGAAAATATATCATAGGTTTTGATGAGAAGGTTTGGGGGGAGGAGGTGAAGGACAAAAGATGAAAGATGCTATGTCCCTGCCGTTGTCTACGTTTTGCGACGGTGACTAAAAATAAAAAGCAGGGTCAGTGAGCCGGGAAATATTACACAACTGTGCCAAATATGGTTCGTTTGGTTACTCTATGATAATTTTATAAGTATTCTCATTAACCCGGAGAAAATAAATACCATTGGTATAATTAGATAAATCAATATACTGTTTTGTCGCAGATTTCATAAGTGTAACAGAAAGCAGAGACTCCCCCAAAGTATTATATATTACTAATTGCGAACTAGAAATAGGTTGACTGAACTCCAAAATAAATATACCTTTGGAAGGATTAGGATATACTGATAAGAAACCACTGCTAGTATTGTTATTTATTGCAGTATTCGATTTGCATTGGAAGCAATTAGGCACCTCCAATCCTTCTGAATTTATAAAACTGACTAGTGCATCAGCACTACTGGCATTCCAAATATATTTGAGGGAATCGAAACTAAAATCAGTATGGTATGCTTGAGTGCATCTACCCTGCACATAGTAAGCATCGACAGAAAAAAGAGATACCTTACAGTTACCTAATTTGCTTTGAACATAGGAATCATAGGTTGGGAATTTACTTTTAAATGAACTTACTTTAATACTATCATTATAAATGATTCTCCATTTAATTAATTTGTTGCAATGGCAAGTATCAGGTGCTTGTTGTCCAAAGCTTACTTTGCCTATGCAGAATAGTACTGCAATAAAAAATATTTTTTTCATATTGAAATAATTTTAAGGGTATAATCAGGCAATATTAACCCATATAATATATTAAAAATATTTTTTTTTTGGAAAAATAAAGTTCACCTTCGCTCTTTTTGTAAATAGGAATTATAATCGCATCTGTAGAGGTGGACGCACGATAGACTATTATTTTACTATTCGTTGTAATCAGGCTAAAGCCAGCTCCAAAGTCTTAATTCTTTCTACTAAATCAGATACTACTACTTTATACCAATAAGGCAAAAGCGTCCACGAAGTCTTTATACTTGCTACTTTATACCAATAAGGCAAAAGCGTCCGCGAAGTCTTTATACTAACTACTTTATACCTTATACCAAAAAACTAGCTCGCCATCGCAGCCGCACCACCCACAATCTCACTCAACTCCTTAGTAATAGATGCCTGACGTGCTTGGTTATATTGTAGTTTCAATGCATCAATCAATTCGCCTGCATTGTCGGTAGCTTTGTCCATGGCTATCATACGAGCTCCATGCTCTGAGGCAAATGAATCGAGACAGGCTTTATATAATTGTGTTTTGAGCGAACGTGGAATTAAATCTTCCAGAATTTCTGTTTTATCAGGCTCAAATATATAATCGTTTTTGCTGGTAGCTTTGCTATCTGTTTTGGCTTTTACTACGGGCAACATCTGCTCATTGGTGAGTATTTGTGTGGCCGCATTTTTAAAACCATTATATAATATTTCTACCACATCATATTCTTTGTTTGCAAACGATTCGAGTATCCATTCAGCAGCGGCAAAAACACTTTCTGAGTTTAGGCCCTGATACAAATCTCTAAAATCATTTATTTGTTTGATGTTTTTATATTTATTGAAAAACTCTTGGCCTTTTTTGCCAATAAACATCATATCTAATTTGCCAGCGTCATATATATCTTTATATTTTTCAGTAATTAAAGTACGGCCCATTTTGCCCACGTTGGCATTGAAACCACCGCATAATCCACGGTCGCTGGTAATGATAACCAATAATACTCTTTGCACTTTGCGTTGAGTGAAATAACTTTTCAATTCAGGCGAATCAATATTATCTCCCACGTTTTGCATAATGCCTTGTAGCTTTTGAGCATAAGGCCTCATTTGCATAATGGCAGTTTGTGCCCTACGCAGTTTGGTAGCACTCACCAATTTCATCGCCTTGGTAATCTGCTGTGTGCTGCCTACCGATTTGATGCGGACCCTTACTTCTTTTAAATTAGCCAAAACGATTTACGATTTACGATTTTTGATTTACGATTTTTTTCTACTTTCATTGCGAGGAGCAGTGGGTTAGCCTTGTGGGCTGTGCGACGCGGCAATCTCTTTGGAGTAGTATTATGATTGATAACTATGTAACAAATCTTTACAAACACTTTCCAAAACATCGGTTACTGATTCATCAATTTTACCAGCTTTCAATGCTTTTAAAGTATCATTATGTTTGGTATCCAATACTTGCAAATAAGCTGCTTCGAAATCACGAACTTTATCGGCAGGAATTGAGTTCAATAATCCTTTGCTTCCTAAGTATACAATTGCCACTTGTTTTTCAACAGTCATAGGTGAGAACTGTCCTTGTTTCAAAATTTCCACATTACGAACTCCTTTGTTCAACACGGCTTTGGTAGCTGCGTCAAGGTCGGATCCGAATTTAGAGAATGCTTCAAGTTCACGATATTGTGCTTGGTCAAGTTTAAGAGTACCAGCCACTTTTTTCATCGATTTAATCTGAGCATTTCCACCCACACGACTTACTGAAATACCCACGTTAATAGCTGGACGAACACCTGAGTTGAACAAGTTATTTTCCAAGAATATCTGTCCGTCGGTAATTGAAATTACGTTGGTAGGAATATATGCTGATACGTCACCAGCTTGTGTTTCGATAATAGGAAGAGCAGTAAGTGAACCACCACCTTTTACTATATCTTTTAGCGAAGGGGGAAGGTCATTCATTTGCGATGCAATGCTATTGTTGGCAATAACTTTACAAGCACGCTCAAGCAAACGACTGTGCAGATAGAATACATCACCAGGATAAGCCTCACGACCGGGAGGACGACGAAGCAACAGTGAAACCTCACGATAAGCTACCGCTTGTTTTGAAAGATCATCATATACTATAAGTGCAGGGCGACCTGTATCGCGGAAAAATTCGCCGATAGCGGCACCACCCATCGGAGCAAAGAATTGCATAGGAGCAGGGTCAGATGCAGTAGCAGTAACTACCACTGTGTATGGCATAGCACCATTGTCTTCAAGTGTTTTCACTATCTGAGCAACGGTAGAACCTTTTTGTCCGATAGCTACATATATACAATAAACTGGATTGCCAGCTTCGTAAAATTCTTTTTGGTTAATGATGGTATCAATAGCAACGGCGGTTTTACCAGTTTGGCGGTCACCAATGATAAGCTCACGTTGGCCACGACCGATCGGAATCATGGAGTCGATAGCTTTGATACCTGTTTGCAAGGGCTCTTTTACGGGCTCTCTAAAAATTACCCCAGGGGCTTTACGCTCCAAAGGCATTTCGAAAAGTTCGCCAGTGATGGGGCCTTTTCCATCTATAGGATTACCAAGTGTATCCACTACACGACCCAATAAACCTTCGCCTACTTTTAGCGAAGCAATTTTACCGGTACGTTTTACGGTATCACCTTCTTTTACATTTTCACTACTGCCTAGTAACACCGCACCCACATTGTTTTCTTCAAGGTTAAGTACAATACCGCGTAGGTTATTTTCAAACTCAATCAGCTCGCCCGATTGAACTTTGGTAAGCCCATATATACGAGCAATACCGTCGCCTATTTGCAATACAGTGCCTACTTCTTCAAGTTGCGATTCGCTTTTGAAGCCCGCAAGTTGTTCGCGGATAATGGCTGATACTTCGTCTGGTCTTATTGTTGACATGATTATAATAGTTTATGAAATATGGACTTTGTTAAGTGTCTGTTTAATTTTGTTCAATTGATTGGATATGCTGGCATCATATAAACCATCTTCGGTACGGATAATTAAACCACCAATGATGTTTGAATCAACAGCAGTTTCAAGTATGATTTTTTTGCCAGTATTTTTTTGTAAATAGGATTCTATTTCTGCTTTTGGCTTATCAGCCAATGCAACGGCGGTAGTTACTTTCACTTTGATAATACCATTGAGGGTATTATATAAATCGGTAAACGAATTGCAAATATCCCATAATAAAGGTTCACGTTTTTTATCTACAACCATATTTAAAAAATTGTAGGTAGTATCGCTTACTTTGCCTTTAAATATGGCATCAATAATAGCTGTTTTTTTACCACTATTAATAATGGGACTTTGTAGCACATTCGATAAATCGTGATTGCTTATAAGTGAGCCTACAATCAAATCGACATCAGCTTTTACCGCATCTAATTGTTTGTTGGCAACAGCCATATCAATCAACGACTTTGCATAACGACCCGATACCCTATGTGATGCCATTATATATTAGTTGAGGTTAAGATGGTTAATATAATCGGCTATCAAAGCATCTTGCTCGGTATTCGATTCTAATTTTTTGCGAAGGATTTTTTCAGCAATTTCCACCCCAATAGTGGCAGAGAGATTTTTAAGCTCAGCCATGGCGGCCGATTTTTCTTTCTCAATACTGTCTTTTGCTTGAGCTATCATACGACGTCCTTCCTCATCAGCCGATTTTTTTGCAGTGGCTACTATGGAGTCACGCATTTCTTTGGCTTCTTTCAAAATTTTGTCACGCTCAATGCTGGCTTCTTTCAGCATTTTCTCATTGTCAGCTTTAATGTTCTCCATCTCACGACGAGTGCGGTCAGCAAGTTCAAGTGAGTCGGTGATTTTTTGCTCACGCTCATTTAATGCATTCAGAATTGGCTTCCATGCAAATTTGCCCAGTATAAAGAGCAATGTTAAAAAGACTACGGTGGCCCAAACCACCAGTCCTAATCCGGGTGTAACTAAATCCATATCGGGTTAAGTATTACTTGGTTTTGTTGTTAAAAAAAAATGTACTTGTATAAAGCCACAGGTGGAAAGCAGATACCTACCACCCGTAACTTTTTTTAAGATTTGTTGCAGATTAAACAAACAGAATCAACAAGCACAATACGATACCGAAGAACACAGCACCTTCTACAAGGGCAGCGGCAAGGATCATGTTTGTACGGATGTCGCCGATGGCTTCTGGCTGGCGGGCAATAGATTCCAAAGCACTACCGCCAATGCGGCCAATACCTACACCTGCACCCAAAGCAGCAATACCAGCACCGATACCGGCACCCATTTTGGCAAATCCTGCTGAATTATTAGCAGTTTCTTCTAGAATTACATTTAAAAGACTCATGGTTTTATTTATTTAGTTGTTAGTTATATTGAGTTTAAAATTATATTAATATATTAAAGATGGTCCGCTTCTCCATGATGATGTTCCACTTTTGCCTGACCAAAATACATGGCGGCAAGAAGAGTAAATACATAAGCTTGAAGGAAAGCTACTAAAAGTTCTAGACAGTTCATGGCCAAATTAAAGGCAACTGATAATACCGTTACTCCATAGCCAAGTGGTTTGCTCATTTCGCCAAATATAAATATCAAGCTAAAGAAACCTAGTATGATAATGTGGCCAGCAGTAATGTTTGCAAACAAACGTATCATTAATACGAGTGGTTTTAAAAACACACCCAATATTTCGATAGGCACAATAATGATATACATTGGAATAGGCACTGGGGGAAGAAATATATGTTTCCAGTAACCTCCATTAGTTGAAAAAGTTGTTATAATAAATACAATAACTGCCAATACCATAGTAACAGCTATATTGCCAGTTACATTGGCTCCGCCTGGGAAAATTGGGATAAGTCCCATTAAATTATTGATAAGAATAAAGAAGAATACCGTTAACAAGAAAGGCATAAAACGGGCATATCTTTTTTCGCCGATAGAAGGTTTAGCTACATCATCGCGTATAAATAAAATAACGGGCTCAAGGAATGACTGCACGCCATATAATTTGCCTGAATTTTTTTTGTAACGGGCGGCTGCATAAAATACGGCTATCAATAATAAGAATACACCCAAAAGCATACTCGCTACATTTTTGGTGATGGATAAATCGTAAAATTTATGACCATCCTCAGCCACTATTTTTTTGTCGACCAATTTATAGCCATTGTGCGATGCATGACCATGTTCAAAATGCGAAGATGAAAAACATTCAACGCCTTTGTTACTACTATATATTATAACAGGAAGTGAGATGCTGACAGGGTGACCGTTATAATCCCAAAGATGCCAATCGTGACCATCTTTTATATGGTCGAAAATCATTTCGCCTGGTTTAAATTTGCCTTCAGCTTTGGCTTGGTGTTCTGAAACTGCCTCGTGAGTGGGCTCATGCTCGGCCTTGGCAACCGAAAATGTCGTGAAAAACACCAATACCCCAAAATATTTGAAGAATTTATTTATGAACTTTCTTGATTTAACGCTACTTTTCACTGATTTCGTTCTTTTTTGAAAACGGTCGCAAGGTAGTTATTAAACTCTTAATTTCAAATCCTGTGAATAAAATATTTAATAATAAATAAGAAACCACGAATGGAATATTAAGAGATTCTTTTGGGTCTTTAATAAATATAAGCCATGCAGCCAAACCGCCCACACTAAACATGAGGTGCAATGAAAGGCCGGTCATGAATGCTTTGATAAAAAGTTTATTGCTTCTGCCCACACCCATCATACTAATGTAAAACACGAGCAAAGTAATAAGCAGGTAGTAAGCAATTGCTGCATAAACGGGTTGCAGATTCCATTGGGGCTTTAAAATTTGGACACCATATATAATAGCGTAGCAAATAGCGGAAACGAGAAAAATTTTTAACGAGAATTTTTTCATTGAGGCTGCAAAGTTGCAGACTTTTATTTAAAAAATGCTAGATAATAAATATTATATAACGATTTTTGCCCCAGAAATGGCTTGGTATAACAATTACAAAAAGAAAGTATTTTATCGTGCTACGGTACGTTGGTTCAATAGGGTTTCATTGCCTGGCTTGGGCAAAGTGCCTATTGGGGCAATTGTGAAATATTTCACCTTTACCTTTCAGCACAACGATATCAGCATGCGGGCCTCGGCTATGGCTTTCAACTTTTTTTTGGCATTGTTCCCGGCGGCTATTTTCTTTTTCACTTTGATAGCCTTTATCCCAATTGCTCACCTGCACACCGAGATTATGTCGTACCTAAGTACCATTATTCCCTCCACTGCATTTAAAGCCATTGAGCAAACCTTAACCGATGTGTTGAAAAACCAGCACGGGGATTTATTGTCATTGGGTTTTTTATCAGCAATGCTTTTTTCTAGCAATGCTTTGTTCAATATGTTCAAAGCTTTTAATTTGTACGACTCGGCAGAAGAAAAACGCACGGAGTTTAGGCGGAGGGGGCTTTCATTATTGCTCACATTGCTATTATCATCGGCGGTGGTGGTGGCTATTACCTTATTTACGGTGGGGCAATATGGAATAAACTGGATGGCACGCAAACATTTGCTATCGGGCAATTTTGCTTATGTTACTTTGGTGGTAATAAAATGGGTATTCACTATTTTATTATATCAATTTGTAATTGCTAGTTTGTATTATTTTGGAAGTGCAGTAACACGAAAGTTCGCAATGTTTAATCCGGGTGTAATATTGGCCACTGTATTCACCATAATTGCCACAGCATTGTTTGCATATTATGTAAATAATTTCAATTCCTATAATAAATTATATGGTTCTATTGGAACTTTATTGGTAATTTTGTTTCTGATATATTTTAACGCACTCATTATATTGTATGGCTATGAACTGAATGCAGGATTAGAAAAACTAAGCGAAAAAGAAGTAAGCCCCGAATCGATAACAGCAGAACAACTAGAAAGCCAAGACATGCCAGAAAATAAACCCATGAAGTAGTATTCAAAAAATATACTAAATCCCCGAATCCCGAATCCAAAACCCCAAATTATGTGGAATAAATTACTCATCTATTTATATATTAGGAAGCCTATCTCTAGTGCTACAAAGCCAGATATTAATGTGCGTTTTATGCATGGAATTAATCGAATTTCTATATTTATGTTTTTAATTGCATTAGTGGTAATGCTAATACGCTATCTGTTTTAAGCCAAGTAGTTACAAAAGTGTGGACTAAATATTGTAGTTTCTATGTTATATAAGTGTATCTTTGCATCGTTTTTTAGCTATAATAAATATAAATGTCAAAAATAAAATTTGCAAACAACGATAGCCAGTTTTTTAACACCTTGCGTGAGAGGATAAATGGTTATTTCACTCAAAACAACATCAACCCTACCGGCAATTGGAGACTTTACCTCAAAACAGGTATTCTAGTTGCATCTCTCATCGGTCTTTACTCATGGCTCGTTTTCTTTACTCCAGCTCAGGCTTGGCTAGTAGTAGTAATATGTGCAGTTGGCGGACTTAATGTTGCAGCAATCGGATTTAATGTAATGCATGATGGAGCACACGGCAGTTACTCACAAAATAAAGTGGTGAATGAGGTGATGGCACATTCATTAAATGTACTGGGAGGAAACTCTTTTTTATGGAAACAAAAACACAATCAAAATCACCATACCTATACCAATGTGGAGGGCATGGATGATGATATAGATGTTAAACCTTTTATGCGTTTACATAAAGATCAGGAGCATAAATGGTACCATCGTTTCCAACATATATATTGTATGTTTGCTTATGGTTTGTTATACTTCTTTTGGGTATTCTACAGAGACTTTAAAAAATATTTTACTGGTAAAATTGCTGAAAACACACCCATGAAAAAAATGGATATGGCTGAGCATATAAATTTTTGGGTATCGAAAGTGGTACATATTATAATATTCTTGGTAATTCCTACTTTTTATGTAGGAATTGTAAATGTATTAATATGCTATAGTATTATGGCATTTGTAAATGGAGTGATACTTGCTATTGTGTTTCAATTGGCACATATTGTTGAGAATACGGAGTTTGTTACACCCGTTTCTATGGACGATAAAATAGAATCTAATTGGGCAGTTCACCAATTAGTTACTACTACCAACTTTGCTACAAAAAATCGTGTACTTATATGGTTATTAGGCGGACTTAATTTCCAAGTTGAGCATCATTTGTTCCCCAAAATCAGCCATGTGCATTATCGTAAAATAAATAAAATACTTATTGATACCTGCAAAGAATTTGGGATTGTATATAATGAATATCCTACCATGACCAAGGCTTTCATTTCGCACATGAGCCATATCAGAAGCTTGGGCGTAGCCTAATTAAAATAAGCAGCAGCTGCTTCTACATCCATTGTACCAATGTTTCGGGCCCTTTTTTACGTGCCTCCAAAGGGTGCCAAAGCGAATAGAAAACCCAAACGTATAATTCATCGCAGAAAAATCGTTGAAGTACTGCCAATGGGTAAGGTTTAGCCTATAGCTAAGTCCCGAAGAAAATCCAAACCAATCATAAAATAAATAGATTCCAGAAATTCCAGTTTCTAAAGGAATAATAGTTATTCTAGTATTGGAATTCTTATTGGGCAATGAATCAATGATAAGCCCCTCACCGACTCCCAATGAGAGGGGAACAGAAAATTCCCAGTGCTTGGTTTTATAAAATGTATAGTCAACCTTGCCCGCTAAATAGTTGAAATTTATCAAACGCGTTCCCGTCATTTCTAATGGGGTGCCCTTGTTTATTTTTAATTCATACTTTGTGGCAAAAGCGGTTTGATAATAACCCAAACCCACATCCACTCGCCTGCCATAACTATAGCCGATAAAAGCTCCCAACACATTTACCGCTTTACTGTTTACAAACGATCGTCGCCCATCGAGATAGGCTGTTAGATTGGGCTTCTGTTTCATTGCTGCCAGAAAAGTATCTCTTAGTTTTTGAAACTCATTATGCTGTGCAAAAGTGCCTGTGCTAATACCAAGCAAAAGAATAATATATAATAATCGTGTTCTCAAAAAAAAAGCGGGAATAATTTGTGTGCAAATATCGTAACTAATACTCTTATATAATTTACAATTTGCCTAATTTCGCCACACAATTATGACAAGTAATATAACAGAACTAAAAAACATCGCCTCTCAAGTTAGACGCGATATAGTAAGAATGGTAGCCGCAGCAAAATCAGGTCATCCGGGCGGTTCGCTAGGTTGTGCCGACTTTTTAACCGCACTTTATTTTGGGGTAATGGATCACAAACCAATTCCATTTGAAATTGATGGTAAGGGACAAGATATTTTCTTTTTATCAAACGGACATATATCGCCGGTTTTCTATTCCGTGCTTGCACATAGTGGTTATTTCGATAAAAAAGAGTTGGCTACTTTTCGTATGATAGATAGTCGCTTGCAAGGCCACCCCACTACGCATGAACATTTGCCTGGTGTGCGTATCGCTTCCGGTTCCTTGGGGCAGGGGCTATCTGTTGCCGTGGGTGCAGCAATTGCTAAAAAACTGAATGCCGATAACAAATTTGTATACTGCCTTTGTGGAGATGGCGAATTGCAAGAAGGACAAATATGGGAAGCACTGATGTTTGCCGGGCATAATAAAGTTCACAATCTTATTTTAACAGTGGATGTAAACGGTCGCCAAATTGATGG
>JANYDJ010000101.1 GCA_025363675.1 Flavobacteriaceae bacterium | reverse complement strand
ACTATCTGCCAACGAACAAGATTTATATACTGATGTAAAAGAAAAACTAAATCAAAAGTTTAATACGAGCTCCATTTATTTTGCCCCAGCTTCTCTTGATTTATATCATATATTCTCTCCCCATTTTGCAAATGGGATAACGGCTACGTGTCCTGGTTTTTATGGGCCACAGGGGCGAAGCGTGAGGGCAGAACTGAGTGATTTGGGAAATAGTTTACTGGGTTTTTTAGAACAATACCAATATAATTCTCTCCGTGTCACCAATTTCGAAATGGAAACTGCTGGTATCTATTTAATGGCAAATTTATTGGGCCACCAGGCTATAAGTATCAGTGCAATTATGGCCAATAGGGTAACAAAAACCTTTAGCACACAAGCCGATAAAACAGTCACTAATATGATAGAGCAAGCCATCTCTATATTGTTCTAGAAAAACAATGTTTAATTTTTAAAGAGTTAGGAAACTCTTGCAACCTTTTTAGCCATCGGGCGTTTACATTTTCAAATCGGTTTAGATATAGCTTTTACACAATAATAATTTTCATTTTACGTTTTCATTATTATTCACATGAACTCACAGATTACTGCTGTTAAAAAAAGCTGGCACGGCTTGTTGGAACTCTTGTTTTGGGCTCCAATTATTACCTGCAGTTTATTGTTGGTTAAAAACACCCTCCCCTATTTCGATTTTAGTCCGCAGTTTAGTTTTATTAAAGAACGAATTTTATTATATAGTGATCCTATATGGAAAACAAGTTTTTATATACATATCGGTGCCGGTATTTTTTGTATACTCACCGCTATCATACAATTCTCTTCTTATATACTCCGCAAGCAAAGCCAAATACATGTAGTATCAGGCAAAATATATGTGTTTGTTGTTTTATTAATAGGTGCCCCATCGGGTTTATATATGAGTTTTTTTGCAAAAGGGGAATTAGCGGAAAGAGGACTTTTTATATTTATGGCAGTGGCATGGTTTATCAGCACTTACAAAGGATTTAATGCAGCCGTAGCTAGAAAATTTATAGCACATAGGGGTTGGATGGTACGTTCTTATGCTCTCGCACTCACTGCTGTAACGTTTAGAGTGTATCATATATTATTCTATCTTGGCGAAACTGACCATATATATAATTACAAAATTTCATTGTGGCTAAGTGTGGTCGGTAATTTGCTAATAGCCGAATTAATTATATACCGCAAAGCCAAATCATATCTCAAAACTTTTAATCAATAAAAAAATGAAAACTATTGTTGTTTCAGCCCTTGTACTGATGTTGTTTGCTGGTGTGGCAGGCACCATACAAGCTATCCACGCCAGCAAATCTGGCCTGTTCGACGAATTGTATCAACCCAAGCACCATGTGCTTTCTAAAAACGATATATTCTATCATACCACCCTCAAAAAACAAAAGAGGGCTACGCCAAAATCTGAAAAAATAAACCGCCTAGAGATTGTTAAAAACCCCTTGCATACCGAAACAAAAACAGTTGAACCCATAGCAAAATATACCATTATAAAAAATATGCCCGAGGTTGAAACAATTGAAATCGCTCAAGAGATAGCAGCCCCACTCGTTAAAAAAGATGTGAAAAAACCTCGCAAATTTAAAGCATCGATGTTTAGTCGGGGGGCATTAGACAAAGCGTATTTGGAAGACATTAAGGTGGATAGCTCAACTATTTTACCCTAATATATAAGGACTAATATAATATATTCCTTATCCCGAAATTTTCAGCATACACCTTCCCCAAATCTACATAGGCTTGGGCATTCTGTCTCACTTTTTCTTTCTGCTCTTCACTTAATTGTTTAATAATTCTAGCAGGTATTCCCATCACCAAAGAACCTTCGGGTATTTGCATTCCCTCGGGCACCAAAGTATTGGCACCAATAATACAATAATTTCCTATAGTGGCATTGTTTAATACAGTTGCATTCATGCCTATTAAAACATGATCGCCCAATGTGGCACCATGCACAATAGCCCCGTGCCCTATAATACAATCGTGCCCAATACGCACCGGGCAGCCAGGGTCTACATGCACTACAGCATTATCTTGTATATTGCTGCGAGCACCAATAGTTACCAGGTCGCAGTCGGCCCTAATTACAGCCCCGAACAAAATAGTACAATGGTCGGCCAATGTAACATGTCCGAAAACAGTGGCATTGGGAGCAATCCATACTTCTTTTCCCTTTTTTATATCTTTTTTAAATATGCTAGTGTCCATCGATTTTGTTTAAATTTTTTGTTTCAAAAGTATAACATTTATTATAACCATGCAACCATTAATAGAATAGGGCGGTTACTAACAATATGAAAAGTATCATAATAATTCTGGGTTGTTTGATATTCCAATTTGCTGCAGCCGCACCCAAAGATTCAACAAACGATTCTGTTGAATTATTGCCCACCTTGCATATTGCAACCTCAAACAAAACAATTACCTACCTTTATCATCCTATTCCCGATAGATTTGACAAAAGAAGCGATGGCTTTTCAAGCCGTTACTATTATTACCATTTCCATAGAGATTTACTAACCTTAGCAGGTACACGAAACCTTAATTATTATATAAATTTTTCTGCAAAATCATCAAGCATAGGTTTCGAAGACCCTCACTTTAGGGGAGCAAGAGCCGATGGAAATGCTGTGTTTATTGATGGTGTAAGGATGTTTACAGGTTCGCTTGTTGAATCGAGTATGATAGGTCTCAAATAATTTATCTTTCTTGTTATAATCAACTTTCGGTGCAACCTTTGCCCCCATATAATATATCATATTTGGGATGAAAGATTTTGCAATAACCAATATAAAAAACTTAGTAGGTGTATGGGAACAATCGCCCTTAGTGCCTTTGCGTAGAAATGAACTTGCCGATTTACCGCAATTACCCAATGCATGGATAACCGTACAAGATGGACTGATTGCTGACTATGGACAAGGCAAACTTCCAAATATATATAATGAGCTACCCCATATCGATGCACAAGGGGGACATGTAATGCCCTGCTTTGTAGATTCGCACACACATATAGTATATGCTGCAAGTAGGGAACAAGAATTTGTGGCCAGAACCAAAGGTGAAACCTATGAAGAGATTGCAGCCAATGGCGGTGGTATTCTAAACTCTGCCAAACGTGTGGCAACTGCTAGCGAAGATGAATTATTTAAAAGTGCTTTTGAACGCTTACTGCTTTGTGCCAACCAAGGTACGGGTGCCATTGAGATAAAAAGTGGCTATGGTCTTAGTACCGAAAGTGAATTAAAGATGCTACGGGTTATTAAAAGACTTAAAAGCGTTTCGCCCATTCCTATAAAAGCTACCTTTCTTGGTGCCCATGCATTTCCAATGGAATATAAACAAAACCAACAGGCATACATTGATATAATAGTAAACGAAATGTTGCCACAAATAGCTGCAAATAATTTAGCCGATTATATAGATGTTTTTTGCGACCGAGGATTTTTCAATATAGAACAAACACGCCAAATATTACAAGCAGGAAAACAATATAATCTCAAAGGAAAAATACATGGCAATGAACTAGGACTTACAGGTGGCGTGCAGGCAGCGGTTGCCGAAAATGCAATCTCTGTTGACCATCTAGAGTATACCAGCGATGAAGAAATTAATTTATTGGCAAACAGTGAAACTATTGGAACGATGTTGCCATCCACAGCTTTCTTTTTAGGTATCCCTTATCCCAATGCCCGAGGAATGATTAATTCGGGAGCAGCTATTGCACTAGCAAGCGATTTTAACCCCGGCAGTTCCCCTTCGGGTCGTATGTCGTTTGTAATAAGTTTGGCTTGTATTAAAATGAAAATGACACCTGCTGAAGCTATAAACGCAGCAACAATAAATGCCGCATTTGCTATAGAGATGCAAGAGAGTTTGGGAACTATTACAAAAGGGAAATTGGGAAAATTAATTATTACCAAACCTATACCAAGTGTAGATTATCTACCTTATAATTTTGGCGGAGATATTATAGAAAAAGTATTATAAATGGTTTTTTAAAACTATCTGTAACAAACCACGGATAGTTTCATAAGTATCGAGCTTGGCAAGTGTTTGTTCGTTTATGTCCATCCATTTGGCCTCGGTTATATGTTCTTCTACTTGTGGTATCAACAGCGGATTCCCATCACATTCCATCCGGTACCAATGGGTGGTCTTCAACATTTTGGTTCCCTTTTGCATATATATATGAAGTGTTTCGCCCACTGGTTGTTGCAGTTTTAATTGCGACAAACCACATTCTTCTTTTACTTCTCTAATGGCGGTAAAATCCCAAGTTTCTCCCGGGTCTACTTTTCCTTTGGGCAAATCCCAACGGTTCATGCGTCGTATCATTAATATTTTACCTTCGTGGTTAAACACCACACCACCGGCAGCATGTATGGGACTACAAGCTGTTTGCAATAACTCAAATGTTTGCAAGGGATCGGCAGTAATTGTTATATAACCTTTTGATGGAGCAGCCAACATCCATTCTATTACTTTGGTTAATGCTGGCAAGTTGTTTTCCACACGAATAAGCCCTTGTGTATTTGCCGATTGATAATCAGCAGGACTGGCAATAGCCAAAGGACAGTCGTTTACATAAACTTTTATCATAGGTAGTTAGTGCAAAGTAAGCACAAAAGCACACCATTGCCAAAAAACATTTGACAAAATGTGGATGCACTTAAACTTATAGTGTGCAAATTTGCGGGATGAATGATATAATAATTGCCCGCCACTTATTGCAAACCGAAGCTGTACGACTTCGCCCTGACCAACCTTTTACTTGGGCCTCAGGACTTAAGTCACCCATTTACTGCGATAATAGGGTTTTGCTCTCTCACCCCTCAGCACGCAATGATGTGAAAAATATGTTGGCTGAATTAATCAAAAAATATTTTCCCGGTGCTACTGCTATTGTAGGGGTTGCCACTGCAGGCATTGCTCCAGGTGTTCTTGCAGCCGATGTGCTGGGTATCCCATTTGGTTATGTGCGTAGCGAGGCGAAGAAACATGGAATGGGAAAACAAATTGAAGGCGATATAAAACCAAATGAAAAAATTGTAGTGATTGAAGATTTGGTTTCCACCGGCAAAAGCAGTTTAGAAGCCATACAAATTGTAAGGGCTGCCGGTTTTGAAGTATTGGGCCTTGCTGCCATTTTCACTTATGGGTTTCCGTTGGCCACACAAAATTTTGAAACCCAAAACTGCCCCATGTATACGCTAAGCAATTATGATATATTGATAGAAGAAGCCTTGAAAATGGACTATGTAAAACAAAACCAAATGGAGATGCTGAGCAAGTGGAGAGAGAAACCCGAAGAATTTGGTGTATAATATAGTTGTGAGTTGTGAGTTGTCAGTAAATCTCACCCCTCACAACCCACAACTCGCAACTAATTATGAGAGAATACCTAGATAAAGCCCGCCACTACTGCTCCTACCAAGAGCGTTGCCATAGCGAAGTGCGTACTAAATTATTAGAACTGGGTGCCCGTGGTTTAGATCTGGACAATATTATAGTTCGTTTAATTGAAGATAATTTTTTAAATGAAGAGCGATTTGCGATAGCATACGCGGGTGGAAAATTCAGGCAAAAGCAATGGGGAAGAAATAAAATAATAGCAGAATTAAAATTTAGAAAAATTTCGGACTATTGTATAAAAAAAGCGTTGAAAGAAATTGATGAAGATGATTATATACAAACACTGGATCATATAATATATAAAAAAAGCGGCACACTAAAAGTTAAAAACCCTATAGCAAAAAAAATGAAACTGGTAGCCTATGCCATGTCTCGCGGCTATGAGCAGGATTTGGTGTGGAGTGCGGTGAATAGGATGGTGGACGCGGTGTAGTATCAAGTAGCTAGTATCAAGTACAAATTGTATATATTTGTGATTCTGTTTTAAGAAAAATAGTAGTGAAAAAAAACAATCTGTTATATTGTATATTTTTATTTCTAATTGGAATTAGTTGCACCCAATCTAATTCTGATAAGGCAAAAATAGTTTACTCTGAAAATTTCAATGGGTATTCAGAACTTGTATTATATAATTTTACAGATTGTGATGAACTGCCAGATTCTATTTTCAACCGATATTTTACCTGTCTTAATATCCAGTGTTCAGAATTAACCGACTATTCTAAGCTGTTTTCAAAAATAAAACCAGACAGTATTTTTAGAATAATAATATACTCTTATGATACCAATAAAGAATTTTCATATGACTTATACAAATATAAAATGCTGGATGACTTGAGAATAGTTGGTCGATATCTAGAAAAGATCAATTTGAAAATTGCTAAAGAAGCAAAATTGAAAAGTATTAGTTTTTACTCTCCTGTATTGCAATTTCCCGACTTTGATTCGAGCATGATGATAGTCAAATATATAGATTACTCTGGCAACTCAAGGATAATACCCAAATGGGTGGAGTACTTGAAATCTCTAAAAGAATTTAGTTTCAATTCAAAAAACCTTGAAAGAATTGATTGCGATATATGCAAAATGGATGCTTTGGATTTGCTGAATATTGAAAATACCAATTTTTATAAAAGAGAATCTTTATTTAAAGAAAAGAACAATAGATATGATAAACTTGAAAGGTATGTTAAATGTAAGCCTAACCTTGAATATATATATACACCACTACCATATAAATAAAAAAACCGCGTAAGCCTATTCATCACTCATCATTTATAATTAATCATTATTAATTTGAAAATATTTATTCTGTTTGCATTAATTTGTGGCTTTAGTATAAAAATGCAAAGTCAAGTTGTATATTCTTTTACCAAAAGAAACAAATTAGAATATGTAAAATACCATGTGTCGGATTCAGAAAACATGATAGTATTATTTAATAAAGGGGGACAGGTTCATAAAATTGAAAGGTATAAAAATAATAACCTTCATGGATTTAACTATTACTTTACTAACAATAAACTTGATTCGATACAAGTATACAATATGGGGGTAAAAACACCCGAATTATATATAATGGGGCACGATGGGCATTTAATAAAACACCTATTGCCCAATGGAGCTGATTTAGATTCATTTTTTTCATTTACTGATAGAAAAAATAGTACAGGAGCCACCTCCAAACATTGGATTAATATGCAAAAAATATATCAGACAGATAGTAGTGGTGCATTGTGCAAAATCTATGATACAGACAATGGGAATTACCCAACAGGTTATGATATTTCTATATCCAACGGTTATTACCTAAATAAGATTGCCAACCAGCCTGGGCCAGAAACTTTAATATTTTCGGAAGGTTATATAGTGGGATTTTATACCTCTAAAGTTGGAATTTTGCATGGAGTTAGAATCTTATTTAATGGTGATAAAAAAACTACAATTAAAGAGTTGGATATAACCGCCGACAATAAAGCTATATTTGAAACCACCTATTTTAATAAAAGAGGCAAAAAAGAAAATCACCTTCCCTAAACGACTTTCTAAAAAGGTATAAGCAAGTCTTGGAAGAATGATAGACCCCTGCTCTTAAATCATTTTTACATAACTTGCACCAATAAATAAATTATTGAAAATGAAAAAACATATACTTTCATTCATCACCATTGCTCTTGCTACTTCTACTATAGTAACTGCACAGGCACCTGTTAAAAAAGTTTTATTAGAAGAGTATACAACCGCATCGTGTATATCCCGTTCCTGCAAATGGAATAGCTACAATTATATATCAACAATCAAGTTCGGGATATTCAAATATTAGCATTACCAATATATTGGGCGAAACTGTTCAAACCTTTGCCTCTGCTAACAAATTAGCAGGTGAGAAGCAATTGTTATTGGATGTATCTAAATATGCAAAAGGGATTTATTTTGTGAATTTAAATACAAATTCTGGAAAGCAAGTGAGGAAATTGGTGGTGGAGTAATAGCTATTTTACCGTGAGAGCAACAGCAGATTCTAATCTCACCTGTCCAATGCTTTCTGGCCCCAAAGCCTCTATACCGCTTATTTGAATTGTGCAATGTTCTCCTATATTGTCTCTTAATGCTTTTTTTATTTGTGGAGAAATGGCACTTCCCACCACGCTAAAAAACATTGGATCTTTTCTGTGAGGTGTATAAACTAGAATATATTTTGTTACATTGTATTTTATATGTTTTTCCAACGGAAAATAATCTGGCATTTTAGCATAAATAGTGTCTTGTTCTAATACTTCGTCAATAGATACGATACCACTTTTTAATTTACCAAAATAGGGCTCAGGCTTAGGTACAAATTTCAATTTATATACAGAGCTATCATAGGGCTTTTTGTCAACAAGTGTAGTAATAACCATAGATTTATGATAGTTGCTACTATTCCAAGTAGGAGATATTATATATTTCCCTGAGCTATCTTTTACAATTTTATCACCATTGGACGATACTAACTGAACTCTTTGGGCATCTATGCCAACTGTTTTAATAGATATTTCATTTGCAAGTCCACAGTATAACACATTCATACTGTCTAGCATTATAATAGCTTTACTTTTTTGCTGCTGCCCCATTGCATATATTCTTAACAATAGGAAACAAATTATAAAAATTGTTTTATGAATCACCATTGGGGTCTTTAAATAATTTCATGATGATTTATTAAATGATGATCTAAAATTCCAATTTGACCCGGACCCAATATTTCCAATATTTCTATTTTTACTGCGTCACCTATCTTGGCATTTTTCAATAAGTCTTTAACTTCTTTGGGTATTTTACATCCACTTGCTTCAAATTCTGTTGCTTGTCCGAATGTTGATGTTTGGTAATTAAAATTTGTATAGTAGATTAATTTATATTTTAGTATTCTATATTTTAAATAATCAAGTGGGAAATTTCTTGCATGATTATGATAAACGGAAACACTGTCAATAAGAGAAATATCTCTTAACGGAATAAAGTTTGGTGAGATTTGTTCTTGAGCTATCAAAAAAATGTCAGGATCGGGAACCTGCCTCAACCTATAAATAGAGCTATCGTAGAAAGTGCCTTTCACATAGGTTATTATATAAACAGTATCACTTTCATTTTTATAATAATGCGGCAGTAAAGTATAATGACCTTTCGCCAATGTCCTTAATTCCCCATTGCCTGAATAAATTACTCGAACATCTTTGGGGTCTATGCCCGCAATATTTACTGTGAATGGATTTTCTACTTCTGCATACAACATATTCATATCTTCCAATACTTGAAAAACCTTGTTGTTTGCTTGCCCACAAGAAACTAATGTGACTAAACTAAAGAGCAATAAAGCAGCGATATGTTTGCACCAAAAACTCATTATACAACTATAACGTAAAGAACAGTAATTTATTGCTTCTTCTTCCCGCCCAAATAAGTATCTAACAACTCTTTCAATTCTGCCGTATTTCTGGGTTTATATATAATCTTTTTATTCTCGTCGAGCAATAACATTTTTGGGGTTACAAATACATCGTAATCTTTAATGGCATTATTGTATTTTCCTGGGCTCCACACATGCATCCATTTGTTGTTGATTACACCCAAGGTATTCACCCATTGCATCCTATTTGAATCTACATTAACAGCATAGATATCAAATCCCTTTGGCCAATAGGTTTTATAAAGAGCAGTGAGTTCCACAACCGATTTTTTGCAATATTTGCAATTGCTGCTCCAGAAGAAAACCAAGAGCCAGGGTGATTTTATTTCGCTAAGTTTAAGTATATTCCCTTTGGGATTGGGCAGTTGTAAATCGGGAGCAATGGCACCCAGTACGGTTTTTTTGATGGTGTTGATTTTTTCTGAAATAGTTTGATATTTTGTATCCCCCTCGCTGCAACCCTCACCTATCAAGTATTTCTCTGATATATATGCATAAGGTACATCGCGACGTGAGTTTTCAAATTGATCCACCATCAAATCGAGCACGTATCTATACATCTGTGCATTTCTGCCCACCATACCCATTATATAATCGGCGGTTATTATATAATCAGAATCATCTTTTTTCTCCATCAAGTATTCCATATAATACCGCACCGAATTATATACCGACTCCGTATATAATAACATGGTATCGGTAAAATCAATATTATCGAAAAAATGTGCCCGCAGAAATTCTGTGCGGCTATTATATTTCACCCTTTCGCTCATATCGTAAGTTGAAGGCGTAGGTGTGATATACGATTTGATAATACGGGAAGCTAGTGTGCGGTTGAAAGCAAAAATGAGCTCGCGGGTAAAAACATTTTTCTCTACCAGCATTTTTTCTATGGTCTCCCCTTTCCACTGCTCACTTGAATCGCTATATTGACTAATCATCCCAATCATCTCGTCGATAGGCAAAGTACGTTTCAGATATAAGTAAAAGCAATAGTTCTCGTTCGATTTAATCACCTTCATTCCTGTAATCAGTGAGTCCATTTGGGTATGCATCTCCATATCTTCTTGGTTGAAAACGATGTCAAAAAAATCCAGGGTGTCCAAATAAACACGGTACTGACCGCTTGAAAGTTTTTTTGCACGCTCAAATTTAAAAGCCCCATTTTGGTTCGTGGCACTGTCAACAGGTTTTATTTGGTCGCCGTAGATGCTGCACAAATACACTTTTTTTGCTTTAAATCCTGCTACCTTAAACTCCATGTGGTAGCCGTCTCGCAATATATGCGAGGGGCCAGAATTGGGATCAACATATTGGGCTTGAAGATGGAGGGAGAAAAATAAAAAAGAAATGTATAATAATTTTTTCATGCGTGTGATTTATAGACGAAATTTGCAAACTTAAGGTTGCAAAAGTCAGCATGTTTTTGTAAAAACAAATTTCTTTCGTAAAATTTGCAGCAAATAACCCAATGAATATGAAAATAGGAGTCGTAATTTTTCCCGGCAGTAACTGCGATGATGACATGATACAAGTGTTGCAAAATCGCTACAAACAAGAGGTGGTAAAGCTTTGGCATAAGGACAACAACTTGCAAAACTGCGATTTTATCGTATTGCCCGGAGGTTTCTCTCATGGCGATTACCTGCGGTCGGGTGCTATTGCCCGCCATTCGCATATTATGCGTGAAGTGATTGCTTTTGCCAACAGTGGTGGCTATGTGATGGGAATCTGCAATGGTTTTCAGATCTTGTGCGAGAGTACTTTATTGCCCGGGGCTTTGTTGCGTAATGCAGAAAGGCTGTTCAAATGCGAGAATGTTTATTTGAAAGTGGAAAACAACCAAACTGTTTTTTCTACGGGTATCTCACCCGACCAAATTTTGAAAATACCAATTGCCCATGGCGAAGGAAGATTTTATGCCGATGAAGCCACCATGCAAAGTATGATAAACAATAACCAAATTATTTTTAAATACTGCACCGAGAAAGGCGAAATCTCTGCCGAAGGGAACGCCAATGGTTCACTGCTCAATATTGCAGGAGTATGCAATGAGCAAAAAAACGTGTTTGGTATGATGCCTCATCCTGAGCGTGCTGCAAGCGAAGTATTATATAATACCGATGGATGTTATATATTTGATAGTATCATACAACATTGCTTAACACAAGTGTGATACAAACACTTAGTATGCATAATACAGCAAAGAACTTGTTCTTATACTTGGTAGTTTTTTTATCAAGCATTACTGTTTATTCGCAACGTGCTTCTATCAAATATTCTTATAGTGATATCAGCAATAATATCACCAATGGTTTTAAAAATTCGGATACTACTTTAAATTCCACGCAAATATTTTCGCTTATATATAAGAATAATATAGCGAATCTTAATTTAGGTAATATTGGCCAGCCGTGGCTTTCATTGGATGGTCCCAAAATAAATTCTGGTTTTAACTTGGGGTTGAATACCTATAAAAACTATATGCTAAACCCCGATGAGTTTATATATATTATACCCAATAAAACGGCCTGTACAGATATTAAATACTTTCAAGGCTCTCGTGCCAATGGGGTGGTAAATTTAGATTTAGTGCATACGCAATATATCAAAAAAAAATATCCTATAGCTGTAGTACTTAACCGACTTGGAAGCACAGGGAACTACCTACACCAAAACACCGATTGGTATAATACCCAAGTAATGGGAAATGTATATAACAAAGACAGTAATTATATATTGATATACCGAGCAGCTTTTTCAAAAGGAAGTATAGAGCACAATGGAGGTATTCAAGACACAACAGCATTCAACAGTTCAGATATTAGTTTTAGAAACTATTCGCCTGTTAATTTAAACAATTCGATAAGTAAACTTAACTCGAAACATATACAGGCTGTTCAGGGATTTTATCTGGGGCAGAAAAAGATAAAAATTAACGATAGCACTTATAAAAAAGAATATAAATATTTACTGACACATTATATCGGTTATTATACGTTTAAGCATAATTATGTGGATGATTCAATTGATGGGTTGACTTATCAATATAGAAATTATGCAGCTGCGGCAAATGATTCTGTTGTGGAAAATAGGTTTAATAATAGATTAGTATTTGGCACTAAATATAAGACAGAGGGAGCTTCTCTTCTACCATTTTTTCACTATTCAGCCTATTTAGATCATACATACATTGTAATCAAAAACACGAATAAATTAATTTATAATAATGTTAAAGTTGGTGGTGATTTGACAAGATTTGGGAATAAATTAATATTTAATTTAAATGGATATTATTACCTAAATGGGTATAACAATAACGACTATAATATATCAATAAAGGCTAATAATTATTATACACGAACAAATCAAAAAGTAATTGTTTCCTTTACCGCTAGTGACAGCAAAAATGAAGTTAGTTATACATCTAAATATTTTTATTCTAATCATTATAGTTGGAAAACAAATATGGATAAAGTGGGCTTGACTAAATTTAGTTTTCTTATTAAAAGTATGAACAATAGAGATACTGGCAAATCTTCCAAATTTGTTGTAAACCAACGACTCAATATAGATTATTATTTCTTAAGAAACTATGTATTTAATAATCACTTATCCATTCCCACCCAACACTCAGGGATTCTTACAGGTTCCACAATTAACTACACGTTACAAGCCAAAATATTCAAGCATATAGGTTGCAATATCAATTTAAACTATAACTATGTAAGCGATAATTATTACCTCCGCTTGCCACAATATGCTACCAAATCAAGTGTGTATTATACAGGCAAATTCTTCAACAGCCCTATGAATTTCCAATTGGGTGCTGATGTATTTTGGTTCTCAAAAATTCGTTCCAGTTTATGGAATCCGGTTGCAGGCGTGTTTTATTTCGACAACCAACACTACACAGGCAACTACCCTTTGCTCGATTTATTTTTCAATGCCGAAATTTACCAAGTACAACTATATTTGAAACTTGAACACGCATTTTGGGGACTACCCACCCCTTACCAGTTTTTACCTAATGAATACTATTCTACCACTGCATACCCTATGCAACCACGGGCAATTAGATTTGGTTTGAGATGGAGACTCGGCGGATAAAATAACTTTAAATGTCATACTGAGTTTATCGAAGTATTACATTTAATTAGGATGTTTAAAAAAGGAAATGAAAATATAATAAATGAAGAACATAAACGATATTAAAAAAATTGCCGTAGTTGGCTCCGGTACTATGGGTGTGGGTATTGCACAGGTATTTGCTCAGTACAATTACCCTGTTATATTATTTGATGTAAATGCAAACGCCTTAGAAAAAGCAAAAAATATATTAAACAAAAATTTAGATTTTTTAGTGGAGAAATCGAAAATTTCGGCAGAAGAAAAAACCAATATATATAATCGAGTTACGTTTGAAACCCAAGCAGAGCAAGTAATAGCAGACTTTATTATAGAAGCCATTATAGAAAATGAAACTGCCAAAAAAGAACTTTTCAAATCATTGGCAAACTATAATACTCCCGATTGCATTTTTGCCACCAATACCAGCACCATACCTATCACGAAAATAGCGAATGGAATTCCCAATCCAGAAAGAGTTTTGGGCGTGCATTATTTCAATCCTGCACATATTATGAAACTAGTGGAGATAATTGCAGGGGTGCAAACCGATAAAAACATAGCACAAATATGTTATGATTTGATGAAGCATATTGGCAAAACCCCTATCATGGCTTCAGATGCACCAGGGTTTATAGTGAACAGAGTTGCCCGCCATTATTATGTAGAAAGCTTGAAAATAGCAGAAGAAAATATTTCCAATATAGAAACTATAGATATATTGATGGAAAATGCTGGTTTTAAAATGGGGCCATTTAAATTAATGGATTTAATAGGTGTAGATGTTAATTTTTCAGTAACCAATTCTATATATAATTTATTTTATCAAGACGCAAAATTTCGCCCCAGCAGAATACAACAACAACTGGTAGATGCCGGCAACCACGGCAGGAAAACAGGAAAAGGATTTTATGAATACAAATAAGAGACGGAAGTTGGAAGACAGAAGACGGAAGTTGCCATACGGCAGCGGCGTCGGCAAAACTTCCGTCTTCAAACTTCGGACTTCCGTCTACAACCCTCAATGAGCCTCTGGCATAAATATCGTAAAAACAAACTCGCAGTCTTTGGATTGGGATGGATAGTTTTGTGTATTCTCATCTCTTTGTTTGCGTATGTTATAGCTCCTGATAATTCAGCCAATGGCAATGATATACAATTGCTGATTGCTTTACAAAAACCGGGTTTTAAAGTGGAAGGTGTAATGATTAAAAAAGAAAAGCCAACCGAACAAAATATATTTGCTATATTACTCAATGGCAAAGAACCTGAGTTTGAATTTAAACCTATCAAAAAACATACACTGCACCAAAACACCAAAACACTTGAATATGCTGAGTACACCACAGCAGATGATACTACACATATATATCATACCGTTTTATTTGATAAATTATATAATATAAATGCACCTACAAAAACAAACCATTATATACTCGGTACTGACCGTTTTGGCCGTGACCTACTGAGCCGATTACTAATAGGAGCAAGGGTTTCACTGTCTGTGGGTTTTATCGCTGTTTCTATATCTTTGTTATTGGGCTTAGTATTGGGATTACTTGCAGGATATTATAGAGGTAGCACCGACTATATAATAAGTTGGTTGATAAATGTAATATGGTCATTGCCCACTTTGCTAATTGTAGTATCGATTACCTTGGCATTGGGAAAAGGATTTTGGCAAGTGTTTGTAGCTGTTGGATTAACGATGTGGGTAGAAGTGGCAAGAGTTGTACGTGGGCAGGTATTTAGTATTAGAGAAAAAGAATATATAGAAGCCGCCAGAACTATCGGGGCAAGCAATACAAGAATCATATTCAAACATATATTACCAAATGTAACAGGACCATTAGTTGTAATATGTGCTGCAAATTTTGCAACTGCTATATTACTAGAAGCAGGGCTTAGTTTTTTGGGATTGGGTGTTCAGCCACCAGAACCTTCGTGGGGTATGATGATAAAAGAACATTATAATTATGTAGTAATGGACCATGCTTATTTAGCAATGGTTCCCGGATTGGCCATTATGTTTTTGGTGATGGCGTTTAATTATGTTGGTATGGGCTTGCGTGATGTTTGGGATGTGAAGGGATGAGATTATAATCCTATTTAGTACCAGATTATGAATCTATCTTGATTTAAGATAAAAGTTTATAATAAAATATTCTGGAAATATATTGCACAAATAGTTCAAACCGGTCTCGATTGCTATTTAACACCATTGAAAAGCTATTTATACAATAATGTATGATTGTATCCAAAATTTTTATATATACTTAACCCTGAAAACCTCGAAAATATTGGGGCTCCAATTTTTTTCTTTCGCTATTTTCAAGTATTCTTGCAGAAGAATCAATTTTTATTTATAAAATACAATATTGTTATATACTTTTCTTACAGTTAGTTTAAAAGCATAATAATTTTATAGAATTAGGCGTTTAGCTCGCATCCTTTTTGGGTACCGTATTTTTTTTGATATTATTACGTAAAATTATGACCAACATGATCTGTTTTAAAGCCGTCCACTCGCCGTGGGGGCAATACTTTTTACACAAAAAGTAT
>JANYDJ010000096.1 GCA_025363675.1 Flavobacteriaceae bacterium | reverse complement strand
CAGAAACATATAATGGGCACTTGCTTATCGGTATTGCTGGGGAGGGTAGCATATACATATCCCCACTCATCTATATGTGCATCAGCCAAACCAATTTGCTTCAGTTCTTCAGCTAAAATTCGCAGCAAATCTTTCTGCTTTTCTGTTGATGGAAAAGAAGTAGACTGTGGGTCACTCTGTGTGTCAATTTTGGCGTAACGGATAAATCTGTCGGCTACGGTGTAGTTGTAATTATCGAACATATATTATTTATTTAATAACCGTCATTGCGAGGAGCATGTGTGTTTGCCTTGCGGGCAGGGCGACGAAGCAATCTCTTTCGGAGTAATCTGCTAAACTTGCAATGGTAGTTTGTAATTTTTTATTTGCAAAGATGTGGAATTATGAGGAACTGAAAAAATAAAAAGTACTAAATTGTTTAAGGGAACGAAATACTTCTTGCTTTATATTCCTTCGCCAGTTATATTTGCCTTAATTTAAAACACTAATTTATAACATAATGAAAAACAACAAGTTACCCCCCCCAATTTTTATTAAAATCCAATCTTCAAGCTAAATATAGCTTAAAGAAGCTATTCACTTTTATTATTTTGCTGATTTTTGCAATAATTCCATTTAAGAGAGTATATGCTCAATGTTATTATGATATTAATAATCTCAATCCAAATAGCACTCAAGCGAACGTGTATGAATTATGCCCTAACCAAGTATGCACCCTTGAAGTTCATTATGCTTGTTCTCCAGTGCAAGTAACAATTCAATATAGTACAGTAAAATGGTATCAAAAAGAAGCTATTCAGGTTTATAGCCAAGGCTTGTCTGTAGGTTTTATTAGTAATATTGTTAGTGTTCAAAACAGTTCATCGGACCAGCTTATTATTGATAATTCTGCAGGTGTTTTGCTAAATGTTATAACTATACCAAAGCAAAAGTCCCATAACCACTATAAATATTTTTATGAACTTTATGATGCAAATTTGGACAAGGTTGCAACGTCTGACTCACTTGAAATTGATATACAAAAAGTGCAATATTTTAATTCTTTTCAAAGCCCTTACACCCCTCTTTGTTCAGATGATATGATAGATTTCGACGCACCTGAAATGTTAGGGCAGCAAGTAAGCTGGTATATGGATCAAAAATATTGTGGGAATCTTAATATTCATTCTGCACCTTGTGTTCATAATGCTTCTCAGAAACTTTATATAGGGGGTGGTAATCATATACAATACAATGTGGTTGGAGGTTATGATTATAAAATATCATATGAAGTTTCACCTGGAGGATCAGGAAACTGTGCCACACCATATAGTTCGGGAACATTTATAGTACGTGTGCCTCACAAGCTCAGTATATACGAAAGCTCTAAAAATGCAACAGGGACAACACTCTCAATGGACAACGGAGTCTTTAACGGCAACATCAATGGGAGGTACCCCAACTATAGAAATTACCAGTGGTTCAGAAATGGCGTAGTTATTCCAAATGCTTCAAGCATTACTTATTTGGCAAAACTTCCAGGCAATTATTATATGACAGCACAGAGCGACTGCGGCACAAGAACATCTAACACATTTTCGTATGGTAGCTGCTCAAACCAATACCCTTGGATAGGTTATAGAACTTATACAAACTATACATTCACTTCAAACCAAACTATTACAGGTAACGTGAGAATTTCTGGTAGCCTAACTATTCCCCCTAATATTACAGTTGAATTTAAAAATGGGGTGATGGCAATGGATGACAATTGCTCCGTAATATATGTAAATGGTAACAACGGGATTTTGAATGGAGGGGTTTTGAAACTGACCAATGAGCAGGTAGCCGCATGCAACCAGTGGAGTGGAATTGGGGTTTTTGGTTATTTTATGGGAACCGCCTCAAATACCAACGGGAAATTAATTATGGACAACAGCAGCGTAATGGATGCTATAGCGGGACTTAGTTTATACGGGGGTGGCAATTGCCAGATAAGTAACAACTCAATTTTTGAGAACAACAAATTTCATCTGATAACGCAGAATGATAACCAGTCAACAGTAACAAATACAACATTTAGTTACCTGAGCAATTTCAATAACTCTTGCCAATACCCAATTTTTGACCCCTTGCTGAGCACCTCACGCGGGGTGCACGTTTGTTCAAAAAATGGATATGGGCCTGTTTATACATCCTGCACTTTTGACAACCAAAACAATTATACAGGCAACACAACCAATGCTATTGAGCTATATGATATTAATCCAGCATTGGCTTCAAACCACGCCCTTGAAATGAGTGGCTGTACTTTTCTTGGGCCTTTTAATGAAATGGTGCACGCCGAGAACAGTGACTATGTGAAAATATCAAACTCTTCTTTCGATTATATGGGAAACACTACTGCCGATTACGGTATATATGGTATCAATTCCAAGGGTTGGGAATTGCAGAACAATACCTTCGCTCAAAACCACCCTCCTCAAAGCGGAATGGCATTTAATACAGGTATATATTTAAAAAATGTTGGGGAAGGGGGACTTATACGGCTTAATACAATAAATAGATGTACTTATGGAGCTGAGTATTATCAATCGAATATTGTGAATACAAGCTCGGCTTTTACACGCAATACATTTAATAATTGTAGCTATGGTATTATTGTGGCACAGTTAGAAAATCCTTTGGGTGCGGGTGCAGGCAATACTTCTACTAACCAAATTAAACTGCGTATGCGTTGCAACGAATTTTATACTAATGATGGAAT
>JANYDJ010000091.1 GCA_025363675.1 Flavobacteriaceae bacterium | reverse complement strand
GTTAGCCATTGCCAAGGCTGAATTTACAAGTGATATGGCGTATCTAACAGTGTTCTGTCGAATTAAGTTATCACAAACCTCAAAAGGCAAAGATAGAATGTTGTTCTTGGGGGCTGAGAATGTATTGTTTTCTAATAATGGTGGCTTTAGAGAAAATTCGCGTTTGGTATTATTAGGCGATTACAGAATACCTTTCAATTCAGAAAAGTACGAACTCGTATTAAAAGGGAGTTTGGATAAACAAACAGGTGCTTTTGGTGATCTTACTTATTTAGAATTTGATTGCAATGGGCCTACAGAATTAAAACTAAGTGCGGCAATAAATTTTAGTAGAGATATACTACTACCCTTAGATAATAATTTTAAGGTAATTAATAATCCAAATGCGAAAGTTTCTACCTCTTTCACAACAACTGTTACGGATTGGAATGATTGGTTAGTAAGTGTTACTCTACCTCCATTCTGTTCAGCAAAAAATAAGAAAATTGCATATCAAGTTGACCATGCAGTGTTTGACTTCAGTGATATAAAAAATGCAGATAGTATGAAGTTCCCAGCATGTTATAATGGTATATATGCTGATGCAAATGATCAGAAACGATGGCGAGGTTTTTACTGTAAAAAACTAATAGTGGCACTACCCAAGGAGTTTAAAAAGAAAAATTCCAGCAGTTCTCTTACATTTGGAGCGAAGGATTTATATATAGATAACTATGGTGTAACGGGGACTTTTTTAGCTACTGGACTGTTAACTATATCTAATGATTCAGCTAATCAGGGCGATGCTTCTGGTTGGGCAATGTCTCTGGATTCCATATATGTGAGTTTTGAACTTGATCGATTAAAAAAAGGAGGAATATATGGACTAATTAAACTACCGACTTCTAAGAAAAAAGCACTTGTATACAAAGGAGTATTTACCAAAGATGATTATTTGATTGCGGTTCAAAATAAAGATTCTTTAGACTTTAATGTATTAAAAGCTAAGATGCAATTGTACCCTAGTTCGTCTATCATATTTGTGGTGAAAAATGATGCTTTCAAACCCAAAGCTATATTAAACGGACAGATGACGTTGAATTTTGATCCAAAGGATACGGTAGGAATGGCAGATAGCAATAAAGCGATGTTTCGAATACCAAGGATTACTTTTCAAGAACTAACTTTTCAAACAGATTATCCATTTGTGCATATAACCGCTGCTGGTTACGAAGGGAATCCTTCTGTTCAACGATTTCCAATTACCATCCAAAAGCTCAATTTCTCTACCTATAATAATGAGATAAAATTGGCGGTAGCATTAAGAATCAATTTGATGAATGATGCATCAAAATTTAGTGCCGAAGGTTCGTTTTGTATTATAGGAAAAATGGATAATTCAATTGATGGACGAGGGGAATGGAAGTATGATAGGTTTGAGATGGATAGAGTGAAACTTACTGCTGACTTATCATCATTCGCACTAGAAGGGTCAATAGATGTATATAATGATGATGCTACTTATGGAGACGGCTTTAAAGGAGCACTTAAACTTACTATTAAGAAAGGTGCAGGGAAAAGTAATTTGATTGTAGATGCCCTTACCTATTTCGGTAGAAAAAGTACTTATAGATATTGGGCGGTTGATGGAATGTTGAGTGGCGTGAAAGTACAAATGGCACCCTCTGTATTTTTAACTGGCTTTGGCGGTGGTGCTGCTAATCGTATGCATAGGGATACAAGTGCTAGTCTGGCCACCGCTATGCCTTCAAGTATTGTATATCTTCCCGATAGTACAGTGGGGCTCTCTTTGAAAGCTTCTGTATTATTTGTAGCACCTGATGAAAAATCCTGTAAAGGAGTACTCACTTTTGAAATGAAGTTTAATACTAGTGGAGGTCTTGCGGAACTTGGATTATATGGTGTAGCAGATATAATGGATGTGGGCAAAGGAGTTAATGACAAAATTTCAAAAATGAAGGATGAGATAAAAAATTCTGTCAAGAAGGTCTCGGAATCTTCTACGGGGAATCTTCTAGCTAAATCTAAAGCAGTGAAAGATTTGAACGGAGCAGTTGGTGGTAGTAATGGTGCAAGCGGAGTGAAACTACAAATGGCAATGGTGTATGATTTTAATAATGAATTCTTTAGTTGCCATGCCGATATATATATGTCTATTGCAAATGGATTGATAAAAGGAAACGGTAGTAATTGTAGGGCAGGGAATTTTGATTTTTATGCGAGTAAAAAATACTGGCATGTATATATAGGAATGCCTGGAACGCTTAATAATAATACTGTGGGAGTGAGAGTAGGAGTAGGCTCCATTAGCCTTGACCTAAATGCCTATTTTATGATGGGTAATGATATAAATGCAGCAGGCCCGGCAGTCCCAAGCTATATAGCCAATTTATTAGGCAGTAGAATATCTGAAATTAATATGGTAAGAGAGGTAGAGAAAATTGAAAAAGGATCGGCTATTTGCTTAGGTGCATCAGTCGCATTCAGTACAGGTAATATTGATATTAAACCTTTATATGGATCGGTTGATGCAGGTTTGGGTTTTGATTTGATGCTGAAAAAATATGGAAAGGGTGCACACTGCGAAGGCTCAAACGGCGAGTTTGGTTTGAATGATTGGTATGTAATGGGGCAAGCTTATGCATACCTCAGTGCTGAAATAGGTATCAGAATAAAAAATCTGTCATATCCTATTATTGAAGGATCTGCGGCATCTATATTACAAGCAAGATTTCCCAATCCTACATGGTTTATGGGATATATATTTGGTAAATATGATTTGCTAGGAGGATTATATAAAGACAATTTTGAGTTTAAAGTTGAGCTAGGCAATTATTGTAATATAGAATATGGCAAACCTGAAGTACCTGCATTCGATCAAAATGAGAATACCGCTAATAGTAAATTTATCAGTAGTATTACTCCCATGAACGAAGAAGAAGAGGTTGATGTATATGCCAAACCCAGTGTGTATTTTACTACAGAAATTAATAAAATAAGTGAATACGAAGATGCAAGGGGTGTTATTAAATACAAACTTAAATTGGCCACCTTCTCCCTTAAATATGGTAGCAGTTATAGTCAAACTTTAGGAGGAAGTATAGAGTTTGCAGAAGATATGATGTCAGCTAAAATTGAGGCAGATGATTGTTTACCTGAAGACACGCCAATATTGGTTACTGCAATTGTTGCTATGTATGAACAAAGAGGTAGTAACGATTACTTAATTGATAATGGCAATGGCCCAGTTGCCGATACAATGAAAGTAGTTTTTAGAACAGGAAAAAGACCACAGAAAATCTCATTAAACAATTTAAGTTATTGTTATCCTATTCCCAATCAAAATTATTTATATATAAATGAAGACAGTATATGTTATATCAATTTAAAAGCAGCACAAAACTGGGCTTTGCCTGATAGCTGTGTATATAAAATTGTAATTAAAAACGATGTTAATAGTTATATTCAAACGGCTAATATGGATACCAACAGAATGCACTTTGGTTTTAAACTCCCAGCAGAATTGCAAGCATCGAATTATTATACCTTGCAATTGCTTAGACTTAATCCAAGTGATTTGGACAGCGGGGTAACAATGGAGCAATTAGCAGACAGTGGCAGAGTTACTAATTTGCTCGAATACGGATTTGGAACAAGTAAATATTTAACTTTTAGCAACAAGGTAAATCACATGACGGTTTCAAGAACAGATATTGAACGCCAGGCCGACAATAGTGATATATTGGTATTGGGTGCGGAAATTACGGATCAGGAGCCTTTCGACCATATTGAAATTAGTAAAAAAACTTCTAACAATAAACACATGGTATCTATTATAGCCAAAATGGATAGTGAAACTTATTTTATTAATAAAGTGATGCCATTAGTATATCCCGATTCGCAAAATATTATATTGGTGCCAGGTGTGGCAGAAAAAAACCACGCTATGTTTGCCAAACTTAGTTTACAGGAAGATTATTTGGCTTCATCATCAGACTATGTAAATTATGCGGAAACGCATTTCCCATTCAAATACAATTTAATGCCTGAATACAAAAAAATGTATATGGAAACCAAGTATCGAATAGTCAATACCTATATAGGAACATTGACCATTAATAATTATGCAAATGTGCTGAACAGTTCATTCCCCAATCTGCCTGCCAAAAATTATCAGGTAATATTACAGTTTAGATTGCCCAATGGAACTGTTGGAACAAAGGGTGTTTTTAATTTTGTGAATGATTTGCCCGAGGAAAAGTAATAATGAAGAAAAGTTTATTATATATAGTTTTATCTATGGTATACCTTAGTACTTCAGCACAAAAAGTTGAACATAAGCTGATGTTGGTTTCAAGGGTTAAGGGCAATGCTATTATGTTGCGTTGGATTCCCAATTCCCCATTGGTTTGGAAAAGAGCTAACCAATATGGATATAAAATAGAAAGATATACTGTGTCAAGAGACGGAGCTTTGCTCCCTATGCCAGAGTACAAACTCATAACTAAGGTTCCATTAAAACCTAAGCTTTTTGATGAATGGAAAGCTATGATAGATACCAGCAATTATGCTGCTGTTTTATCGCAAGCTATTTATGGCGATTCGTTTCAAGTACAAGTGGGGAAAACCGTCGACAAAAAGTCCAGTATTCATGTGCTTTCAAAAGAAAGACAAATGCGATATGGATTCGGGCTGTTTAGTGCCGATCATAATTATGAAGCAGCTAAATATGCAGCACTCGGATATACTGATGAGGATGTGAAGCCCAACGAAAAATACCTATATCGGCTCAAAACTTTTGTTCCAGATTCGGTAATGGTCATTGATTCAACAGGAACATATATTGGAATAAGTGACTACGAACCTTTGCCCGGCAACACCACTCTGAAAGCCCAGTTTGGCGATAAAAAAGTAATGCTGAGTTGGGATTATGATAAGTACCGCCAGATTTATAATTCATATATTATAGAAAGATCCGATGATTCCATTAATTTTACCGCAGTTAACAAACTACCTTTTGTTGACCTAAACAAAGGTTCCACCCAAAGCACACATTCCTATTATTTCGACTCATTGCCCCAAAATGGGAAAGTATATTATTATAGAATTAGAGGTTATGATGTGTTCGGGCAAACAGGACCCAGTTCAAAAGTTTTAAAAGGTAGGGGCTATTCATCTTTGAAGGAAGCACCATTCTTTACCTCACAAGATATTACTGGCGATTCCACTATTGAATTGACTTGGGTATATGATCCTACTTTGGAAAACGCTATCCGTTCGCTTGAAATTCAATATAGTGATAAACTAGATGGCAAGTATGTTTCCATAAAAAAAGATATTCCTTCCAGCGAAAGAAAATTTATATATCATAGTCCCAAAAAATTAGAAGGGAGTTATTATATACGACTTTTGGCACATCCGTTTCAGGGAAATAAACCAGCGATATCTTTTCCAGCCTTTGTTCAAACTGCCGATTCCACTCCTCCTCATCCACCAGCAGCACCAATTGCTACTGTAAATACAAAAGGTATTATAAAGGTGAAATGGAAAAAAAATCGAGATAAAGATATAGATGGTTATAGACTTTTTAGAGCCACACATGCTTATGAAGAATTTTCTGCGGTTTTTTCTACCATCTCAAAAGATACTTTTTATGTAGATACAGTGCAAATGACTTTGTTGAATGATACTATCTATTATAAATTGGTAGCTATTGATAACAGAGGCAATAACAGCGATTTAGGCTTGCTTGGTTTTGTTATAAAACCTGATATCATTCCACCAGCGGCGGCAGTTTTTACCAACTTTGAAATAACTGAAAGAGGTATACAACTACAGTTTGACACAAGTCCGTCGAACGATGTAAAAGAATATAATATAAAAAGAGGGAACGGAACTGATACTGTTAGTATGCAACTAATGAAAAAATGGAAACCATCTGACTCATTGAAAGAATTTGAAGATATGCAGGTAAAGCATGACCAAACGTATACTTATATATTGGAAGTAACTGATAAAGCTGGATTGAAAAGCAAATGTCCACAACCAGTAACAGTACAATTCTATACGCTGGCAGAAATGGTTCACCCCGCTGTGAAAGGTTTTGATGCTATATATGATGAAAAAACACAAAAGGTAAATATATTCTGGACCTATAAAGAAAAAGATGTGGAAGAATTTTGGGTGTATAAAAGCAAAGGCGATGTTCCTATATCGTTGTTAAAAATTATTTCAGGTAATATATATACTTATTCAGACAATAACATTATACGTGACCAAGAATATAAGTATGCAGTAATGGCAAAATTTAAGAATGGAACTCAAAGTAAACTTAACAAAATAATAAGAAAATTCTAATATGAAAAACTATTTAAAATCTCTTGCAATACTTGTGTTTGGGCTAACCTTTCACCATAATTTGTTTGGCCAAAAGGATTGCAGTTATGGCAACTCAGCTTCGGCTCCAGTAGGAACTTATAGGGCAATTGTGAAAATTCATACACCTCCTATAAATTCTACTGGCCATTATGGTAACAAAGAATATACAGATACTTTGTTGAGTACCCATACTGTTTCAATAAGTTTGGTGAATGACACTGGCCAAGCCACTGGGCTTGCAAAAACCATGGGAAACACTGATATGACTCCTGGGGAGAGTGTATTTTTGGGGAATTTCCCTGCTGACATGCCATACAAAGCGGTTCACATAAGTGCTTTTAAAGATACTTTTAGGGTGCAGTATCATTCTTATTATATATATAACTACTATGCCAATGGAGGTTATTATAACGATACTGTTCCCTTGCTTCCAGATAGTACCATTAATCTTAAGTCAGATTATGGCATTAGTTACCCAAGAATGATAGATACTTTCACAATGGGCCCTCCTACCATAAAGCCTTTTATGAATGACACGGGAGTAGTGCGTAGATTGAAAGGTTATTATGTGAATAGTATATTAGCAAAATGTAGTCTTTCAATAGAAATTACACCTAAGATTGATGTCTTGGGGGCAATGAATCAGGATCAAGATTTCCTTCCCACAAATGATAGAATACTGCTAAAGGCTCCTCGAGGTTTTCCTCGCAATGCGTATCGCTGGCAGTACAGGTATATAAACATTAAAGACTCGCTGTCAACTTACCAAAATAATTACTGGACAGACTTTCCCGATTCTGTTAGCTATAAAGAAGCAGTAAGTGTGTGTGCAAAAGATATTATGGGCGATACTTGTTTTAGCAATCTTAACAAAACTATATATATAAGAATTAAAACAGGCGAAGGTAGTTCGGATATACTAGTAAAAAATATTCGTCTTACTGCTCCCAAGGTCGATTCTATAGAAACAGTTATTACACATTGCGTGAATAGTAATGACGGAAGAGTGAAATTATACCTTAACAGAAAACCCACTTATGCTAATGAGCAAATGTTTATACTCATTCAAAAAGCGGGCAGCAGTTATACCCAGTTCAAAGATTCTCTCGATAGTTCAAACAATAAGGTATATATCAGTTCTGAAGTATTTGGCGAGGGCGATTATGTATTGCAGACCTATGGAACTTTAAACCAAAATGGTATTAAAACACCCACCTATAATCCCTGTTTCTATTATTTTAGTGTTAGATGTCCTGCAAAAGTAAGTTTCACTGCTCAGCCAACACATATATCTTGTGTAGGCAATCACACGGGTCGTATAAGAATAGAACCAGAAGGAGGTACAGGTAAATATGAATATAATATACAAACCATCCACAACATAGATAGCGTTTGGCATACAATTACACTGAAGTATGATACAATTAGATCAAGCTTTGATACAGTTCTGAGTAAAGGTTATATCATGATAGATTCGTTATATAGCGATACTTTATTAATAAAAGTACGAGACACTAATTCGTGCATTGCAAAAAATGCAAATGGATTTGGGAGTATTATAGTTGATACTGTCATCATAAAACAGCCTGCAGATAGCATTAGAATTATTATTGATTCACTGGTTACACCCACTGCTTACGGGTTTAGTAATGGGCTACTAAAAATTAGAATCAGTGGGGGAACGCCAGATCCAACAACGGGTAAGTATGTCCATCACTGGTTAAGTAATAGTGGCGATACTTTACATTTAAATGAAAAAGATACTGTTATTAATGGGGAGTACTTTTTAGATATATACCATCTAAACAGTAAGGTATATACCTTGAAGGTAAAAGACAAAAATTATAATACAACTACAGGTGCAACTTGTGCTATAACAAGTTTAATCAATATTACCCAGCCTGATTCTATACATATAAGTTTTCAGAATCAAATTCCATCATGTAACCATTTAAACGGTGAATCAGAACTTACGGAGAATGGAAGTTTAATTGCACATGTAATTGGTGGAGTTCCTTTTGCAAATGGGCAGAAATATAACTATGCATGGCAAAAACTTGTTGGTGGAAATTGGACAAATTTGTATCAGTATGATAGTACATTGTTACATATTGGCCTAGGAGAATATAGAGTGGATGTTACTGATGCAAATGGAATAAAACACGCCTTATATATAGCAGATACATTAAATACATTATTGCCTGCACAAGTTACCGTTGGTGAGCCAGATTCATTGCAATTTAATGATAGTATAACCACTGCTACCTGCATAAACTACATAAATGGCAACATTATCCTTGCAGCATCTGGAGGTACTGCTCCCTATTCTTATATATGGGACAATGCAGTAACTGATAGTTCAATTGAAAATTTGGCAAGCGGGCTTTATGAAGCTATGATTACAGATAACAAAGGATGCAAAGCCATAAAACAATTTTTTGTAGCTGCTCAAAATATATATATATCATCCACTATCACCCCTCCAGATTGTCATAATGGAACTAACGGACATATTCGTTTCAATGTTAGTAACCCTAATTCTGGACACTTTTACTATTATAATTGGTTGTATCCGCT
>JANYDJ010000261.1 GCA_025363675.1 Flavobacteriaceae bacterium | reverse complement strand
GTTGGCGTTGTCGCCGACTGCTTCTGGTTGGCGTTGTCGCCGACCTGAATGTTTGCCGCTTGCTGGCGTTCTGCTTCAGGTTGGCGTTGTCGCCGACCTGAATGTTTGCCGCTTGTTGGCGTTCTGCTTCAGGTTGGCGTTGTCGCCGACCGCTTCTGGTTGGCGTTGTCGCCGACCTGAATGTTTGCCGCTTGTTGGTGTTCACCAACAAGTACCCATCACACCACTATCTTTCCCTCCACATACCTCGGAACAAAATCATATATATTCATTTGCATACAGAAATCTATATCTTTCTCTATTCCCATCCTCTCAAATCGCTGTGCATGTGCCGACTGTTTAATGGACGCTGGTAAATCATTTTTTGCCGATTGATATAAGGTAACTGCTGCAATACTGGCATCATCATTCATTTCAAAACCGCCATTATATAATAGCTCTGCCAAAGCTCCAGCAAATAGCGTATCTTCCAAATTGAATTTATTTTTCCAGCCTGCACAAAGTATAATAGTGTCTTGGTTATCGGAAACTAATTTATCCACTACTGCTTGTAAATTTACAAATGCTCCAATATATATATTGTCTGCAAGTGTGGATGCATGAATTGCTTGAGTGCCATTGGTTGTGGTAATAGCTAAAGGTTTCCCTTTTATATCGGCATCCATAAAATCGAAAGGAGAATTCCCTTTTTCAAAACCATCTACCTTTTGCCCGTTTCGTTCGCCGGCAGTTATATAGTTTTGGGGTTTATATAATATAGTTTCATATATACTTACCAAGGGAACTATATGGGAGATACCATGTGCAAACGCAACACACATACTGGTTGTGGCACGCAGTATATCAACCACCACCACCGTTTTGCCTCTTAGTGAATAATGCTCAATGAGCGAGGGGCTATATACTGTTTCTATTTGGGGCATAGAACCTCAAAAAAAAAATTGTCGCCCTTCGATGAACTCAGGATGACAATCTTTTTATTATAAGAAAGGGATTTTGCAAACGACAGCTTTGAGGGCTTTGTCGCGGATATTGATATATATTTCTGTTCCGGCTTTTGCATGTTCGGTAGCAACATAGCCAAGTCCGATAGCTTTGTTTAGCGAAGGCGATTGGGTACCCGAAGTTACTTCACCCATTACGGTGCCATTGCCATCTGAAATTGTATAATGCTGACGAGGAATACCACGGTCAATCATTTCGAAACCTACCAGTTTTTTCTTAGGTCCATTTTCTTTGATAGCTTTGTGGTGAGCCGCATTGGTGAATTCTTTGGTAAACTTGGTAATCCAACCCAAACCTGCTTCAATAGGCGAAGTGGTATCGTCAATATCATGGCCATATAAACAAAAACCTTTTTCTAAACGCAAGGTATCGCGGCAGCCAAGTCCGCAGGGAATGATATCATATTCTTTGCCCGCTTCCATCACGGCGTTCCATATAGCCTCCGCATCTTTATTCATCATATACAATTCAAAACCACCTGCTCCTGTATAACCTGTATTGGATATTATCACATCGTCAATACCTGCCATAGTGCCCATGGTGAAACTATAATATTCCAATGATGATAAATCTACCTCGGTCAATTTTTGTAAAGCTTTAATAGCATTGGGACCTTGCACGGCGAGTAATGACATATCATCACTCATATCTACCATCTCTACCCCAAAATTATTGTGGCTTTTAATCCAGTTCCAATCTTTTTCAATATTGGAGGCATTTACCACCAAATAATATTCATCGGCTTTCCAGCGGTAAACCAATAGGTCGTCTACTATTCCACCTTGGTTATTGGGCAAGCAGCTATATTGCACTTTCCCGTCTTCCAATTTAGAAGCATCGTTACTGGTAACTGATTGTATCAAGTCCAAAACCTTTTCACCTTTCAACATAAACTCACCCATGTGGCTCACATCGAACATACCCATGCTGTTTCGCACTGCGTTATGCTCTTGAATAAGGTTGCTGTACTGAACGGGCATATTATAACCTGCAAAAGGAACCATTTTGGCCCCGAGGGAAATATGTAAATTTGTTAAAGAAGTTGTTTTGAGATGTTGTTCCATTGTTGTAAAATTGCGGTGCGAAGATAATACCATCTGGCTAAACTTTATTGAGCATGAATTTTAAACCGTTTATTATAATACTTTTGATACAATTGCTTGGTGCAAAAGTCTTTGCCCAAGGTGTAAAAATAAAAGCTCCTGAACATGTGGACTCATTAGTACAGGCACAGATAGAAAAAAATAAAGAGGCAAATTCTATTTCAGGTTATAGGGTACAGTTAATGCAGACCCCTGACCGTAAAAAAGCAAACGATGCCAAAACCGTTTTACTTGAAAAATATCCTGACTTGGATGTGTACATCACCTTTCAAGCCCCAAACTATAAAGTGCGGGCCGGAAATTATGCCAAACATATTGACTGCGTAAACATATACAAACTGCTACTCCCCGATTTCCCACAATCATTTGTGGTACCCGATAAAATTGAATTACCAGAATTATAGAAAAACGAAAAAGCAACGAGTTGTATGTTGCGAGTTGTCAGGAAAACCAATTAATCTGACAACTCACAACACGAAACTCACAACTAAATAAAACCATGAGCAAAAAGAAAATTTTTATAGTAGATGACGATCCCATGTTTTCCATCATGCTGTCTGACTATTTAGAAGAAAAAGCCATCTTCGATATACATGTGTTTGGAACCGGTGAAGACTGTGTAAAGAGCATTGATATAAATCCGGATTTTGTGATATTGGATTACAATCTAAATTCATTTGAAAGCAATGCCATGAATGGAATTCAAATATTGGAACGGATTAAAAAGATTGATAGTAATATTATAGTTATCATACTTTCGGCCCAAGAAAAATATGGGGTAGCTTCAGAAAGTATTATGAAAGGTGCAAACTATTATATTATTAAAGATACTTCTTCGTTCGAGGAAATTGGCAGACTTTTAGAAGACTAATTTATTATAATAGTTCTGCCATTTCTGCTGCAACTTTTGCAGCTTCTTCAGCGGCTTTGGTTGCAAAATCTTCTCCGCTGCTTGCATATATAATACTGCGAGATGCATTAATGAGCAAACCTATATCAGCATTACGCCCATTGGCAATAGTCTCAGCTAATGAACCACCTTGGGCACCCACACCAGGAACCAGCAAAAAGTGGTTGGGAATAAGCTGCCTTATTTCTTTCATCTGCACTGCCTTGGTTGCCCCCACCACAAACATTGCCTGACTAGCTCCATATTTTGCCGCAGTTTTTTGAATTACTTCTTCATACAGTTTTCCATTTCCCGTATCCAGATTTTCAAAATCATTACTACCTTCATTGGAGGTTAATCCCAATACAATAGTAAATTTATTTTTATAAGCGAAAAAAGGCTCCAAACAATCCAAACCCATATAGGGAGAAACCGTTACTGCATCGGCCTGCATCACATCAAAAAAAGCTTTGGCATATTGTTGCGAAGTATTGCCAATATCGGCACGTTTGGCATCGGCAATTTTTAGGTGGGTTGATGGAATATAGTTAAAAGTTTCTTCTAAAATTTGCCACCCTCTCCATCCCAAACTTTCGTAAAAGGCAGTATTAATTTTATATGCTACACAATGCTCAAGTGTAGCATCAATAATTTGCTTGTTAAAAACTATAATGTTTTCTATATCGCCTTTTAAATGTGCAGGCAGTTTTTCTATATCGGTATCAAGTCCTACACAGAGGCAATTTTTTTTTGCATTGATATGAGAAATAAGTTCTGTGTGGTTCACAAATATATATAATTACTTTGTAGCTTCTTGTTTTAAATTCTCTAACATATCTTGGGTCATTGCATCCAAATCGTAGCGGTGACTCCAACCCCAATCTGCACGGGCTTCGCTATCGTTAATGCTGCGTGGCCACGAATCGGCAATGGCTTGGCGTGGATCGTTTTCAGTATAAGCCATTTTAAAATCGGGAATATATTTTTGAATATTTTCTGCTACTTCTTTGGGCGAAAAACTGATACCAGCCACATTATAACTGCCACGAATTTTTACTTTTTCTGCCGGTGCTTCCATCAAACTAATAGTTGCCCTCAATGCATCGGGCATATATAACATTGGCAATTTTGTATCGGCCGATAAGAAACAATTATAATACTTCTCTTTTAGTGCAGCATGGTATATATGTACCGCATAATCGGTAGTGCCACCGCCCGGTGCCGACTTCCACCCAATTAATCCAGGATAGCGAATACTGCGAACATCTACTTTAAATTTATTATAATAGTATTCGCATAATCTTTCGCCCACTTGTTTGGTAATTCCATATATGGTATTGGGTTCCATAATGGTATATTGTGGTGTCATATCTTTGGGTGTAGTGGGCCCAAATACCGCTATACTGCTGGGCCAATAAACTTTGCTAAATTTAAAATCAATTGCAGCATCCAGTACGGTATACAAACTTTCCATGTTCAGCTTCCAAGCAAAGTGATGATCCTTCTCCGCACTTGCTGATAGCAAAGCTGCCAAAAGATATACTTGGGTAACTCCATGTTTTTTTACCACTTCAGTAAAACGTCCGCGATCGAGGATGTCGAGCACTTCAAAAGGTCCATCGGAACCATGGGTGAAGGGTTCTCTTAAATCAGATGCGATTACATTCGATGAGCCAAAAATTGCTCTGAGTTCTGCTACGAGTTCGGTACCTATTTGCCCATTAGAGCCAACTACCAATATTTTTTCTGTTGCCATATTTGGCTGCAAATTTAAGAGATTTTTTGCTTACTTTTTTTCAGCGAATATATTTTTGCCGTCATTGCGAGGAAGCTTCTGACGAAGCAATCTCATGGCGTGTGTGCTCCATTGCAAATACCTTTCGCGTAATCTCATCTGGTGGAGCATACTTCAATGAGATTGCCACGTCTCGCATATACACAAGCAGGGCGTCGTTCCTCGCAATTACGGTAGTATTTTGTCTTTATACTGTGTTATTCTTGTACCAACCCAATCTTCATCTCCGTCTCGTCCCACTCTTTCTCCATATCAGAACCCTTATTAATTCCACCTCCGGCATAGTATATAATTTCTGTTTCACTTAATTGGGCACAACGAAGGTTTACATATATATCTGCATGTTTTCCATATTTTATATAACCCCAAAAACCAGTATATAGTTCGCGTTTATATAATTCGTTTTGTATAATAGTATGGTAGGCTTGTTCTTTGGGATAACCACAAACGGCAGGGGTTGGGGCTAAGTCGTTCATTAAATTAAAAAGGTATTCCCAAATATCTTGATTGCTGTGTGCTTCGTTACTATCATATTCAAATTGGGTAAGCAAATGTTCGATATTTCCCATTTGTAAATATTCATTTTTTAGTGAATACTCAAGTTCTAATCTATCAAAAAAATCTTTGATATAATCTACCACATACTTTTGTTCATCTTGTTCTTTGTTTCCCCAATGTGCAGCATGTTTATTTTTGGTTCCAGCAAGAGCCATAGTTTTTAAATGCTTTTCGCCCATTTTAAATAAAAGCTCAGGACTAGCTCCTATCCATGTCCCAGTGGCTTTACTCGAAAATAAATTAATAAAACAATTGGGGAATTTCCTGCACAGATGGTGATAATAATCTATAATATCTTTTGGTTTTTCTGTAGTTTTTGTGCGAGACAATACCACCTTTTTCAAACCCGAATCTGACAATATCTCTTGGTATACTTTTTTGAAAACATGATGATAATCGGATTCGGAATTTTGTGTGCTAATATTCGTATGATAGTGATATACAAATTCACTGGAGTTTATACTTTCTAATTCACTTACTATATATAAACCCGACACAAGCTGAAAAGGTTTCACTACAAATACCAATTCCTTGTTTTCAAAAACCTCATTTTCTGAATAATTAATTTGCCCCCGATAAAACACAGGTTCCTTGCCAGGCAAGCGACTCGCTATATAAGCCTCTTGTTCCAAATTACGGATTTTTAAGTTTGTTTACTTCCACCACTGCCATGGTTAAGCGACAAATACAAGCCAAATTCCCTTGCTCATCTTCAATCCTTATTTGCCATACCTGTGTAGTTTTTCCCAAATGAAAAGGAGTAGCAATGGCATATACATATCCTCCTTTTACTGATTTTAAATGATTGCCATTAATATCCAAACCTAGTGCAACATATTTTTCTCTATCAATACACAAGTTGGCGGCCATACTTCCCGTGCTCTCAGCCAAAGCCAACGATGCACCACCATTTAACAAGCCAAGCGGCTGGCAGGTACGATGATCGACAGGCATGCGTGCCTTTAAAAAATTTTCGCCCAGTTCAATAAACTCCATGCCCAGATGCTCGTTCAAGGTGTTCTTGCAGCGGTCGTTTATTTCGGCCAGGGTGTATTGTTTGCTTAGGGTAAATGCGGGTATGCTCATAATTTTGGTGGTGCAAAAATAATGGGAATATCACGAATTATTATTTGTAATATTTGTAGCGGTATTTAGTTGCACACCTATGCATATGATTACCCCATATTTGCTCCTTTTTAATGAGTCCATTTTTATAATACTTGTATGTTTGTGTAGTTGTTTCGTCGCCGGGGATATGAACGGTCTCCTTTTTTAGTAGCTTTTTATTCTTAAAGTAGTTGAGACTCATTGACGCCCAAATTAAATCTTTATTATATTTGCTATTATAAAAAGTTATACGATAACCCGAATCAACTTCTTTAATTATGGCTCCTATGTCAAAAGTATAATGTGCAAAACTGCGATCCATATATATTGTTTCAGTTTTCGTACCATCCTCATAATAATAATAATGCCTGATATAATTATTAGTAGTGTCTTGATGTTTATAGATGATAGAATCCAATTTATTGCTGTCGCTATAATAGAACATTGTACTGCAAGCCCACTCAGATGTCAAGTCTCTCTTTAGTTGAATTTCTTGCAAAATTAGTTTGTGTTTAGAATCATAAGTTCGGTTCTCAAAAAAAGTATCAATATTTTCAGTATCTAATCCAGTATGATAATGAGTTACACAATATAAACTACCTGAGTCATTAAGATAATGATACTTGTCTTGTCTGATATTTTTGTATTCTTCATATTTGAGCAACGTAATCCTCCCCAGTCTATCATATATAATTGTTCTTTTTTCTCGACAATTACCTGCAGACTCCTCGCTCTTAACTCTATTATTAATAATCTTTGCATCACATGCTTTAGGATTTAGAGGAGAAATATATACCTGCCCCCATACCCCAAAAGGCAAAATCCATAACATGATAAAAACAAATCGAATCATTGGGTCAAAAGTAGAATAGAAAATGAAATTAACTACTGTATTTGTGTTTGGTAGTTATTGGTTCAATAACTGTTTCAT
>JANYDJ010000227.1 GCA_025363675.1 Flavobacteriaceae bacterium | reverse complement strand
AACAGGAAGAATTTTACAACAAGGAAATATACAGGGATTGTATAAGATTGATTTGGGGAATTATGCCAAAGGAGTATATTTTATTTCTGTAAATAATGAAGTGGTAAAGGTGGTGAAAGAATAATAAAGAGAAACTATATGGCGGGTCTATACCCAATACTTTATACTTTATACTTTATACCTTACTCCCCTACTTCTTCATAATCTGTGCAAACAAACTATCATATAAAGGTTTTACTTTGTCCCATTCAAATTGCTCCGCATCGTGGCGTGCATTCATGCAAATAGTTTTTACCTTTTCCTGGTTGTTAAGTATATATTCAATTTTTTCTACGAATGCATCTTTATCGCCCACGGGAACCAAGAAACCATTTTGGCCTTCTTTAATAAAATATTTGTTCCCTCCTATTGCAGTTGATATCACCGGAAGTCCCAAAGCCATGGCCTCCGTAACGGTAAGCGGCTGATTATCGACATTGGTGGTATTGATAAATATATCATAGTTCTTCGACTCTAAACGCCATTCATCTTTGTTCATTTTACCCGTAAGCGTTATCGAATCCTGCACGTTTAGTTTGACAGCTTGGTCTTCAATTTGTTTTTTCGAACCATCTTTGTCGGGGCCAATCATGCAGAGCGTTACATTTTTATGTTTTTGTTTGAGGGTATGTAATATATCAACTGCCAACACGGGGTTATATACTTCGTGCAATGAACGCACCCAAAGTAGTTTTAATTCAAATTTATCGCGTTTGAGAAATTCATAGTTTTTAACATCCAAATAATTGGGAATATAAGTAACAGAAAAACCTTTGCTCTTGAGTATATCCTCCATAAAATGCGAAGGACTTAAATTAGCTGCCGAATTTTTAAGTATCCAGCGAGATAACCGCGGATTGCGTTTGAGTCTTTCTTCAAACATGCCACCACGAATAATGGGCACATAAGGTATTCTATTGATACGGCACATTAATGCCACGCCAAAGGCAAACCAAAATGCTTGTGTACTAAACGAGTCCACCATCACCACCTTTACTTTGTGCGAATATTTAAACACAGACCACAACATGGCAATCATCCGCAAATACTTATTTTTCTGGTCAGAGCTTTTATAAACCTTATAGGTCTCTCCTAACTTGTCCGATAAGAACTCGTTAAATGTTGGCGTAGTGCCATGCTTGGATATGTAGTTACCTACATAAAGAATCATAGATGGGATATAGAATAGTTTGCATCAAAGGTAAGTGCTTTACCACACTCTGTAAAATACGAAAGTGTTGAATACTGATAATTAGCTACATAATAAACTTTACATTTGTTTTGAACATTATAAAATAGCAATTAGGTATGCCCTAATTTTGCAACCCAATGAGCAAAGTAATTCAACAACTGCCCGCCGTATTGTTGTTGGCAGACGGTACCACCTTTAAGGGATTCGCTATTGGTAAAACCGGCACCACCACTGGCGAAATATGTTTCAATACCAGCATGACTGGCTATCAAGAAATTTTTACAGACCCCAGTTACTACAAGCAAATATTGGTGAGCACCAATGTGCATGTGGGTAATTATGGAATTGCTGACAAAGAAATAGAAAGTGATTCTATTAAAATTGCCGGCTTGGTATGCCGCACTTTCAATATTCCCTATGCCCGAAAGATGGCCGACCATAACATTCAAGATTATTTTGCCGACAATAATTTGGTAGGCATAAGCGGTGTAGATACTCGTGCCCTGGTTACCTATATAAGAAACAAGGGCGTGATGAATGCTATTATAAGCAGTGAAGAAGCAGATACCAATAAATTGATGGAGCAACTAAAAGCCGTTCCCGATATGAATGGGCTCGAGCTATCAAGCATGGTCACCACCCAAAAGCCTTATTTTGTGGGCGATGAAAAATCGACCATGCGTGTGGCATTATTAGATTTGGGTGTGAAACAAAATATTATTCGCTCACTCACAAGCCGCGGTTGCTACGTGGGCGTGTTTCCTGCTAAGACAAGTTATGAAGAGATGAAGAAATGGAATCCCAATGGCTTCCAAATATCGAATGGTCCTGGCGATCCATCTGCCATGCCCTATGCGGTTGAAACTGTTAGGAATATATTAAATGAAGATATACCCTTATTTGGAATTTGTCTTGGTCATCAAATATTGGCAGAAGCTGCAGGTGTGAAAACTTTCAAAATGTTCAACGGCCACAGGGGAGGCAACCATCCCGTAAAAAATTTAGAGACCGGTAAATGTGAGGTCACTTCTCAAAACCATGGATTCTCTGTAATAGCCGAAGAGGTAGAAAAAAATCCCAATATTAAAGTAACTCATGTTAATTTGAATGATCATACTATCGAAGGAATTCGTTTAGTAAACCGCAAAGCATTTAGTGTGCAATACCATCC
>JANYDJ010000052.1 GCA_025363675.1 Flavobacteriaceae bacterium | reverse complement strand
AACAGTAAGTATTACCCACAAATGCCTGATTTCATTTTTATCTGACTCTTTATCACTGAATGCAAACTGTTTTATTTGACGTGGGCGATATATATCTTTTAAATGCCCATTGCCGTCTTTTCTACCGTCTGGATTTCCTTTGTTATTCTGATCATCGCCTCCTCCTCCAGGCAAATTACTTTCTCCATTACCTAAGGGTCCGCCACTACCTCTCTTTTTCGATTTGAATCCACTATTTTTTTCTGGTTGAACTTGTGGTTGAGAGGTATTGGTAGTTTTATTTTTTGAATTATTTTTATTAATTGCAGGAGCTTCTCCACCACCCGGGTCAGGGTCAGCATTTATATCTTCTTGATTAGGGCTTGCATTTTTTGGCTGTGGATTATCCTCTCCTCCCCCATCGCCACTGCTGTTCTCCATAGCAGGCCCACCAGTTTCCGATTCGCCAAGGCTCACAAACTTCATATATACTATCGGGGTTTCAACCACAGTTTCCGGAATAGGGATTTTAATAAACAATGCAATAAACAAAATCAATGAAACCCCCAACAACATATATATAATACCTTGCCGTTTGCTGTTTTTGCTAGTTGATTCTATTTGCGATTGGAATATCATGCTGCTTTATATAAGCCAAATGAAATTGGTAAATGGAATGGTATTAATTAGAAGGTTTTTGCGTAGCTATAATAGAACTCACTTTATATTTTTGTAATATACCTGTAACGGGTGCAATAAATTCCCATGATGCTCCTTTATCTATAATAACATTTACCACAGGTTCTGTTTTACCTACTATAAATGCTTGAATTTTGGCATCAAATGCTGGGAGTTGAATTTCTGCATTTTCAAGAAATATTTTTCCATCTTTATTTATAACAACTGCCATGTTCTGCTTCAACTTCTGTGTACCCTCAGCCTTGGCCAAGGTCACCTTTTGAAAAGTAGGAATAGCAAATGTAGCTGTCAACAAAAAGAACAACAACAGAAAGAACAATATATCGTTCATCGGTGCAGCATTAAAACTACTCAGGGCTTGCGATTTTCGTTTAAAATTCATTTTTTAGTCGTTAGTCGTTTTAGTCGTTAGTCGATAGTCGTTAGTCGTTAGTCGTTAGTCGTTAGTCGTTGGTCGTTGGTCAATAGTCGTTAGTGGTTGACGCCGAATGGGACTAATTACTAACGACTAATGACTATATTAAGCTGGTTCTTCTAGTACTTCTATAAAATCTAAACTTGCGGTTTCTAGTTGGGTCACTACTTTTTGTACCATGATGTTTAATATATTATATCCAAAAAAAGCTATAATACCTACCACCAATCCACCTGCCGAAGTTACCATTTTTACATTGATACCTTTAGCTATACCTGCAATTTCCACATTACCTGCTGCAGCAATATCATTAAATGCAATCATCATTCCTATAACAGTTCCCAAGAAACCAAACATAGGTGCAGCACCTGCTACAATAGCTAACACGGGCAATCTTTTTTCTAAACGTGCTACTTCAATTTTGCCTGTATTTTCCATACTGGCCTCTATATCTTTTAGCGGACGACCAACGCGTGTAAGTCCTTTTAATATTACCCGAGCAATGGGTGTATTGTTTTTTTCGCACATTATTTGTGCTGCTTTTATATTATTATTTTGTATCAAATCTTTTAATGCGGGAAGAAAATTTTGATCACCCATCATGGCTTTGCGAACGGTAATGAAACGCTCAACAAAAACATATATAGACAATACAAATAAGATAGCAATCGGTACCATAATAGGACCGCCCGCCATCAACAATTCTAACATACTTTTTTGTTCTACTACAGCCTGTGTTGCTGGAACTGCGGCTGCTGAAGTGGTTGCTTGTAATAACATTATTTTTAATGGTTAATTTTTAATGGTTAATGGTTAATGTTATGTGGCAAAAAATTGTTAATGTGATGCAGCTATATAATATTTGCGTAAGCCCATTAACATTTAACAATTCATCATTAATCATTATTTCTGCACTATTTTAGCTTGCGGATATGTTTTAACAATTTGCTCCAAAACATCATCTATCATATCTTCATTATTGCTGCGGCATATCCCCACCCATGTTTTTCCATTTTCTTTATAGCAAGGCTTTGCCTGGGGCAATCCATTTTGGTGAAGGTTGTTGGCAAACTCGCTGGCCAATGATATATTATCAAACGATTTAAGCACAAGGGTATGGTCAGCTTTTCTATCAAAACCTATCTGGTTTATTTCTGTGATAATTTTAGTATCTAACGAAATTTTTGGGATATTATTGTTTGCGTTTTCTGAGGATGCAAAGGGATTGGTGAACAAATGTTCCCAGTTAAATGAAAACAAACTCGCTTTTTGGTCGGTATTTACCATTACTGATGCGAAGGAGAGCAAGGACACCATTATAATAAGCAAAGTATTTACCATCACCCTATTTACCGAGCTCTTACGCTTGGTAGGCAATTGTTTTGCAGGTCTGCGGTTTTCAATACGGGCTTTAATTTTGCGTTTCAGTTTTTCATTTTCATGACGCACCATCGGGATGGCTTGAATGGTAACAAGTCCATAAGAATGTTTGTCGAAATTATTTTCAATCTCGGGATGGAAGGTAAGTACCTCGTCCTTATCTATTACAAAATTTCCAATCTTATCGAGTGTCACCGATTTTTCGCTGTGCATCTGCTGCCTTAAGTTTAGCACTTGTGCTGCAATATGCTGAAGTGCCACTTCGTAACTCACATTTTCTTGCTTGGCAATTGTTTGGGCCAATAATCCATCATTCACACTCAGCCCATGATTGAAGGCTATCTTCTTACCCGGGGGCGATATTTTATGAGCCACATGATTAAGCTGCGAAGTAACACGGCGACTAATAAAACCGCCCAACTCAGGCACTATCACACAATTGTGTTCAAACAAAAGTTCATGTACATATTGCCCTAAATTAATTTGGATATTGGTTTGCATACCTTGCAAATGTAAATGATTTTTTTTGCCCGTTTTACTGAACAAACCGTTCAAAGATGAATTGCTCTCATTTACAAATGTTTGCGATGATGCATCAGTTTTCCACAACTTGTCTTTCCAATTTTCGAAGCGAATCCAGAGACGCATCATCAAAGGAATTTTTTCAAGCTCGTTCATGGGCTTCCCCATACCCAGCACCGCACCTTTCCAAAAACTACTGAACGGGATAAAAATAAACCCTTGCTTCTCCGCTTCGGGTGCCTGCTGCCTCTCGCCATCTTTGCCCTCCACAGGCTTCCCAGCCATTCGCTCCAGTATTTTTTTATTTTTTTCGTTTTCTCCTTTTACCATATATTATTATAGTATAATAGTTAAACCGACCTGGGCATTGATTCCAACTACGGGATATCCATACCATTTTATATATTTATTGGAAATAATATTATTGATATTTACGAACATGCTCACATATTTTGTATAGCGATAATCGGCACTTAAATTAATATCGGTAAAGGGTTTCATTAAAATATTATTATACTGTTTAACGGCGGTATCATACTTTACCAAATACCTAGCTCCTGTATAATTTAATTGCAAATTCATATATAGTTTTTCACCCAATTTATAGGTAAAATTATTCTTCCATTCAAAGGTGGGGAGCTGAGATGCCTTGGTAATTATATTACTTGTTACACTATAGCTTGATAAATTGATGGCCGTATATATATCAAGTTTATTGCCCGTATGATAGTGTATATTCAAAATTAATTTCTTTACACTTGCTGATACGAATAGCATATCCATGGCATGCAGATAAGTAGAATCTAAAGTATAGATCAATAAATTGTCCATATTGGTATATCGGGCCTCAATGCCCATATCAAAATCAGTATTGATATGACCTTTCATACCCAGATTTAAATTGAAATTTTTGCTATTATTTAACTTAACATTCGGAGAAATAAAGGGATTAACTTGATATATATTTTTCAAAGTATACTTCTCCCAATCGCCCCACATACTTGTATATATTTTATACTTTTTCACCATCACATATTCCAGATTTAACTTGGGGTAAAACTGAAACTGCGTGGGGTTGGCTAAATCGCGGTTTTGATTGAGAACTATCACATTACCGCCTATCACTGCTTTAAAATTGCCAGTGGCCATGTGGAACTCGGGTTGAAATTTAAAGAAATTTCTATCATATTTATTATTGTGATTTATATATTGGTCCACATCCAAAATCACATCTGCTTTGGCTAATATTCCCCGCACTATCTTTTTCACATTTGTATTTAAAAACAAACACTGTTCATATACTTCTTTCGACCTTATCAGGTTGTCATACTTTAAATCGCCACGAATATATATTTTGCTACTATCAAATGTTTTGCTACCTAAAAATGTATTCAATTGAATATTTTGAAAAGGATTATATAATGCACCTTTGGGCAGGGTATCAGTTTTGTCGCTCACTTGTGCATAATAACGATACACATCTCTATTATATAATAACACAGCCCCGCCTACGGCATTATCGCCAGTATGTGTGGCCGCAAAATGCAGTTGGTTATTGGAGTATTTACTGATAGATCCATTAAGTGAATAATGCCGGGCATTAGCTGCCAGCATCCAATTTCGCGATCGCAGATTGTTGAGTGATACTTCTAATAACGGACTATTATAATTGCCAAATCCAAACTTGGTAAAATTGCCATTTAGAGCACTCAGCTTTTCCGGTGCCAAATTAATAGCCTTGTAACCGGGCGTATTTATTTGAAAATTGGGCTCAATGGTATTGAAGGTATAAGTAAAGGGGGGCATAGATACCAATGCGGTTTCGGGCAATGGGGTAATAGCCTTTTTAATAGATTCCTGAATCTTGGGTCTATAAGGCCGTACGATGGTAATATGGCCCTTTTCCAATGTGTCCGATTGGGCATGGGCAAATTGTATATTACAAATTAGAATAAATATATATATACTATGTTTATACATGTAATTAAAAATCCTTAACTTCTTTATTTTCCTTATTTTTTTCTTCTTCGGTTTTGGTATCATTCAGTTTTTGTTGTTTGATAAGCTCTTCGCGGCTCTTCTCCTTGTTATTTAAGAAATCTAATTTCTCTTTCGCCATCTTCAGTATATCTTCGGCATCGGTTTCAGCTTTTTCATAATTATCTATCAAACTTTGTAAAGTATATCGGGCTTGGTAATCATCTTTTTGTTTGATATAATGATCGGCCAAAACCAAGTAGCCTTTGGCCACCCAGTAATCGTAATCGGGGTATTGTTCGCTAAGTTCAAAAACTGTTTTTTTACAATTGATGGTATCCCCATTCTCAAAATATATTAAAGCTATATAATACTTGCTCTCAGCACCACGACTGGTTTTGCTTACTTTTATCACATCTTTAAAATAATTGAGGGCGGCAATTTTATCGCTGCTATAATATATTTTTCCCAAATGATACTTTGCTTCCGTTATATATTCTTTTTCTATTCCGGGATACGCTATTGTTTTTTCAGAAGCAGTTTTTAATTTTTCTGTCTGCCCCAATTTTTCAGCACAACGCATTTGGCCTACCAATGCCAAAATTTTATTTTCCTTTACGGATGAATTGGGTTCTAATTTTTCAAAATATTCCAATGCCTTGGTATAGTTCTTTAAATTATTATAATAATAGTTTGCTACCCATTTAATACTGCGTTCAGTATACTCATTGGGTTGGCGGGTAGCTATCCACTCATACTCAAGCAAGGCTTCATCCTTACGGTTTTTCCTGTTCAATATATCTGCTTTAAGTTGATGCGATTTCAATATATAAGCACCATCAGAAAACTCATTGATATATTTGCCCAATACCTCCAATGCTCTTATAGAATCCTGACGATCCAATAAACTCATAGCCGACTCAAACATTAAAGTATCTTTCTCTGCAGTATTCGATTGGTATATTTTAATTCCATTGGCTTTTGCCCACTCGTCAAATTTATCAAACTCTCCATTTTCCGTATATATAGTTTTTAATATTTCAAGTCCTTCGTGGGCTTCTTCACTCTCGGGATATTTTTTTAATATATATTGAAATTGTTCAATAGCTTTACCATTTTGTTTTTGGTTATAAAATATCAAACCAATATTTAATTGTGCCCGCCTTACTAGTCCCACTGGGCTTTTCTGAGATTGTATCAGGTCGTTGAAACTCTCCACAGCCTGGTCGTATTTTTCAAGATTAAAGTAGGTATAGCCCAATTCATATAATGCTTTTTCATACAAATCGCTATGCTCATATTTCTCTATCAGTTTGCTGATAATATTTATTTTATCGTAAGGTTTATTTTCCAAACCATATATAATACCCATCTGGAACAATGCATAATCGGCATCGGGCGAATTTTTATTAATTACATAATTATATTCATTGGTAGCTTTGCCATATTCTTTTTCCAGAAAATAATTATCGGCCAAGCGAGAATGGGCATCTAACACCAGTTCTGCCTTGCTGCCAAAATAAGTTTCAGCTGCAATAAATTTTTCGAGCCAGGTATTTGATTGTATATATTTATCCAATTTCAAATAACAATAGCCCAAGTTATAATAAGATGTGGTATAATGAAATGTTTTGCTGGCCTGTGGATACCCTTCGAATTCTTTATATAAATCTATCGCCTTGCCATACTCCGTTTTATTATATGCAATTTCTCCCAACCAGAATACTGATAAAGCTTTAAACTTTATATCATAATTAAATGAATAGCTTTTTTCAAATAATTTTGTGGCTCCCGCTATATCATTTGCTTTATACAACTCCTCGGCACGGCAGTATGCACACTTCTGAATGGCCAGTTCTATGCTCGCATTTTTTACTTTAATTCCTTCCAGTATACCCAGTGCTTTGCCATACTGCTTGGTATTGAGCAGCAAACTACTCAATATGTTTTTTGCCTCATCACCGTATTTGGAATCGGGGTAATTATTGATAAAATTTTGTAGTGAGGTAATGGAAGACACTTGCGTGGGTAGTATCTCTGCACTTAATTTGGTATAGTTAAACTGCGATTCTTCTTTAATACTTTTATCATGTTCATATTTACCCGCATTATAATAAGCAGCTCTCGCATTTTCTTTTTTATTGAGCTGTATAAAACAATTGGCCAAAGTAAACTGCGATTGTTGATATAGTAAATTATTATGATCCGCAATATGCGATAAGGGATAAACAGCCTGGCTTAAGTTTTTGGTTTGTATATACGAATAGCCCAAAATATACAACTCACTATCGGTAAGTTCTTTCGCTTTAGATCGGTTCTCTAAGAGTTCAGCCGCTTTGTCAAACTCTTTCAACTCATAATACGATAAGCCTTTGAAAAGATATATATCGGGTAAAATTTCTTTGCCCGCATTTTCACTGCTCCATTTCACGCATTGGGCATAATCTTTATTTCTATACGATATCTGACAAAGATATAAAGGCACTACTTTGCTGTAGGAGCCATTATCTATCACCGCTTCCAGATTTTTTTGAGCCAGCTTGTCGTTGCCTTGTATATAATATATATAACCCAAATAATATTTGGCATCTGCATGCCTGTCGCCAAAATCCATATCTGAATCACCATTCTCGGGCATTGCTGTAAAAGATTTGATAGCATCATCATATTTATTCAGCTTGTATTCACTAAATCCTTTCTCAAACAAATATAGCTGTTTTAAAGACCTTGGTAATTCCTCGGCACTCACTACCGCAAACGATTTTAAAGCATCTTTATATTGCTTATCCCTAAAATAAATGTGGGCAATATAATAGGTTGCTTCATGGTATTTTGAGTGTGTATTATAAGTTTGGACAAATGACCTCCATAAATTAATTGCATCATTCCCAAATTGGTTGGTGGCACTAAGGGCAATATAATAACTCGACTGTGCCTTAATATTCTCGTCGGGATTTTGGGTTAGTAGCTGCTCGAACAAGCTGCGGGCTGCACCATATTTTTCCTTTTCAAATAATTCAATTGCCCGTTTGTAGGTATATACAGGCTCGTCGAAGTAACCCGTTTTTTGTGCATGGGCAACAAATGCACTATGCAAACCTATATATAATAAAACTAATTTTAATTTCTTTAACATGAACAGTCCTAGCCCAATTTTTTTAACTGTTCAAAATTATTATACTTACCACTAAGCAATTTTTTTATCTATCCACTAAACCACAGGATTGTACAGAATATTGGACGGGGATTTTAACCGCGAGGTACGCAAAGAAACCGCAAAGTACGCCAACATTATAATAGCGACCCTTGCGTAAGCTTTGCCCACCACAGGTGTGTTTTGTTCTTTTCTCCTTGCCCCAGGTGCTTCGCCACGGCGGATGCGACCTCAATTACTATTGAACCAACGATTAAGAGTATATACTTCTTTATTCAAAAGAGTTTTTTCTATTAGTAATTTGCCTTGATTATCTCTTGATATACTTATTTCAAAGTATAAATTATCGGAGCCGTTTAACTTTGATTTAGTAACTTCATAAAAATATATTTGAGAATTTGCTATACCAGTTTGCCTTATTTTAAAGAGTATTTTCTCCAAAATAGCAATTTGGAAATTCAATAAAAATATATTATTTTTAAAGTTTTTAAAGCTCATTGAATCTATGTTCTTTTGAGCCTCAATATCCTCAGATATCGACCTTGCAAATTCTGAATAAAAGTTTATTTTTTGTTTCACATCATCTTCTCTCATTCTATGATATTGGGTTGTGGGAATGAGCGATCTAAACTGTGTAGCTTCAATTAAATTAAGTATTTCGCTGTCTTTTGGTATTGTTTCATATATATTATTTATTGTAGTATTCAAGAACTCTATATCTGCTGATTTGCATTTAAGAAATATGCTATCTGCTTCAATAAGCTTGAAAAGAAAAGGCCAGTCATTAACCAAAGAAATATTATACTTCGTCCTAAAATTATTATACAGAGTTGTAAAATCTTTTTGTTTTGTATAGTCAAACAAAACTCTGTCTTGGGTGGAATATGATAATATTGTTTGTGAGTTTTTATACACGATGATGGTGTCATTGCGTAAAAGAAACCTAAATTGGGGATTGTTATTACTATTGCATGAAAACAATAGCATTATATAGATTGAGATTATATGTATGTAATATTTATTGACCAACTTTAGCATTAGTTTTTTGGGAATAATTATCTTGCTCTCGCTCGCGTGTCGCGAGTGTGAGCTATAATATTCATTTTTTTTCATAGGTCCATTACTTTTAGGGGGCTTTCCTGTCCCTCCGGTACACTGTAATCATTCCATAATACTTCTCATCTGCCTGTGCCTTTCTAAACTCGCTCATTTTGCAAATATATTGTATAATATGTAAAAGCTATACTATAGGTATAGATTACGGAATAGACTATAACTATCAGAACTGATAAATAGCTCACACTCGCAGGATGCGAGCGAGAGCAGTGGTTAAGTTTTATACAAGTCTTCTTTTTACCAATATATTGCCCCTAAAGGGGCTATATTATAAGTCCCATCGGGACCTAACATTGGTAAAAAACAGAACCCCACCCACACCAAGTCCCTTTAGGGACGCGACATTTTACCGAACATCAAAAGCTTCCGAACAGTTATGGTG
>JANYDJ010000169.1 GCA_025363675.1 Flavobacteriaceae bacterium | reverse complement strand
AGAGGTGGTCACAAATTGTGACCACCTCTTCATAAATAGCTGACAATCAGAAACGAGGTGGTCACAATTTGTGACCACCTCGTTGTAACTATTTCTTTTTCAGTTTGTAGCCAATAGGCTCTATATCTAATTTTTTTTGGTGCAAAGCATCTAGTTTATCCATTAGATATTCAAATGCTTTGTTCACTTTGGTATCTAGTTTTTTAATTTCAGTTCTTAATTCTTCATTCTCTCTCAACAATGAGCGATAATTGGCAAAAGCTCTCATAATTTCTATATTGACTTGAATTGCTTTTTCAGAACTTAATACCGATGAAAGCATTGATACACCTTGCTCTGTAAAAACTAAAGGTTTTACATTTGAGAACTTGAGTGATGCTAATCTATCTGAATTATTAATAAGTTCTTGTCGTTCAAGTCTTGTTAATTCAAACATAAAATCTTCGGGAAATCTTCCAATATTCCTTTTCACTTGTTGCTTAAGTGCCTTTGTCGACACATCGTAAAGCAAGGCTAAGTCAGCATCTATCATCACCTTCCTTCCTCTGAAGTTGAAGATAAGGGTTTCATAATTTGATTTTACTACGTCTTTGCTCATGATTTAAGAACGGCAAAAATCGGTGTAAAAAAGTAGAATAGGAAAAGTATTTAATCAAGTTCAATACATGCAATATCTTTATATTTATCGCTAAGAATAAACTCTTTTACAGTTTCAAATTTGTCAATTATAAGCTGAGCCAAATCATTCGTGCTTTTATTCCCAAATCTTAACCATATTATTTTGGGAGGATGTCCATAATAATTTGACAGTTCATAGAAATCCATATCAAATGTCACAATTGTAAAATCATTCTTTTTTGCGTAACCCCATACTTCTTTGTCAAAAGTATTTTCAAGTCCTGCTGCTCTTACTTGTAATGAATTTGGAAAATACTACTCCAGTTTATTTATAATTTTATACGAAATATTCTGATCAAAAAGCAGTTTCATTTAGGCCACCCTTACTTTATGTTCTTTATCGGCGGCATAAGCCAAGCATGCATGGATAGAAACTTCAGTAATCTCAGGAAAATCTTTAAGAATTTCTTCAATACTCATTCCCGATGCCAACCAACTTAACACATCATAAACTGATATGCGAGTCCCTTTAATACAAGGCTTTCCAAATCGAATTCCTGCATCAATTGTTATAATTTCTCTATAATTAACCATATTGCCAATTTTAACTTTCACTACAAAAGTACACTAATTAATAAACTAATATCCATTTTTTCTGTAGATGTTAAATCTACTTCTAAGCCATGTGTACATTTTAAACAAATGATAGTTACAATTGGTTAATTTTGCAAACTTATTCATTTTGAAAAAGCTACACCTATTCGTATTCAAAGAGTTCATTGGGCCATTTGTGCTCACATTCTTCATCTCCATGTTTGTGTTGGTGATGCAGTTTCTGTGGCTGTGGATTGACGAGTTTGTGGGCAAAGGATTGGAGTGGTATGTAATTGCCCAAATATTTATTTACCAATCGGCTACCCTGGTACCGCTTGCCCTACCCTTGGCAGTATTGCTTTCAACCATTATGACCTTTGGCAACCTGGGGCAGAACTACGAATTGGTTGCAATGAAATCGGCGGGTATTTCTTTGCGGCGTATATCCATGCCCGTTTTTATTTTTTGTGGGTTGATGATGGTGCTTGCATTTTATTTTGCCAATGTGCAGATACCGGATGCCCAGTTAAAAATAAGAACATTATTATATGATATACAACAGCAAAAACCTGCATTCAATATTAAAGAAGGTTTATTTTATAATGCAATAGATGGCTACAGCATAAAGATTGAGAAAAAAGATGCCGATCAGAATATGCATAGTATTATGATATATGACCACACCTCTACCAAAGGCAATGTGAGTTTAATATTGGCCGATAATGGAAGGATGGCCATGAACGAGGGCAAAGACAAACTAATGGTGACTTTATATAATGGAACCCGATATGAAGAGATGGAAGACAAGGACAATAACAAACGTACCTACCCCTTTAGTGTTACCAATTTTAGCAAACAAGAAATGGTAATGGACCTGAGTGCTTTTAAATTGAATAGAAGTGATGAGGATTATTTTAAAGAGAACTATCAAATGCTCAATATTTTTGAACTTGACGAAGCTATAGACTCTCTAAATATTGATGAAGTGAATAAGCGTTTAGGATTCATCAATAATATGTGTACCTATTTTCATATACACGACAGCACGGGGCAAAACAGGATTGTGAAAAATCCCTATATAGTAAAAGGAAATAACCTCACGGCTAATTTATCGAAAACGGAAAAACAACTTGCCTATACTTCCGCATTAAACAGTGCCCGAACTATTAAAGGTATTGCTGATTTTTCAGTTGTTACGCTACAAAATGGGTATGAATTTGCCAACAGATTTAGACTGGAATGGCACCGTAAATTTACCTTGAGTTTAGCATGTATTATCTTCTTTTTTATTGGAGCTCCATTTGGAGCCATTGTACGCAAAGGCGGGCTGGGCATGCCTATGGTGTCGGCCATTGTAATATTTATTATATATTATATGATAACCGTGGCGGGCGAAAAAGCATCGAACGAAAGTGTATTTAGTCCGTTTGTGGGGATGTGGCTAAGCTCATTTGTGATGATTCCTTTGGGATTATTTTTAACTTACAAAGCCAGTATCGATAGCAACCTCTTTAACAAAGAATGGTATTATAATATTGCAAGAAAAATACAAGCTTGGTTGCAGTTAAAAAAAGATAAAGGTATTACAACAGAAACCGAATGAAAGTACTTTTTTTAAGCAACCGTGTTCCTTTCCCTCCCAATGATGGCGGCACAGTGGGCGTATACCAAGCACTAATGGGATTGGTTGATTTAGGTATAGCTGTTACTTTCTTTTCATTGAATCCATCACGCAATTATACCGATATAAATGAGGCAAAAGAATTAGAAAAAATTGCACATCACGAAATATATCCTATACAAACAGATATCACCATTTTGGGTGCATTAAAAAATTTAATACAAAATAAATCTTATCATATATCTCGCTTCTATCATCAATCTATTGCAGATAAACTTGCTACCTTATTACAAAAAAACAATTATGATATTATACATTTCGATGGCTTGCAAATAACTATATATTTAGATACTGTTCGCCGCCACAGCCAAGGTAAATGCGTGATGCGGGCCGCCAATGTGGAACATAAGATTTGGGAAAGCTTGGCACAAAATTCCACAAATATATTAAAGAAATGGTATTTGAAAACTGCTGCCCAGCAATTAAAAACCTACGAACTAGAAACCATTAAAAAATTAGATGGGCTGATAACCGTAAGTATAGAAGACAAAGAATTTTTTAAACAAAGTGGATTCAACAAACCTATCCATATAGCTTATACAGGTTTTGATATTACACAATTACCAGCCGTTACAAATGTAGAAAATTGTATCTATCATATTGGAGCCATGGACTGGATGCCAAATATAGAAGGAATGCGTTGGTTTATGAAAGAAGTGTGGCCGATAGTACATAGTAAAAAAACAAATTATATATTACATTTGGCAGGAAAAAATATGGGAGAAGAGTTTTATCAGTATCATAATTTGAATGTAGAAAATCACGGGCAAGTAATCAATGCATTAGATTTTGTTGCCAATAAATCTACTTTAATAGTCCCCCTATTTTCGGGCAGTGGCATGCGGGTAAAAACCGTAGAAGCCATGGCCATGGGAAAAACTATTATAGGAACCGAGATGGCCGCCCAAGGCTTGCCCCCCGAGGTAAAGCAATACATGATTATCGTAAACTCAGCCCAAGAATTTGCAGAAAAAATTATATACTACGCAAACAATTTAGACGAAGCAAACTCCCTAGGCCAACAAGCAAAACTATATGCCACCAAAAATTTTGAAGTAAAACAAATAGCGGAGAGTGTTGTTGAATATTATAATAGTATAAAGTAGCAAGTATAAAGATAATCACATCGAATTACCATTAACAATCAACCATTAATCATTAACAATTATATAAAATGTTCGATAAAATAGAAGACGCGATAACTGATATACAAGCAGGAAAATGTATTATAGTAGTAGACGACGAAGAGCGTGAAAACGAAGGCGATTTCCTTTGTGCTGCACGCCACGCTACGCCTGAGATGATAAACTTTATGAGCAAGGAAGGTCGTGGGCTTATCTGTGCTCCTATTACAGAAAAACGTTGCAATGAATTGCAATTGGATTTGATGGTGGGGGTGAATACTACAAGTCATGAAACACCATTTACCGTTTCTGTTGATTTGCTGGGCAAAGGATGCACTACGGGAATCTCGGCACACGATCGTTCCAAAACTGTATTGGCATTAATCGACCCTGCCACTCGCCCCGATGAATTGGGAAGACCCGGACATATATTCCCACTTAAAGCCAAAGACGAAGGTGTATTACGCCGAGCTGGGCATACCGAAGCTACTGTAGATTTAGCCCGCATGGCCGGACTAGAACCTGCAGGCGTTATATGTGAGATAATGAAAGAAGATGGCAGCATGGCCCGTTTGGATGATCTAAAAATTGTAGCAGAAAAATTCAATTTAAAATTAATTACTATAAAAGATTTAATAGAATATAGATTAAAAAATGAATCATTAATCAAACGTGAAATTTCAGTAGAAATGCCAACTAAGTATGGCGATTTTGATTTGGTAGCATACCGACAAATTGTATCGGGCGAAGAACATTTGGC
>JANYDJ010000165.1 GCA_025363675.1 Flavobacteriaceae bacterium | reverse complement strand
ATTTAGTGTTTAGGTTTGCGGAATAACCGCCACAGAAAACTGCGTAAAGCCAACCAAAAATGGAAGGCTTTGTGTGATAGAGTTGCTCCTATAACTAAGTTAGCGGTAATGCTTCGACACGACACTCACATCCTAAAATTATAACACAATGACAATGACAGACCTAAAAGAAGTTGCAGACATCATAAACAAAGTGATTGAAGCAACACCTCATTTGAAAGGACAAATAAGCGTTCAACCACAAGACTTTTCATTCTCTGACGGGACAGGAAAAATTATCTATTGGGGCGAGGAAAAAATAATTACTGGTAATTCAACAGAAATAGAATTAAACGCCAAGGATAAATTCAAAATTTATTTTGAAAATGTAGCTCAAAATAGAAAATTGGACTACGGACAATTTTATCATTTACTTAAATTTGACTACGCTCTTACGACTCTTCAAAATAAAGAGATTCAACTATCAGCACTAAGTTACCTTTGGGACAACGACCCATCCGAGCAAACGGAATTTCTCAGACGACACGGTTTTCTAAAAAACCTCGTTGACGACAAAATTGAAGAAATCAAAAACAAAGTATTTATTTTCTGTTTTAGCGACAGTTTTCGTGCAGAGAATGCTTGGAAACTCTATGGACAAAATGAAACAGGAATTGCATTAGGTTTTCGGTTTATAGAATATTCTGACGACACAGCACACACAGACCTTTATCAACTAAAAGATGTAGTTTATGATAGCGGTTATGATTTCGACTTCATCAACGAAATACAATTTAGATTGAAGAAAAAATTTAATAAGCGTTTGTTTTTTGGTGGACTTTCAAATCTTTCTAAGTTTTATAAAAGAGCAAAATATGCTTGGGAAAGAGAAGCACGACTTTGCTTTGACTATCAAGCAAACGAAGACTACGCAGAGACATTTCAAAAAATGAATCTTGCCTTTCCTGACGAAATTAATCTTGAAAATTTTTTCCCAAAGCAACACGACACAACATCAGACAGGCATTTTATCAAAGTTCCTTTTGACAATAAACTATTTAAACTAAAAGTATCGGAAGTTATTTGCGGTAAAAACATTTCAGACGCTCAAATTGCCCAACTAAAAGCTCAAGCAGACACTGACACAACAGTATGGAGACGACAATAGTAAATAGCACTACCGCTAACAAGGGCTTTGCGGAAATTTTTTTATTGGGGGCAGACTTGCTAACTTTAAAGTGTCTGCGGAAAACCCCAATAAAAAAACTTCGCAAAGCCCCGAAACGTTATCGGTAACCCTATGGCGACAGTGCAAACTTTGAAAGTTCGGTGCGACAACAACGGTAGACAGGAAAGTTTGGCAAAGCCATTTTGCCATTCTTCGCAAAAACAAAAGAGGTGCAAGCCAACACACAAGCCAACGCTTTTGCACCACATTTATTTTTGCCCCAACGCACCCAACTCCGACCGAAGATTCTTATCTTTGACAATATTTTTTTTAGCAAATGACTAAAGAACAAGCGTATATTAAAATCAAGCAACTCGTTGACAGGTTTAACGAACAGCTACCCTATTATAAAAAATCTGACTACAACGAAACGCAAACACGAAGAGAATTTATTGACCCTTTTTTCAAAGCACTTGGTTGGGACATTGACAACGAACAAGGGCTTGCCGAAGCGTACAAGGACGTAATACACGAATACAAATTAAAAATAAAAGACAGCACCAAAGCACCTGATTACTGCTTTACACTTTCGGGACAACCCAAATTTTTTGTTGAGGCTAAAAAGCCAAGTGTATTTATCAAGGAGGACATAACACCTGCATACCAAGTAAAACGTTACGGTTGGAACGCTAAACTTTCCATATCAATAGTTACCGACTTTGAAGAATTTGCCATTTACGACTGCACAAAAAAGCCAAACGTAAAAGACAAAACAGCCACAGGTAGAATAAAATATTTAACCTTTAATGAATACCTCACAGAGTTTGATTTTTTGTGGGAAACCTTTGCAAAAGAAAGAGTTTTAAGGGGCAGTTTTGACAAGTTTGTAAAAAGTGATGCTAGTAAAAAAGGTACATCAACAGTTGATTCTGACTTTTTACAATCAATGGAAGAATGGCGAAAATATTTGGCTACAAATATTGCCATCAACAACCATTCGTTTGATGAAGACGACATAAATTTTGTGGTTCAGCAGACACTCGACAGAATTATATTTTTAAGAATTTGCGAAGACAGAAGCATTGAACCAACAGGACGACTAAAAGAAACAATAACAGCCAAAGGAACAATTTACAACCAACTTTTTGAATACTTTAAAGAAGCAGACGCAAAGTATAATTCAGGACTTTTCGACTTCAAAAAAGATAAACTTTCAGAAACGGTAATCATTGACAACAAGGTTTTAAAAACCATCATTACCGACCTTGAAGAAAGCCCTTATTTGTTCAACATTATTCCAGTTGAAATATTGGGTTATGCTTACGAACAATTTTTAGGAAAAGTAATTCGTATCACTTCGGGACACCGAGTAAAAATTGAAGAAAAACCCGAAGTACGTAAGGCAGGTGGCGTGTTTTACACACCAAAATATATTGTTGATTACATAGTTCAAAACACGGTAGGAAAAATAATAGACGGCAAAACAGCCGAACAAGTAAGCAAAATAAAAATATTAGACCCTGCCTGCGGCAGCGGCTCATTTTTGTTGGGTGCTTACGAGTATTTACTTAAATGGCATACCGACTATTACAACAAGAAAAGTAAGAAAACAAAACAACCCCAACTTACACCCGAAGGCAATTTAACTTCATCCATTAAAAAGCAAATTCTCATCAATAATATTTTTGGTGTGGACTTAGACGAACAAGCAGTAGAAGTAACCAAACTTTCGCTTTTGCTTAAATGCTTGGAGGGCGAAACCAAGGCTTCTATTACGCATCAAATGACGATGTTTAAAGAACGTGTTTTACCCAATTTGGATAACAATGTAAAAGCGGGAAACTCACTTGTAAATGACAACTTTTACAATGGAGAAATTGATTTTGAACCCAACGCAGAAAAGAAAATAAAACCATTTAATTGGCAGACAACTTTTAAAGAAGTTTTTGCAAAAGGTGGTTTTAATGTAATCATTGGAAACCCACCTTGGGTTGATTTAAAAGGACATCCAAACGAGTTAGTAAAATACTATTTCAGCAATTACCACACAGCAGAAAACCGCATAAATTTGTATGCAATATTTTTGGAACGTGCCATTCAACTAATGGAATCAACAGGAAAGTTTGGTTTTATTATTCCTAATTCTTTGTTGTATCAAAGTTCGTATCAAAAATTACGAAAACACATTTTAGAAAAAAGTAAACTTCAAAATATTGTTCGTTTGCCCGACAATACTTTTGAAGGAGTAAAAGCCGAAAGCCTTATCATTATAGGCAATACAAAAGATGAAGCAGTGGAATGTTTGATATATGATAGAAAAGATAAAATCAGTTTTATCAATCAAGACAACGCACAACAAGTGCGTTATGTAAATCAAAATAAATGGTTAGGCAATTCGTTTTCGGCTTACGATATTTTTACTGACGAACAAGTTTCAAGCCTGTTAAACAGATTAGAAGAAAACACAAAACCGCTAATTGATTTTTGCGATTTTACCTTAGGCTTAACTCCTTACGACAAGTACAAAGGACACACAGAAAAACAAATTAAAGAACGTGCTTTTCACAGCACAACTGCAATTGACAAGACATATAAAAAATTACTTTCGGGTGGCGACATAACCCGTTACAATGTTACTTGGGGCGAAAAAGAATATATAAGCTATGGAAAATGGTTAGGTGCACCAAGAGAAAAAAGATTTTTTACAGAGCCTCGTATTCTAATTAGACAAATAATAAGCGGTAATCCAGCCCGAATATTTGCAGGATATACCGACAAAGAATTATACAATACACAAAGCGTTTTTAATTTAGTGTTGAAGCAAAACATTGATGTAAACATCAAATTTATTTTGGCAATTATAAATTCAAAATTGATGAATTTTTATCATGCCAATAAATACCTTGACCAATCAAAAAACTTGTTTCAAAAAATACTAATTCAAAACTGTAAACAGTTTCCAATCCCAATAATTGACACAACTGATAAACAACAAAAAGCAACACACGACAAAATTGTAAAGCAAGTTGAAAACATAGAGACAATTCAGCAAAGTTTAATTGTTTCTAAAAATCAAAACCAAACGGAACAACTACAAAACCGATTACAAGCCGAAGAAAACCGTTTAGATTACATGGTTTATGAGTTGTACAACTTAACACAAATAGAAATTAAAGCGATAAAATAACTATGGGAGAATTTTCAAAACGATTAGGCGACATAGGGGAAAAAGTAATAGTTGACTTTTTAAAAACTATTGGTTGGTTTGACCCACAAAGAAACATTGACATCATAAGTGTTGACGAAGAACATAGAAAGAAAACCAATGGACTTGATGGGCTATTTCATTATATCAATCCAATGATTAGTAACTCTATTGAATTTGTTCACTATTCTTCAAAATATAGTTCAAAACCTTATCCTTCCTCATTAGTTAAAGACTTTAAAGACCATTACACAGATTTAGTTAAAACTATTGAATCTTATAAAAAATCCGAACAAAATCAAGAAGTGCAAGCAAGCTCTGAAAACATTGATACATTTTTTTATAGAGGAATTTTGTTTTGGTTAAATAATTCGGAAAATGAAAATGATGATTTAATTTCAAAGTTGAATAAAATTGAACTAAATACAGGGGTTGTTCACGATGGTGTTTTCTTGGTGGATAATAAGAGAATCCTTTTTATGTATGATGCTTTAAACTATATGAAATTGGAGTTCCCTTCTAGTGAATTTGAAGTTGAATTTATATACTTCTTAACTGGTTTAAATGCAGGAGACGGAAATTTAAGAAGTGGCAAAATACTTCCAATTGAATACATTAACGGAAGCATTTTACCTATGATAACAAGAAAAGGGAACGAAACAACGGTTGTAATTTTTTCAATAGACAATTTCAATAAAGAAGATTTACTCAAACTTTTTGGAATAGCACATACAATTGGAAATAATACACAAGGCTCGACAAGGTTATGTTTCCCCAATTACAAAGAGAGTGAAGATTTGCCTTTAGTTGAAAATGCAAAACAAATTTTCGGGAATTCGGACTTTACAAAGAATTTGAAAATTGATAAATTCCCTTTCGGGTTACTTAAATAAATGAAATATGGAAAATCATAGTGTAAATAAATTTTTGCCATACGGTATTCAATTGAAAGAAGTTATTGAACATACTTCAATAAGTAAGTCAAAGTTAAATTCAATTTTAAAATCAAGAGGGATATTTTTAGAAGAAACAGAAGATAACATTACGTTTCCTATAATGCAATCTACGTTGTTAAGTCCTTTTGAATTTGAAGCTATAAGAGAAACGCTTAAAGTAAAAGAGGATAATAGAAAGTTATTGACTAGGACACTTGAATGGCACAACACGGAGGATTTAATAAAAGTGATACCTGAAAAAATTGATTTCAAACAATTAATTGCAGAAAAATTTCCAAGAGTAAAAATTGATAGCAGTACAAACTTTGCTCCCGTTGACGGAAACCCCAATAAAGTAAGTATTAAGTTTACTTGCATTTCTAACAATTTCAATGCTAGTTGGTACAGAAATAAAGAAAAGTTTGATAGTGAAATAATTGTTGAGAAAATTGAAAACAACAATCAAATTGCTATGAAAATATTTTATACATCGCCCGAAACATTTAATGTAGCAGATTTAGGTATCAAACATTTAGAAAGTGTTTTTAAACAAAAAAACTATACAAAACCCAATGCAGTTATTGAACGAATTTTATACCGAAATTTTAACAACGAAGACAGAGTATCATTCTTTTTGAATTTAACAAGCGATGCAGAACCATTTACATTTAAAGGAGTCAAAAATATTGATTTGGGTCCTGATAAAACTTTAGACTTGCCAGCCGAAATAAATAATTTCATGTCAGGCGGTGTAAAGGAATTAAAAATAAATGGAGAAAGTTTACACGAAAACTATTTTTTAAAAAACAAGGACAATCATAAATTCGTTGAACTTGCAGGGCTGGAAGTAGTGTTTGATTTTTCATATTTTGCTGCTGAAGGTAATTGTACTGTTTGGTTTGGGTTTTTAGGTTATTTGAGCAAAAAGAATAATCAAAACATTGAATTTTCAATAGATATTTCCGATATTAATTTCTCTGCAAATCATAAAAATTCAAATAAAGAAAAAGTAAGAATGCACCTACTACAAGAATTTGAAAAAATAAAAATGATGAATTATAAATTCTTCTCTTACGGAAAATTAGCTGAACAATACACCCCAAATTCAAACTAATGAGCAATATTGATTTTAGTCAAATCCAATTACAAAATATAATAACTCATAATGTTGGAAATAAATTAAGAGACGAAAAATATATTTTAAGTGATAAGGAAACAGTTATCAGAGAAGATACAAAAGATTACTTACTAAAGTATTTGATACTTACCGTTAAAAAAGACCTTGTATATAATTTTTTCCATGCTACTGACATAAACCTAAATGAAGTTAGTAATTCAGTAAATCAATTTTTCAGCAATGAGAAATCCTTTGTAGAATTATCTCAGGTACTTGCAAAATTATTGTACGAAAAATCAATGCACCCCAAAATCCAGCAGGGTAAATTGAATGTTGTATTTATCTCAAACATTGAAATAGACAATCAACTTACAGATGCTATTGGCATTTTTAAATCAGAAACAAATGTTCCATTCCTAAAAATGGAATCACAAAATAAAGCATTTGAAATTTTCCATGATTTTGGATATGATTTAAAGGGTATTGACAAAGGGTGTTTAATACTAAATACTATTAAAAACGGGAATTATAAAATTCTATTTACAGACAATTCATTAAAATCTTCCGAAGCCCAATATTGGAAAGATGAATTTCTAAAAGTCATTGAAGAGAAAAATGAATTTCACCAAACCAACCAATTTTTAGGAATTACAAAACAGTTTATTACAAAACAATTTCCACATGACTTTGAAATTAGCAAAGCCGACCAAATAGACCTTTTAAACCGTTCTGTTGACTACTTCAAAAAACACGACAACTTTGATAAACAAGAATTTGAAAACGAAGTATTGCAACACGACAACATTATTAATTCATTCCAAAAATTTGACACCGCTTACCGACAAGAAAACGAAATAGAAATAGCAGACGATTTTTCTATTTCAGCCCAAGCAGTAAAAAAGCAAGAACGTGTATTTAAAAGCGTTTTAAAGCTCGACAAAAACTTTCACATATACATTCATGGCGACAGACAACTTATTGAGCAAGGCGTAGAAAAGGACGGACGAAAATTTTATAAAATATATTACAAAGACGAAAGCTAAAACATAAGACAACAGACACGAGAGCCAACGCAATTGCATACACATTTGCATTTTTGCCAACGCTAAACCCAAACAAAAAATGCAAAAGAGTATGCAAGCCAACGCACCCCAAGACACCGCAGACATTGACAACAACAAACCGTTGGACGAAAGAAGGGCAACCGATAACAAGGGGTTTGTGAAATTGGGGGTTCAGTGGTTAATTGAACATTTGTGCATCGCATCAAGTTTTGTGGTAGGTTGACAGTTTTGTGCTCCGAAATCCCCAACTTCACAAACCCCCAAACCGTTAGGCGAAAGGTTAAATGACCGACACGACAACTAAATACCAACTTTAAAACATTAACTTTGTAGAGTTATAAAATTTAAATGAAAGACTTAATAGTACATAAAATAAATATTGCTCATTATAGACTTATTGAACTCGCAAAATTAGCTGACCAAGCCAAACCATTTTATGATTGGATTGAAAAACATGCAAAAATTGTAACAGGTTCACATAAATCATTCAATGACATAATAATGAATTGCTCAAAGGATAATTTGAGCAAAATAATACATGCTTGTTACCTTGACACTACTGACGAAAAACCATTTTTATTTGACGGAATTGGCAGAGTATATATTCACTCTAAAGCGTGCTTTTACTTTTTTGCTTGGATTATAAGAGACGCACCACAGCAGAGACTTTCACCGCTAGTATCTCGAATGCAGAAAGCAAATGATGTGAAAAAGTTTATTGCCGAAACAGATTCACTAACAGAATTAATTTTTGAATATAGAAGTGTCGTAAAGAATTTTGAATGGGCGACTGTTAGAGAAATTGTAATTGACCGTTTAGAAGGTTCAAGAAGGAGTATAAGTGGGCATCATGTTGAAAGTAACATAAGGACTGGATTAATAACTGCAATTCAAAATTTCTTTTCAATTTACAATAACTATGGAAAATTCAAAAAAGTTGAAATTGCTGACAAACAAATAAAAGTAGGGAGACATACTGTCGATGTTTCTGCAAAACTTTATCCCAAAAATGGTGGTGATGCAATAAACCTACTTATCCCTGTTAAAACAAGAGAAACCGAAGGCGGTGGACATTCACATATTTTCTCAAGAGATATTCTATCAGCAATTACAGACATAAAAAAAGAGCTTGATAATTACCACATCGCAGTAATCATTGTCGCGGAAAACTGGTCAGTTGCTGAAATATCAACAATTACGAATGAAATCGACCAGATTTTTCATTTCAATATGTCTCCAAATAAATTTCACGGATTTGATGACGAATCGCAAATTACCCTCAATAAGTACATTGAAAACGTATTAAAAGGAAGAATATGAACGATACAATAATAAATAAAGTCCTAAAAGGAGACGTTAGAGAACTAGCAGGAGATTTACCTGAAAATTTTTTTCAATGCATAATTACCAGTCCTCCATATTTTAATCTCAGAGACTATTCTGAGGGAAATGAAGAAAAAGAAATAGGCAAGGAATCTAGTCATGAAGAATATGTATCTAACTTAGTTGAAGTGTTCAGTTTACTAAGACCTAAACTTAAAGAAGATGGTTTATTATGGCTTAATTTAGGCGACACTTATAAGAATAAAATGTTAATGGGTATGCCTTGGAGAGTTGCTCTTGCTTTACAAGACAGTGGTTGGGTGCTTAGAAGTGATATTATTTGGCACAAACCAAATGCTATGCCTTCATCAATCAAAGACAGACCAACAACAGACCATGAGTATATTTTTATGTTTTCTAAAAACAATGAATATTTCTATGACGCAGATGCAATCAGAGAGCCACATAAAACATTTTCGGAAGACTCAAAAATGAAAGGTGGTAGAAACCATTTTGGAAAAATAAACGGCACTCCTGAAAATGGCAAAAATGGCGGAAATAGTAACCTACATGACGGAAGATGGGACCAAGCCTTTCATCCAAAGGGCAGAAATAAAAGAACAGTTTGGGAAATACCATTAGGGAAATTTAAGGATGCACACTTTGCTGTTTATCCAGACAAATTAGTTGAAAACTGCTTATTTGCTTCAACTAGAGAAAACGACATTGTTTTCGACCCATTTACAGGTTCAGGGACAACAGGTGTTGTATCATGCAGACATAGTAGAAAATTTGTAGGAGTTGAGTTGGTTGACAAATATCAGAAAATGGCACAGAAGAGAATAAACGAAGTTGCAGCTCAATCTTCAATTTTTGACATGATTAGTGCTGAATAAAAACCCATCGCCTAACATATAAGGATTAAACGCAGCTTTTTAAAAAAAAGGTGCGATTTAATCCTGTGTTAACTGACCCCCAGTTGTCCGTAGAGTTATTCTACGGATGCTATGATAAAAATGAGTCTCCGACAGCGATGCCACCTGGCAAATAATAATGACGGTAACCAAAAGCAAAGCCGAAATACTGAACCAACAAGTGGGGCAACGCCGCTGGTATCGCGTAGCAGCCGTAGGTGCAGCCGGGCAAGGTGCCTGGAGCCAACCAGTTATAATTGTAATAGGAAATTGAGGGGGAAGGATAGTTTGGTTGGTGATAACACCAACCAAGGGCAAAAGCACCCATAGCTTGCAAAAAAAATCTCCCCTTTTAAATTATAGAAGTCCCCTTAAGAGACACCATGTGCGGTAGATGGTACTTTGTTGAGAGCTGGGGAAATAAGAACTCGGATGACCAAGTGTACATTACTGATGATGGCAGCAATGTGTATGTGAACAATGTGGCTGGAGGAAACGGCATTTGCTCCTTAACATTGGAAACAGTGGACAGTGATTATTATTTCCCTTGCCATGGAGATTTGAATGGAACTTCATTCAATTACACTTGTAGCAATTGTTATAATTCGCCGGGTACTATTTATAATAAATACCCTCATCTTAATACTCAGCATTACCATTACGTTGCTGGTAATTTAATTTCTAACCAACAATTTGGAGAGGGAACTTATATGGAACTGAAATTTAGGTTGCCGCCCTATTCCCACCAGAACGTAAAGGGAATACAGGAAAATTTTTGGTTGTTCAGAATGAACGGTAATATTTATTGCAACCCCAGCCCCAATGCTTGTTATGAAGAAATAGATGTGTTTGAGGTGGACAATAAAAATGCCTATAGGTTTTCGCCCACAATGAGGGTTGGAGGAATACTTGGAGTTGATTCGAGCCATTGTAACTCGGGTTCCACTCAAGACGTGTTTTGGAAAGGCATTAGTAAACCATTCGACTATAATGTTAGCAATTTTAGTGATTCTGCATACCGCATCGTTGGTTTGGAGTGGCACAGAGAGAAGATGAACATATACCTTGATGGGGAGTTGATTAGAAGTATGGGTATACAAGAACAGCTGGATTTCTTTGGAGTGCCTTATCTGTGCCCAATGAATGTTTATCTCACCCTTTCTTCAACAGGGTTTTATGAAAGCAGTCCTTCGGATAAAGATACTATCGATTTTAGCAACCAAGTGCCTTATAAAATGGAGATAGATTATTTTAAAGTATACCAGCTTAATCCAGTAGCTTCAGTTTACAGCAGTTTATGCGGTGCAGGCACTTTTAACTCTGCCACTTGGGCTCATTTTAACAATGAGGTTCAAGATTCCATTACTTTTGGCACCACATCCAGTTGCACTTGGGTAGTGCCACCCACTTCTGCTCCTCAGCCTCGCTACGTTTTTAGAGCTAAGGATTATATAGAACTGGGACCAGGCTTCGAGACCAATACCAACAGTGCTGAGGTATACTTGGATGTAAGCAAAAAATAAATACTAAACCCAACGAGTATAAAAACAAAAAAACTAACAAATATGAACAACATCAAAAGAATCTTACTCGTGTCAATATTGTTGACCTCAGCTAACCTATTTGCACAGGTTAAAATTTTAACAGGCGGTAATTTACAGCTATTGGGTGCCTCACCCAATAATACCACCTGTGCCGTGTTCGGTAACTCGACCACAAATCAGTTGTTCGGCTCCAAAGTGAGTATATATGGTTACATTAAGCCAGCACTTGGCTTGTCCTATTACACTGCAACTGACAATTGGGGTTTGTCAAGTATAGTTACTACAAATCAAGGCTCCACTAAAAACTGGATTGTAGACTTGGGCGGCACCCAGCATAATTTTTTTGTAACCAGTTTAGGAGCAATTTATTATAAACACACAATGAAAATGGGTTCTGATTCTATATTTAAGGACAATGTGGCGACGGTAAGCAATCCCCTTGATATAATTAACGCTTTGCGAGGGGTGTCCTTCACGTACAAGGCAAGTGCATTTGCTAAAGATTCCGCAATAAAAGAACACATTAGCAGTACAGACGTGGTAACAAAAAAACACTATGGTTTTATAGCACAAGAAGTCCGTACGGTTTTGCCCGAACTGGTTGATACCCTACAGGACACTACTTTAGCTGTTGATTATGTGAGCATGATAAGCATTTTGGTGGAGGGGATTAAAGCACAGCAAACACAGATTGAGGATATGCAGGCACAACTGTATATATGCTGTGGGGGGCAGAACGCACTACCGAATAAAAAAAGTGGATACAATAACAACAAAAACAAAGAGCAGGGCATGCAAGACATAAAAGAGATGGGAAAACTGCAACTGAAAAAAATGGATGCAGTTTCTGCTGCAAATAGCGTTACTTTGAACTGCAATGTGCCACCCGAAAACAATGAGGCATACATTTATATATACGACCTAAAGGGCGAACAACTGAAAAAACTGACTGTTGATATGAACAATGGGACTGCACTGATACAAAAAGGGCAATTGAAAGCTGGCATGTACCTATACACCCTAATTGTGAACGGAAAAGAATATGGCACCGAGAAGCTGATTTTGACTGAATAGAACAAACTACATGAAATATTTAATAGCAATAGCGATGCTGTGTTGTTTCAACAGAGTGTTGGCACAGCCTCCCACTTTTTTCAAGACCTATTATCTTAATGATAATTATGGCCCTGATGGTATACAAACCCCTGACAGCGGTTTTGCTATGGTAACACTCTCACAAGGGAAAGCCTTCTTGGTAAAGGCCAACGCAAATGGAGATAGTCTATGGTCGAAATATTATGAACGAGCTGCTTATTCTAGCATCGCACTCAGCATTACCGATTCATGCTTAGTTATGACAGGGGCATCTTATATAGTAAAAACTGATAAAAACGGTGACACTATTTGGACAAGGGAATATGGCAACTACAACTTGGATGGTTCAACAGCATGTTCTATTAAATGCACAAAAAAAGGAGATTATATAATTGCGGGGCAACGCAAAAACGATATTTGTCGTGTACCTTATATCAAAAGATATGACACGGCAGGGAACCTGTTGTGGGAAAATACATACGTTATGTCGCCCAGTGGTTCTGGTGCAAGCTACATAAACGAGACCAGTGATGGAGGTTTTATTATTATGGGCGACACTGGTTATTCATCAGGGACAAACACAATAGGCTCCTTTATTTTAAAAATAAATGGAAAGGGGGATTCGTTATGGAGCAGGTATTTCGTACAACCATTTTATTTAAGACTTTCCAAGGGTATTATACCAACAAGTGACAAGGGGCATATACAAATAGCCAATATCAGACCTTATGGGCAGCAATTGTCTACTGCATTCGTAGCTACCAAAACAGACAGCTTGGGCGGCAAGATATGGGAGAAAACCTACAGTGGTTCATGCGGTTCAATTATATAAACGAAAGATGGGTATATAATAGCAGGGAGCATTGACTACAAAGAACCCTGGTATTTTACATGGGGAAGGGCCATGATGTTGAATATAGACAAAAGCGGTAATGTGACAAGGCTTACAAAATATCAGAAAAGAATGGCGACAGGGGGAAGAAACATTATTGAATGTATTGATGGAGGGTATGCCATTATTGGCAGCTGTTGGGATGAATACTCTTCATACTCAGATGCCGTGCTCATTCGTACTGACAGCAGTGGCAATGCCCCAACCTGATAACCGCCATAACCCAACCCGATATAACCCAACATATACAAAACGGAGGTTACCTGATATACCCCAACCCTGCAAACAATATATTATACATAGACGGCTTGCCTGCCCGTAAAACGGATATTGTGTTATATGATGTGCTTGGCAAAAAAGTTTTGAGCACTGTAACGCACGGAGAATCTTTATATAATATCCAACTAGACAATTTGCCACAGGGCTTGTATTTTATCCAAATAGGGAAAGATACGCAGAAGCTGATTGTGCAGGAGTAGGGAAACTAGATTAGGTATAAAGGCTGCCCCCAAATAAGTGGCCTGTTTTTCGTCAATATTACTTCTTCTTTTTCTTCTTCGCTTTCTCCAAAGCCTTCCACTCTTTTAGATATGCTTTTTTGAAATACTTAAGTTCATTTTCACCCTCAGCTATATAATGGGCAATCCATACAGCGGGGTTGTTACCACGGGTTTGGTGGTCTTTGTTTGCTATATCTTTTCCCAATTTGTTTTGTATATCTTTGGTAAGTTTATAATCCATACCCAATGATAGTGCAGATTTGAGTATCTGAAATGCATTATCGATTTGAGATTTCTTATAGAAGTAATCGGCCAAATAATACTGGAAAGATGCATCGGGATTTTTAAGTGCCCAGTCTACTTTATCGCTAGTGGGGATGTTGAGGTTTAGTAGTTGCTGGGTATTATAATAAGCAGCGGCTTGGTCCAAATCTTCGATAACTTTAAAATAGGCACCTTCTTTTAAATCTTTTTGTGCCACAGTAAGCAGGGCCTCGTACCTAACGGCTGAGGCTATGGCATTGCGTTGGGTTACAATTTCGGTAGAATCTATTCTGCAATGTTTCTCTTTATGTGCAATGGCTATGGCTGCATTATAAGTAATGTTTGCCTCGGTATAGTTGAGTGCTTTTTCAAATTCTTTGGCTGTTTTTATTTTGGTATTTATATCGGTAATGGCATCATCGCATTCCTTTTTGCCCAACTTGCTGGATAGCTCGGTAGATATTTTCTTGATATCGGCATCGCCCGCTAATCCAGCATTTATAATTTCTAGTGAGAGGGTATTATACTGCTTGCTTGCATCATTAATATTTAATGTAGCTAAAGATGATTTTAAGGTGTTGAGTTTTTTAAGGCTTACTATTTTTTGAGCCGCTTTTAATAGTTTGGGCAATTCGGCATGGGGCACTACCGTGTATTTATCTTGCAGGGCTTGGGCAGCTTGCAACTCGTAAAGTGCTTGTTCGGTTTTGTCAGCAATATTCATATCTGCTTTGCCTGTGGCCACCAATCCATCATACTCGCTTTGCTTGAGTTTGCCCAATATCTCATCGGCTTTTTTGGTATCGGGTATTTCTTTGGGATTGTTGCGGGCGGTACGTTTGGCATCCTGTGCTTTCTCTTCGGCCAATATATAGTTGGCCATTTTTAAAGCGGCACTGGCATCGGCAACTTGCTGATTGTATATACCTTGCCAGGCCAGTTTATTATAATAATCGGCAGTATCGGTACAGTTTGTAAAGTTTAAGGTGAAACAAGGGTTGCGTGCTTTTGTAACCTTGTCAATAGCATCTTTGTATTGTTTTTTGTTAATGTGTTTTTTTGCTTGGTCGATATATGCATAAAACAAATCACTTCCCAGTCTTAGCATTTCTACTTCTACTGTATTGGGCACTCTATCGTGCACCATAGCTAGTTTCTCCCAACTTGAATCGTAGCGGCCTTGTAAATAATCTATTTTGGCCAATTGAAAAAATGCAGAAGGGTGGGACATTTTATTGTTTCCCATGCACAGATTAAAACTTTTGGTAGCACCTTCCAAATTGTTAGCAGCCATTTGCTCCAATCCCTTTTTATAATACAATGCAGGTGCATCGGCATTCATTATATTCATTTGCTGTTGATACTCAACTATCAAATTATTAAGTTCCGAAAATGATTTTATTTTCCCTTCTGGATCGGCACCCAACTGTTGGAAATTTACGGTATTCATCTCGCTGTTATATAGCGATGCTTGGTCGAAAACTTGCCGCACTGCTCCTATACTATCTATGTTTCCCCAAGGCAATTGTTTTAATCTATTTATATAATATTGTGGATTTGAGTTGCGGTAGGCTTTTATCATAGCCAGCCTTCTTGTAAAATCTGCCGCGGCTTGAGAAGAATATGCCAATTGTAGGTTCTGGATTTTAAGCACGGTGCCGCCCATATTAAAAGTATCGTAATTGTTGATATTCAATATCAAGCCATCAGCATCAGACCGCACATCTTGATAGTGCTGCTGCCAGCGTACAATACCTCCGGGCAGGATTATCTGCATATCAAACGAAAACTGGTCGGGAATTAAAACATCGTCCAGTCTAAAAACACCTATGGCTACATCGCCATTAACAGTAGTAGGTTTGCGGTTAATAGTAACATTATATAGGGAGTTGCTAACTTGCAGCAATCTTAAGTAATAGTTAAAGTTTACAGTGTACTCAGTAGTATTTAAACTTTTTGGTATATCATTAGATAAACCCTGCACCACTTGCCGCGTCATATCGTTACGGGTCATCTGCACATAGTTGTAGTTGATCAACACATTTTGTTGCTGTGCTTGTTGAAATATGATAATGTTTTGGGCGAAAGAGCGATTTGCCATCCATGCAAAGCCAACCAATAGAAAAAACTTAGTAGTAAATTTTAATTTCATAATATAAAACTGCGAAGTAAACATAAAAAATCGGCTTTCCAATCTTCATTGGAACTATACTATAGGTTGCTAGCGATTATTAGAAAAAACCTAGCACTATATTTAGTATATAATATAAACTTTATTTGGGCCAGTTATTTTTATCAAATACCCTTTTCAATACATCATTTACACGAGCTGCAGGGTTTTCACGAATCTTCTGCTCCTCAGAGGCCACTAATTGAAACAGTCCGGAAATTGCTTTATCGGTAGCATAGCCAACCAAATCGGGATTCATTTTGGTGATGAAAGGAATTTTGTTGTAGGCGTTTATAATATCGCTCCAATATTTAGTAGCATTTACTTGGTCCAAAGAAGTTTGTATAATGGGTTTAAAATTGGCGGTGAGCTGTGAAGTAGTTTTGGCTTTTAAATATTCAGTTGCTGCATTGTTGTTGCCCTTTAGTATATTAAACCCATCAGTAATACTCATACCCATAATAGCATTTTTAAATACCTCAACCGAACTGGCTGATGCCTTCTCCGCACCTCTGTTAAGGCTCTGAATAAATTGATCGCACAAATTCCCCATGTTCAATGCCCGAAGTTTGGTTTCAATATTTTGTGCCTCGGGAGGGAATAAAAGTTTGATAGACGCATTTTTAAAAAAGCCGTCTGTGGCACTTGCAAACCCACTTGCATTCGTAATACCCACCGTAAGTGCTTCGCGTAAGCCTTTAATCGCTTCGCCATTAGTAAGTGTTGAGTTGGTTGCAAGCACATCGCCGGCAGTTTTTGTAAATTGTTTCATCTGAGCATCAGTGCATGATTGAGTAGAAAGCATGATACAGAAAACAATAATACCGAGTGTGCTTGTTAAACGTGTAAATAATTTTAATTTCATAATATGGAGTTTTTACAAATATTTTGCCACGAAATTAAACGATTATAACTCATGCAGGAAATATTATCAGAAATCATTACCATTGGCGACGAAATTCTAATAGGCCAAATATTGGATACAAACTCGGCTTGGCTTGGTCAACAACTTAGCTACTTGGGTATTCGTGTTAAACAAATTAGTAGTGTAAGCGACAATAAAGAACATATACTAAGTGCTTTAAAAGAAGCAAGCAGCCGCACCGATTTAATTATTATTACCGGAGGACTGGGCCCTACCAAGGACGATATTACCAAAAATACTTTAGCAGCGTATTTCAATTGCGAGATGGTATTGCATGAGCCCACTTTACAAAGGGTAGAAGAAATATTTAGCACCCGCAATTTGCCCTTGCTCGAGGTTAACCGCTTACAAGCATTGGTGCCCAAAAATTGCACTGTAATAGAAAATACTTTGGGAACCGCTCCGGGTATGTGGTTCGAGGAAGAGGGTAAAGTGTATGTAAGTATGCCGGGCGTTCCATCAGAAATGAAAGCCATTTTTAGTGAGGGGGTAGTTGCCAGAATAAAACAACAATTTACGATGCCCAGTATTATACACCGTACTTTATTAACCGCGGGCATCGGGGAATCCTTTCTAGCCGAAAAGATAAAAGATATAGAGGCAAGGCTGCCGCACTATATCAAATTAGCATACCTGCCGGGGCTTGGCCAAGTAAGGTTACGACTAACAGGTTATGCCGATGATGCCACCAAGCTAGATATAGAAATTGACACCTTTGTTCAGCAAATAAAAAGCAAAGCCCCATCATACTTCTTTGGTGAGGGCGATGATACGTTGGAGAAATATATTGGTCGGGTATTTACCGATAACCAATGGACATTGAGCATAGCTGAAAGTTTTACAGGCGGATATATATCGCACCTTATTACAGAAGTGTCTGGCAGTTCGGCTTATTTTATGGGTGCAGTGGTGGCTTACGATAATGAAGTAAAGATAAACAAGTTGGGTGTGCAACGACAAACTATTATATCTCACGGCTCAGTGAGTGAACAAACTATTATAGAAATGGCCGAAGGCTGTCGCAAATCGATGAATACCGATTATGCCATCGCCACATCAGGGGTTGCGGGCCCATCAGGGGGCACTGCGTCAAAACCGGTGGGCACATGTTGGATAGCCATAGCTTGCCCAAATGGTAAAACAATAGCCAAGCACTATCACATGGGGAACGATAGGCACAACACGATACACCGTTCAGGCATTGTAGCTTTAGATTTGCTTAGAAAAATTGTTGACGGACTGGTTTAGTAGAAGGATTTTTATCGGTGTACCCACCAAAAAGGCAACAAAAAATAGCTTATGCTTATTTTTCCAGACTAAAAGACCCCTCTGAAACCACAATGGAATCTTGTGGAGCAGAAGTAAGCCTGCCAGTAAAATTAAAAGTCCCTTCATACCTATTGGTCACATTTGTTAGTACTAAGGTTCCACTAGAGCTTTGATAGATGTTTGATTTGTCTTTAAGATATAATCCCAAGAAATTAAAATTACTAGTTGTGTAGGTACCTGTCGACAAATTTTTATAAAAATTAACTACTACTACATTCGTTGTATCAAATGTTGTGAAACCAGCAATTGATCGGTAGGTACCAGCGGGCCCGGCAGTGGTATCACTCAAAACGGCTATTGCTGAATAATCTTTGCCGTTAATTTTACATTTCATATAATCTACCCTAGTATCACAAAACTCGCCCGAATACCCTGTAGGGCAGCTACAACCGCATGTGCCTGCTTTTTCAACTGGCGTTCCCCCGTTTTTGCATGGAGTATCTTTGCAAGTATTTCGGTTGCAAGCTACAAGCAATAGCGAAATAGTAAAAGCTAACCCTATAAAGCGGGCTCCTTTCTTTAATCTTTGCATTTTCATTATATATTGTCAGAGTTTAGCGTGCTGACGCCGCACTTTAATCACAAATATTGAGGGGTTTGGAGAACTGCAAAAACCCTCGTACTATTTTTATTGCAAAAATAAGAAATTTATTGCTGTTATACCAATTAGAAATACAAATATATCTAATTAACAATTTTTTGTTGGTATCTTTTTAGAAATACAGTTGGATAGTATTGTAAATCTAAATATCTTTGTTGCATGTCAAAGCCATTAAAATTTATTGTTAAAGAAAGCCT
>JANYDJ010000163.1 GCA_025363675.1 Flavobacteriaceae bacterium | reverse complement strand
CCTGTTCTTATGACCATTTTTCTTTGTGATTTTCGAATCACAATAAATGCAGTTTTTTTATTCATTAGCTTTAAATTACTGCAAAGCTAATAATAGCATGGGGTATAACGAATCTTAGCCTGAATTTTGTCTATTAAGCCAACAATTATTATATACTCAACGTAATTCCCTTACCAATAAAATACGCTTTTATATGTTCGCGTTTTTTAGGGGTGAGTTTTAAATTCCAAATAATTAAACGCTTTAGCGATTTTATTTCGGCCAGTTTAATTAGGTCATTATATATAGTTTCATCAATCCATTTATGAGAGTATTCCAATGATAAATAATCTACAGATTTTAAACTAAAAAACTGGGTGGGTATTTTGTCATTCACTACAAAAGCACTTAAATAGGTAAGGCTGTCCAGTTCCCCAAAATTGGCAGGGTAGGTGTTTTCATCCACCTTTACATCCACCATAATTAATTGATTGAGGTGACTTAATCTGGTGATATATGGCGATATCCTTATCGGGCGTGCGTTTTTGCAGAAATTGATATCTATTTGCCTTGCATTTTTATAGATGATAATATGGCTATAGATATTACAATCGCACTTTACTTTAAAATCGTTCGATTCGCACCTGATGTCGATAGTGAGAACGGAATCTTTATGGAACAATGCATACTGATTGGGAATGGTATCGCCTATGCCGCCATACAATTCTTTTATATATTCTTTGGTGGTGGTTGGGTCTTGGCAAAGTGCAGTATTTATGCCCAGTAGCCAAGTATTTATGAAGATGAAAACTATAGCAAAGTATATTTTTTTCATAATTTATTTTAATTTTTAATTTGCACCCAGCCTATATAATATATATAATTATGCTTGTGCAGTGGGGCCACCAAAGTTCATAGGAAACGGAGGCATTTCGGTAGATTCTATTTCGCCAAAACCATCTTCAAATTTTTGAATATTGTCTTGCAAAGCTACCATCAATCTTTTAGCATGTTGGGGCGTTAGTACAATTCTGGATTTTACACGGGCCTTGGGCACACCGGGCATAATGCGTATAAAGTCCACTACAAACTCGGTATTGCTGTGAGAGATGATGGCCAGATTTGAGTAAATACCTTCGGCTACATCTTCGTTTAGCTCTATATCTAATTGTTGTTGTTGTTGATTTTCCATGGTGCAAATATAAGGGATTTTGGATTTGTGGAATTACGAATCGGGCTCATCTTCTCTAAAATTATAACGTATTACACGTTGAATGTAAAATACGCAAATAGTAGAAATAGAAATCAGCTTGAACCACTCCACATTTTTTTCGAAACCCATGCATAGGCACAAGTACCAATCATTACTAATGCAAGCAAAAATGCAAGGCCTTTTCCAAATAAAGTTTCGTAAAAGGTTTTCCCTTGTTCAATATTATATCTGCCTTGTCCAGAGTAGTGTTTTATTTCCTTTTCGCCTCCCGTCCCTTACCCTTGCAACACACTCAATGCTTCTTCTGGAGTAAGAATAGCCATAGTACTTCTTTTATAATCTTTGCCGTTTCTAGTTACAATCGCATCCATTTTTTTATATGATAAAGCTGTGTGATATTGAATGGCATCTTCAAAATCCTTAAATTCTGAATGTAGAGATTTTGATACAATGCTTTTGGTTACATCTAACATTTGTGTAATAGCCTCAAGGTCTTTCAGCATAATAACCATTTCTTTATGGGTACATGTTTTTTTAATAATGTAATATATATTAGAGTAGGATAGTGCAGAAAGATATAACTTAACTTTACCTTTCTCAGCATAATCGAATAGTTTGGCAGTGTACACAGAAAATGGCGTTCTATCAGCTAAAATATCTATCACGACATTTGTATCAAGAAAAAAATTTTTCATTTATCGTGTTTTTTTAAGATTTCTTCTTCCAATGTTTTCTTGTAATCAAAATATTTGGGAAGTTTTACAGCTCCTACCAATCTTTTAGTTCGTGGAGATAGGTCATCATTTTTTTTCTCATTACTTATCAAAGTCTTGAGATAATTTTCGATAAGCTCAGAAAGGCTTCTTCCTTTTTTCTGTGCATATACTTTGGCAGTTTTAATAACTTCCTGCTCTATGCTTAAGGTTAATTTGGTAGTCATAATTATACGTGCTATTTGTTGTACAAAGATACGTGTGTTTTGATATTTTTACAATTCCTTTTTATAGATAATAACATATTTCTAAATCATACCCTGATAATTACAAAAACTCCTGACTCACAGCATGAAAATCCACAATCTAACCTTACCTTTGCACCAAAATTTAAGACTATACATGAACAAAATAAAAGTTGCAAACCCAGTAGTAGAGCTAGATGGCGACGAAATGACCCGCATCATCTGGAAGTTTATCAAAGAAAAACTAATCCTCCCATACCTCGATGTAGATATTAAATACTACGATCTTGGCATGGAATATCGTGACGAAACCAATGACCAAGTTACCATTGATGCAGCAAATGCTATCAGACAATATGGTGTTGGAATTAAATGTGCTACTATCACGCCTGACGAAGCCCGTGTGGAAGAGTTTAAATTAAAACAAATGTGGAAGAGTCCCAATGGAACCATCCGTAATATTTTAGATGGAACTGTTTTTCGTGAGCCGATAATTTGTACCAATGTTCCGCGTTTGGTTCCTAACTGGACAGCCCCAATATGCATAGGCCGTCACGCATTTGGCGACCAATACCGTGCTACCGATTTTGTAACCAAAGGCAAAGGGAAATTAACCGTGAAATTTGAAGGAGAAGATGGCCAAGTAATCGAGCACGAAGTATATAATTTTAAAGGAGATGGTGTTGCATTAACTATGTATAATACTGACGAAAGTATTATAGGTTTTGCCCACTCATGTTTTAATACTGCATTGGCTAAAAAATGGCCTTTATATCTTTCTACCAAAAATACAATTTTGAAAAAGTATGATGGTCGTTTCAAAGATATTTTTGAAGAGATTTATCAAAAAGATTATAAAGCAAAATTTGCTGAAGCAGGTATTGTATACGAGCATCGCTTAATTGATGATATGGTTGCCTCGGCTCTTAAATGGAATGGTAACTTTGTATGGGCTTGTAAAAACTACGATGGCGATGTGCAAAGCGATACTGTTGCCCAAGGTTTTGGTTCACTAGGTTTAATGACTTCTACCTTAATTACGCCCGATGGAAAAATAATGGAAGCCGAAGCTGCCCACGGTACCGTAACCCGTCATTATCGTGATCACCAAGCTGGCAAACCAACTAGCACCAATCCAATTGCAAGTATCTTCGCTTGGACTCGTGGACTTGAGTTCCGCGGCAAATTGGACAACAACCAAGAGCTGATTAATTTCTGTCAAGCTTTGGAACAAGTATGTGTTGAAACTGTAGAGAGTGGCAAAATGACCAAAGACCTTGCAGTGTGTATTCATGGAAATAAAGTGAGCCATGGCGAACATTATTTATATACTGAAGAATTTTTGGATGCTTTGGATACGAATTTGAAAAATAAATTAGGAAACTAATATATATAATACTTCACCGTCAGATGAAAACATCTGACGGCTCGAGAAAGCCGTACTAGTTTAGTGCGGCTTTTTTGTTCTTATACCAATTAGAAATACAAATATATCTAATTAACAATTTTTTGTTGGTATCTTTTTAGAAATACAGTTGGATAGTATTGTAAATCTAAATATCTTTGTTGCATGTCAAAGCCATTAAAATTTATTGTTAAAGAAAGCCT
>JANYDJ010000051.1 GCA_025363675.1 Flavobacteriaceae bacterium | reverse complement strand
CACCATAACTGTTCGGAAGCTTTTGATGTTCGGTAAAATGTCGTGTCCCTAAAGGGACTTGGTGTGGGTGGGGTTCTGTTTTTTACCAATGTTAGGTCCCGATGGGACTTATAATATAGCCCCTTTAGGGGCAATATATTGATAAAAAAAGACTTGTATAAAACTGTAAGTCCCTTTGGGGACGTGACAAAATAGATCTTCCGAAAAGCTGTGGTGGGAACACCAAGCATGCACAAAATTCAGGATGACGATCTGTGTTAAAATTGTAAAAACAAACGACAAAATCTAACCACAGAGGTTCACAGAGTTACACGGAGAGAGTTATATATTTTTAGTTGCTTTCTTTTCTTTGAAAGTTAAAAATATAACAGCGGCAGCAAGTAATAAAAACAAACCGAAACTATATTGAAAAGGTTCTTTGTAGAACATATTAAAGTCTACTATCACGATGGGAACAATGAGAACTAAAAACACAATAGTAATAAACGATCTATTTGATTTAGATATGGGGACTATTGCGGATATAGCTAAAAACAAAAGAGCAAAAGATATAAGTATAGTAACAAGAAAATAAATTGCCGAATCTCCAGTATAACCTAATATTAAGAATATAAATAAAAATCCGCCTAAGTGTTCTCCCGGCAAAAAAATAAAGCAATAAGATATAATTGCTAATATTTTAAGAATCTTTAACAGCATTGGCATCGATTAAAAAATATAAAATCCTAACTATAAAATACAAAATCCCTACTTATTATCATATACCATTTTATTGTCCATCAAAATTTGGGCAATATGGGTATTATATTCTTTAAATCCTGCGTATTTAATTCGGGTAAGAAAGGTAAAATAATCTATATCCTTGGTATAGCTTTTTCTTTGCCACTTGGCGTAGTAATCCACGCTTTCTTGCCATTTATCAAACTTCATACACTCCTTTGAGCCTATCATAAAACCAAATAGATTATTATATTGCAAACAACAATTGTCGCAAGTGAAATAGCCTGTTTCTACCATGGCTTGTGCCCACACTACTTTGGGCCATTTAATACCTTTTAATCGAATATACTTCATCACATTGGCAGGTGTTAATATACTATCGACCAACATTACAGGGTCGCGGTATAAATGACCGATATGTTTTCTTAAAGAATCGTTGGACAAATTAAGAGACTGGACTTCTTTGGTTATTTTGTCAATCCTAATTAGGAACAAAACATTTGTTATTAAAATAACGAGCAGCAAGAGTTTGATCCAGTTTCTTTGAGACATAGGCAATAGATGAAGTTATGCAAATGTATAGAGGGAGTTTCAAATGAAACCCACAAGTTACGCACCCACGAATATTCCATTATTGCGAGAAGCAGTGCGAATGCCCGTGGGCAGGGCATTTAATCATGCCGAGCATACTTCAAGGAGATTGCTTCGCCGTTCCTCCTCGCAATGACGGCAGCTTATAGAAAATCTTATTTCGTTACCACAAATTTTGAAAGGTATTTCCCATTCATATTTAATATATATAACCCAGCATTCCAGTTGGATACATTTAGAATAGTTGTGGTTTCGTTTACTGATTGTTCGTGAACCAATTTACCATTCATATCATATATCTTAATGCGGCCTTTTGCAATTTCAGTGTTGGTGAATTGTATATATAATAGGGTATTTGCTGGATTGGGATAAATGATAAAATCATTGGTTTGATATATAGTTTGAATACCTACATTCCTTAGTGGGCAAGGCGTAGTATATCTGAAGCCTGGCGACCCTTCCTCACAACCTGCGAACCAATATGATGGTGTATAGGGTTTGGATGTTTTATACATATTCTCCATAGTGAAGCCAAGGGCGTTTGCGGTAGGAACATAAGCGTTGGTATAGAAATTACTATAGATTAATTGGGTATCATTATTATATATAAATACCACATCACTATCATCTGCTAAATTAAAATTGGGAACATATACTATATTAGACATGAATATTTTATTCCTACTATTATACAATGCAGTATCGCCTGCCAATACAATAAACGAATCGGGTTGTATTATAGTATTAATAGGTAGCTGCCACCAAGTATGATAATCTTTGGTGCGGATATAACTTCCACCGAGGTTCATTATTTGTTTGTTTGGATTGTATAGTTCTAACCAATCGCCTGCATCTTTTTGCGGCAAACTATGATAGTTAATTTCCGATACTACAATGGTATCAGAGCAGTTTTGATTGGGCTTGGCAGGCGTTCCACCGAAACAGCCAATTCCCCAATCGGAACTATTGCTTAAATGTAACGCTGCAGTTTTGTTGTTGATATTACGCCCAAAATGATGTGCTGCAATATTGATTGAATCGGTATTATACATTGCACTGCTGCTTGGATTGGTATAATAATCTACCATTTTAAGATTTTCAAAATTTAAACTTGGCATTTGCATCCATACAAAATCTGCAGGAGTAGAACGATGCCATTTCTTGAACTTATTACTATCGCTGCAAATAATTAAATAGGAACTTGCTTTCACTATATAATTTTCAGGGAAACGTAACAGTATATTATTTTGATTATTGAATATAGCCCAATTGGAAACATTTATATCGAAAGTATCTTTATTATATAATTCCAACCACATACCATCATCTTTCAAACTATCGGGCCACAGGCTAAGTTCATTGAATATAATATGTGCATTGGCAGCTGGATTACAGCTTGCGTTAATAGGCATATTAGGCGTGCCATCGATACAAGAAGTTTTCCATGAGCTTGCATTTTCTGGATTTAGTTTATCATCATACATATTTAATGTATAACCGAAACCATTTGCCAAAGTATCGTAAGGAAGTATATTTTGGTAAAAATTAGAATACACCAATTTGCCTATATTATTATAAATTCTAACAATACCCAAGGTATCATTCAATTTCAAATTACTATTGCTCATAAAGCTACTCAACATAAAGCGAGAAACGAATTTTGCACTGTCGCCCACTATAGTTGTATACGATTTGGGCTTGATAATTGTATTTGCGGGCACTATAATACTATCAGCATTTAAATGAATTTCATAATTTGAATAATCTGCAACAGCTGTATCAAAATTATATAATTCTAACCAATCACCTTGTGTGGTATTATAAGCAATTTCGCTTATATAGTTTGGCTCATTGCACATACCATGCATCTGCCCGGGTGTAGCATGTAAGCAACCGTCTATCCAACTATTGGCATTGTTATCAGACGAATCGATATCGAGCAATTCTATACTTCTTTTAAGCAAATTCGATTTCGTATAGTTACTGAAATCAAACCCTATTCCTTTTGCCAGATAGGAGGTATAGTCCCATATATTTAAACTATCTTTGGTACGCTTTATTTGATAATTGAAATTGCCTATATAGTTTGTTATTGCAGGATACTGTTGTTTAAATGCATTGGTATCACTACATATAATAATATTTGACTTTGCGGGTATCACTGTATTTTTTGCAAAAGTGAAAATAGTTGCGTTATTTGAATTTGTTAACTTCCATGCACTCATATCTAAGTTTACGGTATCTCTATTATAGAGTTCAAGCCATTGGCCTTCGTTATTTTTAGGGTCGCTCCATAATTTTAATTCGGTAAATACCAAATTTGCCAATTGACCCGGATGACAATATAAGGGCCTTTCACGACCGGGAGAACCTAGATAGCAGCTTAATCGCCAACTGGCACCTGCACTTTGGTACAGAGCAGTATCGATAAAGTCGATGGTATAGCCAGTGCCTTTTGCTCCCCAAGGAAAAGGTAGTGAATCGAGGTAATATACGCTTTGAACCGGAGCTCCAAAACCATTATATATTCTTACTGCATCGCCCTTGGCACTAAGTCCAAAATTAAACTGTCCTATATAATTGGTAACAGTGGGATATATTTTTTTAAACTTGGCTGTATCATTACACACTACCAAATATCCATTTGCAGGAATACTTATATTATTATTGATAGTAAATATATCTGAATCATTATCATCTTTTATGATATAACCTTTCAAACTATAGGCAACGGTATCGGCATTGTGTAACTCGAACCAATCGCCTGCGTCGTTATTTTTTTCTGAGCTATAATTTATTTCGCTCACATATAGTCGTTCGCCACAAGCTGTGCGTGCCTTGCCTGGCGAGCCACCTATGCATCCATCCATCCACGAGTTTGGATCATTGAAATTGGTGGTGGGTGTTTTCAATTCCAAGGTATATCCTTTTCCGTGGGCACCTTGAGGCCAAGGTTTTTTGGCACTATATCCCATTTGTAAAACTTGATAACTAAGGTCATCTACCAATCTAATAGTTCCTGTATCGTTAGCCAATGCTAAATTGGTGGGGCCTTTATAGTTTTTAACAGTGGGATTTTGTTTCCTAAACAGGGCAGTATCTTCAACCAATACAATATATGATTTTGCATTAAGAACCGTATTAGAGGGTATCGTATAACTTCTAAAACCAGATGCATCGGTTATCATATAATTTCCAATTTTAACATTTGTTGTAGAATTATTATATAACTCTATCCAATTGCCACCATCTAGTTTGGGATGCGAATTATAGTTTATTTCAGAAATCATAATAGAACTACTGGATGATGAGCTGCACTTGGCTGTATATGTTATATTTTTATCCATCCAATTCATGCGGCCTCTCACCCATGTTTTCAGATAATTTATTTCTTGTGCATAGGTATTTCCTATATAATTATTGGGCCAAACATAGGTTCCCAAAATCTGCCATTGCTTAAAATGACGACGCTGCGGAACTTCCAAAATATCGGCGACCGAATCAATCCAATTATATAAATTCTGGGTTTTTAATATATCTTTTCTAAGGTTGGTCCACCTGCACTTGAATTGTTTTTGATAATCGGGATCTTCCAATAACCTATCAAACCAAAATGGCTCAGCTGAGTAACCGCAGGTGCTCCATCCACTGGTATCGCCACCATTGCAGTAATTTGCATTGCCCAATGCTATATTAAAATCCCAGATAGGCCCAGCATATAAACGACCTCCCAAACTGTTTCTTTGTTTATATAAAAAGCAGCTTAATCTATAT
>JANYDJ010000049.1 GCA_025363675.1 Flavobacteriaceae bacterium | reverse complement strand
CACCATAACTGTTCGGAAGCTTTTGATGTTCGGTAAAATGTCGTGTCCCTAAAGGGACTTGGTGTGGGTGGGGTTCTGTTTTTTACCAATGTTAGGTCCCGATGGGACTTATAATATAGCCCCTTTAGGGGCAATATATTGGTAAAAAGAAGACTTGTATAAAACTTAAGTCCCTTTAGGGACGCGACAAACGGATGTTCCGAACACCTGTGGTGTTTTCACCAACCACAAACTAGCAGAGTCGCATATATTAAAAGCAGGGCCCTGTTGTTACGTTCACTGCTTGTGGTTTGGTGTTTTCACCAACCACAAATGGGCAGCTATCTACTATCATACAATCGTAAACACAGGTATCATAATATACTTCTTATCGGGCTCTTGATACGGTTCGTACACCCTGCCACCACTGCGTGATTTGGCTTCGTGTCGTATGCCTTTCACAATTTTTAGTGTACCCGTTACCAATACTTTTTTTCCTTGTAATGAATCGAGTTGATCAGTTGTTATATCATTTGTTGAAATATAATAGCCATTGATTTTAGATACTTTTTCTGTTTCGAAATTGACTAATATTTGCGTCCTATCAAAAAATCCGATGGTAGAAACAGTATCAGTTTTTTGTACAGGATTCTGTGAATATGCAATAGATAGTACGCACAATAATTGTAATGAAGTTATCATAAGTTTCTTCATATTAGATTGTTTTTTGCAAAGCTGTATAGGGTTTTCATTATATATCGAGAGTTATTCATATTGAATCCCTTAAGGATTCCCATTTATTCCAGAAAACCTAATCTGCCGTATGGCCTCACAACCCACAACTCACAACCCACAACTGAGCGTAGCCGAAGCACTACTTATAATATTCTATCGAACGCTTAATAGTATACCCCATACTACTACCCGAAATAGCATTCACCCAATTCCCTTTTTTGTCAATATTGGTGAACATAGTAGCCCCAAAAAACTTATTATTTAAATGATTTTCGGTGGCGGTCATCATTACTATATTATCTTCTTTGTCCACAGTGTAATTAATTTCATCTGTGAATTTATTTTCGGAATTATAATACTGCATCTTAACAATCTGCATGTTTTTATTATAGTATGATATATTTTTCCAATTCAGTACTCCATCAACATAGGAGGCATCCGTCACTTTTCTTCCATGCTCTTCGTACATGAAACTATCAATTCGGGAAAAGGTTTTGAGAGTTGAATTATTTCGTTCTTGGTGCAATAGAATCTTTCCTTTGCGGTTGAATGTGTTCACCACATTGGGCAGATACGAATAACCAGAATTGGAGTTTATATATATATATTCAATAATTACGTTATTGCTATCATAGTTCCAAACAGTTTTTCTGCCCAAAGACGCATTTGCTTCCTCTATTATTTGTCCTGCTTTATTATAGTTCAAATGCAGGCCTCCAATTATTTTCCCTTCCTTGTATTTCTGCATAGAAACTAACATCCCTTTGATATTATATATAAATGTATCTTTTACCATGGCAGCAGTATCTAAATAAATACTGTCCAATATATACTTGAATGGGCTGTTTCTACTCTCGATTAAATTTCCTGTTTGGTTATAGATAAAATTAATTTCGTTGGTGATTTCTCCAAAAACATCATCAAACTGCGAAATTTTTAGGAGGTTGCCCTTGGGGTCAAATTCGTGATAAGAATACAAATAGCCCCATGCATTCGGACTTCGCTCAATGGAAACATGAATCTCGTTCATTCTTTTCACTTTCCCTTTGATATTGTTTTTTTTTAAATAACTTTTGGTGAAGTCATACTCCGAATATTGCTTTAGCTGCCCGCTAGCCGTGTAGGAAAGAGCAGCAAAAAACAAAATTAAAAAAATAGGAGCTTGTTTAAACACATGGCAAATGTAAAGTATTTTTGTCAGAACACGATTTTTAGGATTTACAGGATTGGGTGGATGGTATTTATTGGTCCTTTTTTAGATTACTCCGGAAATCAGTGGAAGGGATTACAAGTTTTTTGTTGTATAATCTTTTAAAATCCAAACTCAATGCTCCAAAGTTAATCAGCAAACCATCGGCAATATTGTAGGCTTCCAAATAATTTATTGCCTGTGCTTTGTGAGCCTGTTCTATCTTTTCTACTGCTTTTATTTCTACCATTACCAATCCCTCCACAAAAAAATCTACCCTTCTTGTTCCAATTTGCTCTTCTCGATAGAAGATAGGCATTTCCATTTCACGCTGAAAAGACAATTTAGCTATTCCCATCTCAATTGCCAAAGCCCTTTGATAAATAACTTCCTGAAAACCATTTCCCAAAGTATTATGTACCTGCATAGCACAACCAATAATATCTCTAGTTATCTCATTTATTTCCATAAGTTCTGTTTTTTATATTTCTAATTCACCATAATCATGTCCATCTTTTAATCCCAAAAATCGTGTTCAGACAATTAATCCACCTTATCAAACATTTTTTTCAAAAACTGAATCTTCAACAAGGCTTCCATCGGGGTCATGTGGTTTAGGTCAATTTTGCGGAATTCTTCGTTGATGCGGGTTAGCAGTGGGTCGTCCAGGGTGAACATATTCATTTGGAAAGTAGATTGGGGCAAAGTTTTCATTGCTTTTTGTGTATCGTTCCCATCTATTTCTCCGCGTTGTGCTTCTAGGTGCGATAATATTTCATTGGCACGTTTTAAAACCTGTTGGGGAATGCCCGCCATTTTTGCTACATGTATACCAAAACTATGCTCGCTGCCACCAGGTAAAAATTTGCGTAAAAATATAATTTTGTTGCCGCTTTCTTTTAATGATATATGATAGTTTTTTACACCATGATGCGTCTCTTCCAATTCATTCAATTCATGATAGTGTGTAGCAAATAATGTTTTCGGTTTGAAACTTTGTTTGTTCAAATATTCGGTAATACTCCAAGCCAACGATACCCCATCATAAGTACTGGTGCCACGACCAATTTCATCTAACAATATAAGACTGCGGTCGCTAAGATTATTGAGAATACTGGCGGTTTCAGTCATCTCCACCATAAAAGTACTTTCGCCGCCCGATAAATTATCGCTTGCCCCAACGCGTGTAAATACTTTATCAACCAATCCAATATTGGCTTCGGTGCAGGCCACAAAACTTCCTGCCTGTGCCATTAATACTGCCAGTGCCGTTTGCCTGAGCAAAGCAGATTTACCCGACATATTGGGTCCAGTTAATATAATAATTTGTTGCTCATCGCGGTTCAACATTAAATCATTGGGTATATAACTTTCGCCCGCTTTCATGTTGCGTTCTATTACAGGGTGGCGGCAACCGAGCAATTGCAATTCATGGCCCTCATTTAATTTCGGTTTGCAGAAATGATATTCCAATGCAGTTTTTGTATAACTACATAAACAATCTAATTTGGCCAATACCATAGCATTTTGCTGAACAGGACCAATATATCCTGCCACTTCAGCTACCAAATTATTATATAGTTTTATTTCCAACGATAATATTTTATCCTCGGCTCCCAATATCTTTTCTTCATACTCTTTAAGTTCGGGAGTTATATATCTTTCGGCATTGGTTAAAGTTTGTTTTCTGTGCCACTCAGGTGGTACTTTATTTTTATGCAAATGGGTAACTTCTATATAGTAACCAAATACATTATTATAAGCAATTTTTAGCGAAGTAATACCTGTAGCAAGGGCTTCACGTTGTTGCATTTGCAAAAGATAATCTTTTCCTGAATGAGAAATGGCTCTCAGATCATCCAATTCTGTATCAATCCCTGCATTAATTACACTTCCTTTATTAATAAGTGCAGGGGCATCTGAATTTATTGTTAAACCAATTTTATCTATAATAAGTGTACATAAATTTAGCTGCTCTCCAAGTTGCATCAAAGCATTATGACCACTGTTTTGACAAAGCGTTTTTATAGCAGGCAATAATTGCATCGACCTGTGCAACTGATACAATTCACGCGGGTTTACACGCCCCATAGCTACTTTAGAAATCAATCTTTCCAAGTCGCCCATTTGTTGCAGTGCATCGCTTAATTGTATATAATCGTTTTGCTTTTGGGTAAAATATTCTACCGAATCTAAACGCTCTTGTATCGGTTGCAAATCTTTAAGTGGCAATACCAACCAACGCTTAAATAAACGACTTCCCATAGCCGTTAATGTTTTATCTAATACATCAATTAAACTGGTTCCTTTTTCGCTGGCAGTATTTAATATTTCCAGATTTCTTATAGTAAATTTATCGAGCCAAACATATTTACTTTCATCCAATCGGCTAATCGCATTTACGTGGGTAATTTCTTGTTGCAAATTTTCCTGCACATAATGCAAAGCCGCACCAGCTGCTATAATTCCGAGTTCGAGTGTGTCAATTCCAAAACCTTTTAGTGTAGTAGTTTCAAATTGTTTTAATAATTTTTCTTTGGCAAAGTCGGGCATAAAAACCCAGTCGTCTACTGCATAAGTATAGAAACTATCTGCATATAATGTTTTAAAAGTTTTAAGTTGTGGTTTTGATATAAGAACCTCGGCAGGTTTTAAACTTTGTAATAGTTTATCTATATAAGCCATGCTACCTTGTGCGGCCATAAATTCACCAGTTGATATATCTAAAAAAGCAATTCCCGTTTGGTCTTTATCAAAATATATAGAAGCTAAAAAATTATTAGATTTATGATCCACAATTTTCTCGCTATAAGCAACTCCTGGCGATACCAATTCCGTTACGCCACGTTTCACAATTCCTTTGGCAAGTTTGGGGTCTTCTAGTTGTTCGCATATTGCAACACGTTGTCCGGCTCTCACCAGTTTGGGTAAATAGGTATCTAATGAATGATAAGGAAACCCTGCAAGTTCTATATGTGTAGCTTGTCCATTGGCTCTTTTGGTGAGAACAATCCCCAAAATTTGCGATGCTTTAATCGCGTCTTCCCCAAAAGTTTCATAAAAATCGCCCACCCGAAACAAGAGCAAAGCATCGGGATACTTAGTTTTGAAACTTGTATATTGTTTCATCAATGGGGTTTCTTTTCCTGCAGCCATAATATAACTCACAAAACAAAAGCATAAAATCTGTCCTTTGCAAACGTGTTATAAACAAAAAGCAAACTTAGTTCTGCCAACAAATTCTACTTCATTTTGCCCAACAAATTTCTTTATGATTGAATGATTAGTAAGTACAAAGGCATCCCGATGGTTATGTTGATGGGGAAAGTGATACCTAAAGCCATTGGGATATAGAGGCCTGGGTCGGCTTGCGGTGCGGCCAAACGCATAGCTGCTGGCACTGCAATGTAGGATGCACTTGCCGCCAATATTGCAAACATAAATCGGTTTCCCAAGTCATCAGTAATAAGACCACTGCCAACAGCAATAATGCAACCATTTAATAACGGAATTACGATGCTAAAAAGTATAGCAAACCATCCATATTGTTTAAAAGTGCTTATTTTTTTTGCAGTTACCATTCCCATTTCCAATAAGAAGAGAGCTAGAAAGCCCTTAAATATATCTGTGGTAAATGGTTTTATTCCTTCGGCTTGTTTGGTGTCTGCAATAAGGCCAATTACCAAACTACCTAGTATCATAATTACACTGCCATTTGTTAACGAGTGTTTAATAACCTGCGATAGGTTTAGTCGCTCCGATTTTTCTGTATTATAGAGCATAATTAATATAACACCTACAATAATGGCAGGCGATTCCATTAGTGCCATCACAGCCACCATGTGCCCGCCATAAGGTATTAGTTTTGATTCGAGAAAAGCGGAAGCGGCTACAGGTTACCGCACTAACCGAGCCATAGGATGCCGCTATCGCACCTGCATTATATATTGATAATTTTGTTTTTAGAATAAAGAAAGCGTATAGCGGGATTATGGAAGCCAACGCCAATCCAAATAGCAGGGAGTATAATATTTCAACGGTAAAAACACTATGGGCAAGTTCCTGCCCGCCCTTAAATCCAATGAAAAAAAGGAGATATAAAGAAATAAATTTAACTGAAGATTCGGGGATAGACAAATCGCTCTTGATGCGAACTGCTATGAAGCCCAATAGAAAGAAAAGTAAGGTTGGGTTAGTTAAGTTTGATAGTAGTATCTGAAAATTCATATATATAATTTAGGTAACAACGTACGAGTTGGGACAAAGATATAATTGTTATATATAATGTCCCCTTTGCACTTTTTAAGATTTGTGCTTGGGTGATTTTACCGCTATACGAATAACGTCCAAAAAACTTGCGTCTATTGCAAGTTTTTCTTCGTACTTCTTAGCCCTTGGTTTTGGCGTTTTGATTTGTTTTTGGGTACTCATTTCCTCATCATTTTGTTTCTGATGTTGCAAATATAACATGAAATAATTGAAATTGTTTATTGGGCTGTCAAATCATTGTATTTTAATCTGCCCTCTGAATGTGTAAGCATCATCCCGAATCTTTCTACATCCAACATTTCCCTTGAATTATATCTATATGCAAACTCGCTGCAATATCTGTCAAGGTGCTTTTCGCTCACATTGTGGTATATCCCTATAATACCACGCTTCAACAAACTCCAAAACCCTTCTATGGTATTGGTGTGTGCGTCACCGCTAACATACTCCCCTGCGTTGTGTTTTACTATATAATGATTGTAGTGCTTTTTTATGCTATTGTAACCACCCCATTCATCGGTAACAATGGTTGCACCCAATTTGATGTTTTCGTGTATGGCAGGGTTGAGCGATTGGGATTTGGTGTCCTCAATCTTATATGCTTTCACCTTGCCCCCACGTTCAACCATTCCAACGATAGCGGTTTTGTCCTTTGCACTTCTGCCCTGTGCGTTTTTAACCTTTTTGCTTTCATGTCGGTTTTTGTTTTTACCGCCTATATAACTTTCATCCACTTCAACAATATTTCTTAGTTTGTCCTGTGAATTGTCCTTCATCATTTCACGGATACGATGGAGCATGAACCAAGCCGTTTTTTGCTCTATGTCCAAGTCCCTTGCAAGTTGGTATGATGAAATACCCTTCTTGTGGTTTGTTGCCAAATACACAGCTGCAAACCAATAACGAAGTTTGATTTTTG
>JANYDJ010000120.1 GCA_025363675.1 Flavobacteriaceae bacterium | reverse complement strand
GCTAAAAAGGTTGCAAGAGTTTCCTAACTCTTTAAAAATTAAACATTGTTTTTCTAGAACAATATAGAGATGGCTTGCTCTATCATATTAGCGACCGTTTTATCGGCTTGTGTGCTAAAAGTTTTAGTTACCCTATTGGCCATAATTGCACTGATACTTATAGCCTGGTGGCCCAATAAATTTGCCATTAAATAGATACCCGCAGTTTCCATTTCGAAATTGGTGACGCGGAGAGAATTATATTGATATTGTTCTAAAAAACCCAGTAAGCTATTTCCCAAATCACTAAGTTCTGCCCTTACGCTTCGCCCCTGCGGCCCATAAAAACCAGGACACGTAGCCGTTATCCCATTTGCAAAATGGGGAGAGAATATATGATATAAATCAGGAGAAGCTGGGGCAAAATAAATGGAGCTCGTATTAAACTTTTGATTTAGTTTTTCTTTTACATCAGTATATAAATCTTGTTCGTTAGCCGATAGTTTTATTGGATTATAATAATTCGCCAAACTATCGAAGCCTAGTGCGGCTTGGCTTATCAAAATACTATCAAGTGGAATATCTTTTTGCAAGCAACCAGATGTACCCAGTCTTATAAAACGCAATGGGGTTATTTCTTCTTTGGGTTGTCGTGTTTCAAAATCTATATTAAACAAAGCATCCACTTCATTCATCACTATATCAATATTGTCAGTGCCCATTCCTGTGGAGAGCACAGATATAGCGTTATTTCCGATGCTACCAGTATGTGTGTGTAATTCTCGGTTTTGGTGTTTAAAATCTATATTGTCAAAAAGGGCAGATACTTTGGGCACACGGTCAGGATCGCCCACTAATATAATAGTTGTGGCCAATTGATGGGGCTTAATTCCAAGGTGATAAATGCTTCCATTTGAGTTAATGATTAAGTCAGTTTCGGAAATATAATTTCTCATTTGGGCAAATATATTTACAATACCATTACTTTTGTGGTGAAATTTGCAAAAAAAATAAAATAGAATATGGAAAACAAGAAAAAAAACATCATTTTAGTACCTACCGATTTTTCTGACATTGCAGGGCACGCCTTAGATCATGCAATTTCAGTAGCCAAAACTTTCGATAATGAAATAGCAGTAGTTCACGTGGTTGAAGAAAGTGTATTGGGGAGCATCTTTACCAAAAGTAGCTATGTTGATATGGTAAAAGATAGTATTCAAAATAAGTTAAACGGTATTGCCCTCAAAATAGAGAGCATGGGTATTAAACCCCACACACATATTCGCAGTGGTCGTATATACAAAGCCATAGTGGAAGCAGCTGATGAATTGGGCTGCGATTCTATTATAATGGGAACGCATGGTGCTAGCGGTATCGAAAAAATTATTGGCAGTAATGCTGCTCGGGTTATCAACTATGCCAATGTACCCGTTATTGTAATCAAAGAAAAATCAAACAAACTAAATTATCAAAATATCGTTTTCCCGATGGATCTCACCATCGAGTCGAAACAGAAGGTTGCATGGGCAATACATTTGGCCAAGCATTATAAATCAACTATCCATATTGCTACTTTTAAAGCCAACGACGAGTTTTTGGCCAATCGCGTAAATGCTCAATTGGTGCAGGTAGAGAGACTATTTGATGAAGCAAGTGTAAAATATACTTCCAAAATATTGGACGAATCGGGCAATTATGCAAAACAAACATTGGAATATGCAAATGAGATTAATGCCGATTTGATTATGATTATGACCCAGCAAGAAAAAGGAGTCTCTGAATTTTTCTTGGGAAGCTATGCACAACAGATAGTAAATAATGCCACCAGTTGCCCTGTAATGGCTATCAACCCTAGGGAAACAGCTTTTGTGTCAGATTATATGGCATAATGCAAATAATATAATAACCCAAACACCCTGCCGACTAAATGAAGCCGAAACGGTTTTAATATATATATGATAGATACCAACCAATATAAACAGATTAAACGTGTAACCACCCATGTGCTGCAAGAGATGAAGCTGCGTGGTGAAAAAATATCGATGCTAACAGCCTACGATTTTACGTTTGCCAAAATATTGGACGATTCCATGATAGATATGATTTTAGTGGGCGATTCGGCTTCTAATGTAATGGCTGGGCATACTACAACTTTGCCTATCACACTTGAGCAAATGATATATCATACTGCATCGGTAACACGTGCAGTAACGCGGGCTTTAGTGGTTGCCGATATGCCGTTTGGTTCTTATCAAGGCAATTCGAAAGAAGCACTAAATAGTGCTATTAGGTTGATGAAAGAGGCAGCAGCACATGCTGTAAAAATGGAAGGGGGAATGGAAATTATCGATTCAGTTAAAAGAGTTTTGTCGGCTGGGGTTCCGGTAATGGGCCATTTGGGATTAACGCCGCAATCAATATACAAATTTGGAACTTTTGAAGTGAGAGCAAAAGAGGAAATGGAAGCACAGAAATTGATAGAGGATGCACATTTGCTGCAAGAGGCCGGGTGCTTTGCAATAGTATTGGAGAAAATACCTGCCAAACTAGCCACACAGGTAGCCACAGAATTATCTATACCTATTATAGGCATTGGAGCAGGAGGCGGGGTAGACGGACAAGTATTGGTATTGCACGATCTGCTAGGGCTCACCAAAGAATTTAATCCACGTTTTCTAAGAAGGTATATGAATTTGTATGACGATATAAAAACGAATGTGCAACGCTATATCGAAGATATTAAACTGAAGGATTTTCCCAATAACAAAGAGCAGTATTAAACCTTTTCGTAAGTATATTTTATTATATACTATCATAGCATGGTTTTTGAATTAATGATTAAATGATGAAGAAATTTTTAACAGTTACTATATTATATATTGGTTTAATTTGTTGTTCATTTGGGCAACAAACGCCCATATCATCTGATCCAGAGTTGAAAAAATTGGTTTTGAAAGGATTGGACAAAATGTATAACTTTAAATTTAAAGAAGCAGAAAGCATATTTAAACAAGTTAAAGTAAAACTACCTGGCCACCCATTATATTATATGCTAATGGCTATGAACCTAGACTGGCAGTGGGAGCCCGAACTTACTAATGACACGATGGTGAAAAAAATGAAAGCATTTTTAAATCACACTGTCGAACTTTGCGATGACCTATTGAACGTGCAAAAGAAAGATGACGCTGAAATTATGTTTATATATTTTACTGCTGAAGGATTTTTGGCAAGAATACACTCCATGCAGGGCGATTTTATGGCAGCTGTTAAAAACTCAACAAATGCGTATAAATATGTAAAAAGAGGTTTCACACTTAAGGAAAAATTAAGTGATTTTTATTTTTCTACAGGCATGTATAATTACTATAGAGAGCGTTACCCCGAATTGCATCCCATTATTAAGCCTTTTGCTAAAATGATGGATAAAGGCAATGCGGTTGAAGGAATTGAGCAGTTAAAAACCTCATATCGCACCTCTTTTTTCAGCAAAATGGAATCGGCGAATTACTTGGTGAATATATATTTTAAGTATGAAGGCAAGCCTGCAGAAATATTAAGTACCATAGAAGATGTGATTAAAAAATATCCAGATAATTTATTTTTTGTATATAAATATGCTGAAGGATTGATGCAAACAAACCAAACCGAAAAAGCATTACCCTATATTGAAAAACTAATTTCAAGCAACTGGTCATATTATAAATGTGTGGGTAATATTATGACAACTTGGTATAATTTGAATAATAATAAAACCACAGAAGCTATAGCTAGTATGGCTTTGGCTGATGTATTATACAAAAAGATGTATAAAGTAAACGACAATTTGCATGGCTATTATTATATAACAAAAGGTAAATTGGCACAGGCCGAAGGAAAAAATGCAGAGGCTAAAAAACTATATAATACAGCCGCAAATAAAGCTGAATATCCGACTACCGTGAGCGAAGCTAAAATACTGGCAGCTGCTATAAAATAAAATACAATAGCAAAAAATAGTTGGTAAGAAAGTTGAGAACACAATGCCACACTAAGTTTGACAAAGCGAAATTGAAATTGGTTTCAATTTCATTATTTTGTTAAAGGAAAATTCTAAAAAAATCTTGTTGGGGCAGTAAAAGTAGAAACTGCGTATTTTTAGCAGACTATATAATACCTATTATGTAAACCTCTGTGAACCGAATAGCGATTGGATTTTATCAATAGAAGGCTTGGAATATTATTTTATTGCACTAATAGTCAATTAGATAGTTCAAAAGTTAATTTATTATTAAGATTCATTCGATTAGGGTTTACCTTCGTTTTCTCTAACCCAAAAAATTTATTAAAAATGAAAAAAAATCTACTAACAATGACGTGTGCATTGTTCTCAACCGTATGCCTTCTTCAAGCACAAATTACATTGAATCAGGCAAGTTACACCAGTACTTATTTGAACACCACTGATTCCTTTTTGGGCTCAGTAACCGGTTCTACTTTTCCTAATTTTGCACCGGCCACCAATGGAAGTTGGGATATGACCAATGCTGTTTCAGTAACCAAAATAAGTTCCACTTATCATGGCAGTGCTTATTCATCAGGATTCTCCACTGCTCAATATGCCGATGGGGTTGTAGCATCTTTCCCACCTTTTACCATTCCTGAGAGTGCTCAATACGGAATTTCGTCAACCGGATTTTTAGAATATGGATTACGGGTAGAAAGGCAGCCGCATCAGTTGACGGGAGGTGGCTTTACTGCAACTGATAGTTTGGTATTCGATGCTCAAAATATTGCATATTCAAATCCAAGATATGTATTAAAATTTCCTGCAACTTATCAAAGTGCATGGACTTCAACCTATCAAACCGATTTTAATTTTCACCTCACGGTTGCAGCTTATTCCATCAATGATGTTCCGGGTTATCAAAGGCAATATGTTGCCGTGCAGGATTCGGTGATTGGCTGGGGACAAATGAAGGTAAAGAAATTGGATGGCACTACTTCTGGTTATGTAAATGTATTACAGGTAAAACGAATAACCATGTTTACGGATAGTTTCTTTCTTGGCGGGGCAGTTGCACCTTCTCAACTTACTGCTGCTTTCGGAGTGTCCCAAGGACAAAGCGGAACAACCTACAGGCAATTATTTTTTCGACCCAATGAGGTTGCCCCTTTTGCTAGTGTCAATTTTACCGATGCAACTTACAATAGCCCAAGCAGTGGTTACTCGCATGCCCAACAATTACCAACAGGTTCTGGTGTGAGGGATGTTCTTAACGAGAATAATATAAATATATATCCGAATCCTGTGGAGGGCAGCACTATTTATATAGATATTCCCAATGTACAAGACAATAAATGGAGTTATGATTTGATTGATATTACTGGAAAATCCATTTCCTCAGGAAAAATAGCAGCTAATCAAATTCGTGCCGAAATTATGTTGCCATCTGGGCTTGCAAATGGTATTTATTATATATCATTAAAGAATAACGAAAAACAGGTTTTGGTTAAACCTTTGGATATAAGAAAATAAAAAAATACAAATAATGAAAATGCGGTTATATAATATATAGCCGCATTTTTTTTGTTTTAGTCCCACTTTTTGTAAGATAATGTGAGTGTACTAACTCCTCACCACGGCACCCAAATCATCTGAAAACTTCTGTGATATCTTCTGCATCGCTTTATCTATAGTAGCATCATCCATTGTTTTTTCTTCATCGCACAGGAAGAAACTTAGGGCATAAGATTTTTTTCCTTCGCCCAGTTTTGCATCATGATATACGTCAAATAATTCTACTTTCTTGAGTAGTTTTTTATTGGTTTGTTTGGCTACCGATTCAAGCTGACCGAAAGTAATTTGCTCATCTAACAATAAAGATAAATCTCTTTTTACTTCGGGGAATTTACTTACGGGTTTATATACAAATGTTTGCTTGTTCTCAATCTCCATCAGCTTCTCCCAATTGATGTGGGCGTAGGCGACAGAAGACGCAATATCAAATTGCTTCAACTCTTTTGCTTTCACATATCCGAGAGTGGCAATTTCAGAACTATCATATAATATACTTACT
>JANYDJ010000106.1 GCA_025363675.1 Flavobacteriaceae bacterium | reverse complement strand
GCTCAAAAGAATTGGATAAATACTATGGTAGCCACTATTGATGAGTTGCAACCGATAGCCGAAAAGTTTAAAGCACAACTGGGCATTTTGCTTAACGAAGCAGAGGACACCAAAGATTCCAGTACTTTACAATCGAGGATAGAAAAAGCGGTAGCGTATTTTTCTGAAAAAATTAAAGCAGGAATGCTGTTACCTACGCAAGTTTATTTAGACAGTTTGAAGAATGCAACACGCATAAAAAAATATAAACAGGATGTATTGCAAATTGAATTACAATTATTGAATTTAGCCAAAAGATTTAATCAGATTCAATATGGTGATATCGAATTTAAGTTTCCTGAATTTAACTATTATAAAACACAACTTCCAGCAGAAAAACCTAAGGGCGAAAAAGGTTCATCGGCCAAAGAAAGTGTATTGCTATTTATTAGTGGTAAAACCATAGCAGCGATAGCAGCGGAAAGGAATATGGCGGTTACCACTATAGAAGGACACTTGGCTATTGGTGTGCAAGATGGAGAGATTGAGATTGAAACTATAGTCTCAGAAGAGAAAGTGAAAAATATAATAGAAGTATTAGAAAACAATACTTTTGATACACTTGCACCCTATAAAGAAATATTAGGACCTAGTATAAGTTGGGGAGAGTTTAGATGCGTACTTGCATACCAGAAGAGAATTGTTAATGGTTAATTGTTGATGGTTAATGAGCTGACGCATCAAAAAAAATAATGTTTAATGAGCTGAGGCAACAAATAAAAATTAATGGTTAATTGTAAATGGTAAATGGTAAATGAGTTGACGAATCAAATAAATCTGCCGAATGGCATTAATAATTAACCATCAACAATTAACCATTATTATTAATTATATTTGCTTTTGTGGTTTTGATTATTGTTGTAATTAACTTGATAACAACTATTGCTTCTTTATTTATTTTATCGAATTGTTCCTTGCTTAAATAATTTGTTTCCAATAAAAGCTCAAGCCAATAAATGGTTTCATTGATTTCTTTTTGAGCAATAGCCATTTTATGTTTGAAATCGTTTTTTGTTTCTGCATGCTCTGCTTCTCTAACCATTGCCCCAACCGATGTCCCACTTCTTAGTAATTGTTTAGACAATACAAATTCCTTTTTAGTCTCTACTAAGTATTGATATAGTTTAACTACACTTACTGCAAATGCATAGCTTTTTATTTTAACAAAATTTTCTTTCATGATTTTGTTATTTAGATTACAATAGTAAATACATAACTAAACAAATAATTAACAAATTACCACTAATAAATCAACATTGGAAATCGCCTCCATTAACCATCAACCATCAATAATTAACCATTAACAATCACCCTCGTTTCACTCTCTCCCAATTCACACTCTGTTTTCCTTTCATAAAGCGGAAAAAGCCCAATACAGCAGCCCAATGCATGAAAACAAAATAGAAAGGAACATATAATATTTTTATCTTGTTTATATAATATCCCAATGCAGCAGCTACATAGAAAACTATTTGCAAATTCAAAAATATTTGATAAAATATATGCTGATTATATAATAAAATATTTGATATAAATAAAGTAAGCAACGCTAGGGGGCAAAGTGTCCAACGCAAAACACGGTGCGATATAAATTGAAAAGTAAGTTTGGGATGTTTAAAAAAATTGAACATACTATTATAACGAGCCATTACTTGCCACGCACCGGCACACATTCTTATTTTGCGTTTCAGTTCTTCTTGCACATTGGCACTGGCCGTTTCCGCAGCATAAGCTTTGGGCTCGTATGCAATTTTATATCCTTGCAAATTGAGCATTACTGATTGCGTTAAATCATCATTGATACTGTCTGCGGGCATTTGTGTATATAGCTTGGTGCGAACTGCAAAAAGTTCGCCTGCTGCACCTACTACGGTGTAGAAATCGCTATCATACTTTTTTATTAATGATTCATACTTCCAGTACAAACCTTCACTGGCACTATTTGCCCCATCGGTTTCATTATATAATATCTTTTTTTCGCCCGAAACTCCCGCTACTTTTTCATCTGCAAAATGTTGGGCTATATATAATAATGCATCTGGATTTAATGTAGAATTGGCATCGGTAAATACAGTAATTTCGGTATCTACAAAACCTATAGCCCTGTTCTCAGCCATCGATTTTCCTGCCCTTTGGGCTTGGTGCAGAACTACAATGTCACTATATTGTTTTAATAATTCATCGGAACCATCATCGGATCCATCGGTAATAAAAATAATTTTTTTATTGGGGTAATTTAACTCTCTGGTATTCTTTACTTTTTCCAGTATATAATCTTTTTCATTATAGCACGGAACCACAATGGTGATGGAAGGGGAATGTGAATGAAGTTGTTTCTTTCGCTTGAATTGCGATAATAAAAATACAATAAAAATATATAAAAAGTAAGTATAAACTAAAACCAGTAGCGAACAAAAAAACAGCGTTTCCAAAGGGTTTTATATTTGCTCGATAATCTGTTTTATTTCTTCCATGGCCAAATATAATTCTTCAATAGCCATTTCCAATTTGGAAGGTATTTGTTCAACATGTGTATTGGTTTTTGCGAAGGTTTCAATATCCTGTAATATATTGGTGCATGGCAATCCAATCATTCTTGCCGATGATTTTACTTTATGTGCCTGCATGCCCGTAGCCATGTGGTCGTCGCCCTGCAGCAAGTGTTTCAATTCTGTAACATCGGCAGGCATATAATCTATATAAGCCTGTAAAATTTGTTTCAGGATATCTTTATCACCTCCCGTTACACTGTTTAGATAGTCGAAGTTTATAAGCATTTAATATAATGGTAAATTATTAATGGTTAGTTGTTAATGGGTTTCGCTCGCAATGGTTAAGTCGATTTATATATGAAGATTGTGTTTAGATATTTGTAAATGTATATTGTTTGGTAGCAAATAATTAACCATTTATCATTAACAATTAACCATTATTGCACGGCGTATTGCACCATATCTTGATTTTTTTGTTCCAATAAAATGGTCTTATTTTTAAGCATTGAAGTATTTTTTTCAAAAGTAGTGTTTTTTACAGAAAGTAGTTCAACATTATTTTTCACATCTATCTCAAAACTGGTTTTCAACTTTTCTAAGGCCTCTTCTAAATGCCCACTAGCATTTACGCACACGCTGAAACTGATAGCCGAGTTTTGCATCAGGTTTACACGGATATTATATTGCTTAAACTCATTAAAAATTTGACTTAAATGCTCCTCGGTGATAAATGAAAAATCTTTGGTACTGAATGAAAGTAGGGCTTGTTGGTCTTTATGAATATAGAAACTTTGCGAATTGGGTTCTTCGTTGTTGTTTATCTCTGTTCCCTTTAAGTCGGGCTCATAAAAAGATTTCACATACAGTGGTAACCCTTTTTGCCTCAAGGGCTGTATAGTTTTTGGATGAATAACATTGGCACCATAATACGCAAGCTCAATGGCTTCTTTAAACGATAAATGATTTACCAATTCAGCACCCTCATATTTTTTGGGATCGCCATTCATTACACCAGGTACATCTTTCCATATCGTTACAGAATTTGCCCCAAGGCCATAGGCAAAAATTGCGGCTGAATAGTCGCTACCATCTCGGCCCAAAGTGGTTGTGGATAAATCGGCACTACGGCCAATAAAGCCTTGGGTAATTACCAATTGCTTTTTCACTATCGGCAAAAGTTTCTTCTGAATAATCTCCTCGGTTGCTGGCCAGTCCACATGGGCTTCCAAATGATTGGCATCGGTACATATAAAATTGCGGCAGTCCATCCAGCGGTTTTTAATCGCGTGGCCGTTTAGCCAGGTGGAGATGATGCGGGTAGAAATCAACTCTCCAAAGCAAACCATCTGGTCGTAAGTATAGTCGTAGCCACTTTCTGCGGGCGTTTCTAGAATGCATTCCAGTTCTAAAAACAGGTTATCAATATCGTCATAGGTCTCACTTCGTTGGTCAACCAGCAAGTTGTTGATGATCTCTTGGTGGAAATCTTTAATGGCCTGATAATTTTGCATTATATCGGGCTTTCTATAATAGTAGCTGTCAATCAATTTCTCAAAGGCATTGGTCATTTTCCCCATCGCTGAAACCACTACCAGCAAGGGTTCATCGGAATATCGAGAAATGATATTGCCCACGTTTCTTACTGCTTTTGCATCTTTAACCGATGCTCCTCCAAATTTAAAAACCCGCATGCCCTATTTTTTTTATGTCGCAAATTTGCTATAATAATTTTATTTTCGCACCATTATTAATAAACAAAAATGCAAAAAGAAATAACAGGACTAACCACAGTACACCAATTTATTTTGGACAAACAAAAAGATTTCCCTTACGCAACAGGCGAATTATCAAGACTATTAAGGGATATTATACTCTCAGCTCGTATCATTAACAGGGAGGTGAACAAAGCCGGGTTGGTGGATATTTTGGGCGACCACGGTTCCACAAACGTGCAAGGGGAGGAGGTGAAAAAATTGGATATGAGGGCAAACGATGAATTTATTAATACCCTGCGTCGTGGCCATGAGTGTGCCGCTGTAATATCAGAAGAGGATGAGGATATAAATTACCTAAATGAAACCGGACATTATATAGTAGCGATGGACCCTTTGGATGGCTCGAGCAATATTGATGTGAATGTTTCTATCGGAACTATTTTTTCTATCTATCGTCGTATTTCAGAAGTGGGTACGCCTATTACCGTTGAAGATTGCTTGCAGCCTGGTATAAACCAAGTAGCAGCCGGATATATATTATATGGTTCATCAACTATGTTGGTTTATACCACAGGATGCGGAGTACATGCTTTTACTTTAGATTTATCTATTGGTGAATTTTGTTTATCGAACCAAGGAATTACCACGCCCAAAAATGGTAAAATATATAGTGTGAACGAAGGCAATTGTAATAAATTTCCTGAAGGCGTGAAGAACTATATCAAATATTGCCAGGAAGAAAACAAGGAAGAAAATCGTCCTTATAGCAGCCGTTATATAGGTTCATTTGTGGCCGATTTTCACCGAAACTTAATGAAAGGTGGTATATATATATATCCGCCCACAGCCAAAGATTTGAACGGGAAATTGAGATTGATATATGAATGCAATCCCATGGCTTTTTTAGTAGAACAAGCCGGCGGACGAGCCACAGACGGTACACGCCGTATTATGGAGATTGTTCCCACCTCACTGCACCAACGCGTGCCGGTATTTATAGGTTCAGAAAATATGGTGATAAAGGCGGAGGAATTTGTGAAGGCCGAGGTAGAAGCATAATTGACAATAGACGATGGACGATGGACAAAAGTATAATGATAAAACAATAATACATTTTTTCCGAAAGCGGGGCTTGAAAGAGCCAAGCAACCTTTTTTTATATTACGTGTCTTTACTTTATTAAAACATGATAAGCATTATCACATCAATATATAATCAACTGGATATGAACAAACTTTTCTACGAGAGTTTGATGGAAAATACATGCAACCCATTCGAGTTGATTATTATAGATAATAATTCGAATGATGGGTCGAGAGAATATTTTGAGGGAAAAGACAAAGTGGTTTTAATAAAAAACGAATTCAATTATTCATATCCCTATTGCAATAATTTAGGAATTGACGCTGCCAAATTTGAACATATAGCTTTTTTAAATAATGATATCATTTTATCTGAACAATGGGATAGAAAGCTTCTCGAATGTATGCAGATAAATGATATCGAGTTTATTTGCCCAACTGGGAATGAGCGTATGCATACCAAAGAATTAACGAGCAAGAGAATGTTTTTATGGAAACTTATAAGTACCCCCATCAGAAAAATTTCAATCAATAGGTTTGGCCTAAAGTTGATGATGTTTTTAATGTATGTTTCCTATAAAAAATTTACACAAAAATTATTTAACAAATTTCAATATCAAGTAAAAGAAGGTTTTTGTGGATTTGCAATTCTCACTACCAAAACAAGTTTAGATAAAATTGAGGGAATGGATGTGAGGGTGCAGGAAGCCGATTGGGATATGTTTGTAAAAGTAAAAAAAAGAAGTATAGATGTGGGAGATATGAAACCAATGCAAATAGCATTGGGTATATTTGTGCATCATTATGGAAGATTAACCGCAAAAACAAGTTTCCCTGACTTTAAAGACAGGGACAAATTATATACATTCGATAATAAATGGACCGAAAATGAAAGAAAAAAATACCTACAAAATTTGTAAATGGATGTTGGCAGTAGTTATCATACTTTGCTGCAATAAAAACATGCTCAGCCAACAACTCGTTAATGTCAGGATTATATATGTAGACCCTGCCAAAAGACAGATTGGATTAACCAATTTTTTAAATGCTGATTCTAATCTAGGCGAGTGGAGATTGAGCTGTAATGGAATTGATACGCCCTTATCAAAATTGGCTGTTGGATTTGGCAGTGTCAGTAACTGTAAAAATACAGCGAGTGTTGTTGTGGTGGGGCTAACTATGAATCCGTTTAAAGGCTCGCTAAGTTTACATTTACCCAATATGCCCGTCGATTCCCATTCTTTACATGACTTTGTTGAATGGGGAGATACGAATCAAGCCTTTGAAGCAGACGCAATAAACAAAAAATTATGGGGGCAGGGCACATTTGTTAAAACAGCGGCCACATTCCAATTTAAGTGTACCTACGGCGATCACTATGCCAGCTGTTGGCAAGGCGTAAAAGCCCCGATAATCAATCTTCGATTTTCTTATGTGAGCACCATTACAAATTCAATATGTATAAAAAATGCTGGAGTTTCCAATATTGATTTATCATATTCCTCACTTTGTATTAATGGTAATTGTTATGATACCATAAAAAATATGGCGATGAATATACTAAAAGGAAGTTTAAATATTCAGAAAAACGATTCGGTGATAATTCAATTTATAAACGATAGTATAAAAAATGCAGGCTCGTTGGCGTTATTCGCCTTCCCTAACATATATAATGATACCACAAACATGCTCGACTTTGTGCAATGGGGCGATAGCCTACAGCCATACGCGGCATTGGCCGGGCAGAAAGGTATCTGGGATTCATTACAAACCGTACACTTAAATAAGAATGATTCAATAGTATATACTGGTAATTTTACCTTTGCACAAAGTGGTGCAAGTTATTGGAAGAACAGGCACTTGCAGGGAGTATATATTGATGAAGTAAATGCAAATTATATAAGTGTACACCCAAATCCGGCATCACAAAATCTGAATATACAATCCAATTTATCGGGTAATATATATTATACAATCAATGATGCAACAGGTAGGGTTTTAAAGAACGGGGTGTTTAATAATAATCAACAAATAGATGTCAGTAATTTTGCTTTGGGAATTTATTATATAAAACTATGCAAAGATGATGGCAACACAAGCTATGTGAAGTTTGTGAAGAGTAATTAAATTAATCGTGATCAAAAAAAACTATATATCTATTTTTAATTTTATTGGGAAACTTTATATAGTTTTTTTTATATTTTATAATTCCGTATCTGCCAAAATACGTATAGTGGGCGTTGATCCTATCTATAAAGTAATCACCATTAAAAACTATTATACCGATACGCAAAACCTAGCTAAAATAACTATTGTATATAAAAACACAGTAGTATCGTTGGCTAATTTAACTTTAGTATCGGGTTCACTAATGTGCCCAGCAAAGAATTTTGCTTTTTTTAGTGGACTCGATATAGATTACGATTCAGGTTCGATTGGGATTTATGATAATCGATATTCTTCTCAAATTATTCCTTCAAATTTTGCTGATTTTGTGCAGTGGGGCACCGCAGGTCAAAACTACGAATTTTTAGCAGACTCGATGAAATTTTGGGTGAAAGGCGAATATTTAAATTCGGCACCGCCTTATAGTTTTACGGGTGGTTCCACCGCTCATGGTAAAACGTTTTGGCAATCGTATAAATTACCTTCACTGGCATTAAAATTTGTATATATAAATCCGTACAAACAACAAATAGGCATTAAAAATACAGGTGGCAGCAATGTAGATATTTCAAATTTATATATTGCCAACGATACGGGTAGCAGCGATTCTATTGGGCATATACCCTTTCAATTATTAAAAGGCAAGCTCAATTTATTAAAGAACGACACTGTAATACTTAGTGGTTTCTATATAGGTGATACCATTGGTTCGGCGGCTTTGTTTTTTAATATAAACAGATACGATACCGTAAACCTAATCGATTATGTAAAATGGGGCAGGGGACATAGCCGATTCTCCTATCTAGCACAGCAAAGACATATATGGGACACGCTGAATTTTCTAACCATAAAACCCAATGATTCGTTCCATTATATCGGTAATTTTAGCAAACTGCAAACAGGGGTAAATTATTGGCAAATATATGTTGCAGATTCAGTAAAGGATACGAGTCATATAGATACTACAGCTATTAATGTATATGATATATCACCCGATAAAATAACGATACAGAATATCCATAATATAATAGTAATTACCAATAATTCATTCGAAAAAATGAGTATGGAATTGATAGACCAAACTGGGAAAGCCATTGCTACACAACTAATACAGCTAGGATATAATGAATATAATATATCCCATTTGCCCCAAGGTTTATATTATATATTGGTACAGAAAGATGGGTGGAAAATGGTGAAAAAATTTTTGAGGTGATTACATTTTTTTTTTGATTTTTAATATTTTATGATAATAAGAAAAACAATTATTGTTTTTTATTTTATATTATTAGTACGTTTTAATATATACTCTCAACAGGATACATCAATATTGTACCCTGTGAGACACTATGTGGGATGGAATCTTTTGTCAGGCTATGTAAATAGCACAAGTAAACTAGTCGTTCCATTTATATATAAAGAAGCGGACTATTTTAAAGATGGCTTGGCCATTGTGAGAAGGGACTCTGGAGCAAATGGTGCAATAAATAATAAAGGGCAAGAGGTAATTCCTAGTATTTACGATGAGTTAAAAATTGGAGGGAAATATGTTTTTATTGGAAAGAAATCTCATGATGATTCATCATTTGTAATCAATTTAAATGGAGAAGTTTTGTACGCGTGCAAATGTCAAATAATGCGTAATGATAAGTTAGGTTTTTCATTAATTACCTATAAGAAAAAACAAGGAGAATTTTACGAGGTTAAGGTTTTAGATTCAAGTTTTAAACAAATACTACTTGTACGCGACATTAATAAACTGAATTTTGAAGTAGATGAGTATTCTAATATTTTGAAAGTATTACGGAACAATAGCTATGCAACTTTTTATGATTTTTATGGTAATAAAATTTTCGATTCGCTTTCTGATTTTACACATAATCAAGATAAACAAGTTTTAATACGTAAATATTCATTTGAGAGGAAAAGTGAAACTGTCGCTATTATTGATTCTAATTATAGATTTATTATACCATTTGATTCAGGGTTTCAACAAATAAACTTTCTATGGAAATTGCCCTATATCATGATTCAAAAGAATAATAAATGGGCAATATATGATAAAAAATTTAATCAAATTGTGCCTTTTGTTATTAGTAATGAATTTGTTGATGTAAGTGATAGCCTATATGAAATTAGACATTCAGGAAATTCAAAGAAAACTATTTATAAGTATTACAATTTTAATAACATACTCCAGTTTAGTACAGATGAAGAAATAGAATTTCGATGGAGGAAATTACCTTACACAGTTCATTTGGCAAATGATAAATATATTTTATGGAATGGGGGTTTTATTTCGGATACATTTGATTATATATCTCTAATTTCAGCAGATGGTTACGCTGTTTATACACAGGGTAGCAAATCAGGACTTATTGATAGCAATGGTAAAGTTATTCTCAATACAAATTATCGTGATGTGTCGATGCCAATAAATGGATTTATTGGTGTTAGTATTTATGAAAAATGCATTGGTTGTGATAAATATACCGAACCAATAAAATTCAAAGACAAAAATGATACGTCTATTTTACAATTTGGTTTTATTAATTTAAAAGGTGAGAAATTGAACGATGAGAAGTATGATTTTATTTATCCATTTAATACAGCATATAGCTATGCGACTAAAAGCGGCAAGTTGGTTTTCATAAATAAGGATGGTAAAGTAATTACTCAAAAAAGTGGCTATAGCATTTTATCCAAAATAGAAAACGGGTTGGTAATAATAAAAGACAGCGTTGGGCGAGTTGCATTGATGGATGGTAACTTAAAAATAATCTCTGAATGGGTAAGTTACTTGGCATTAAAAGAAAGAACTGATCCTAATAAATATTTTTTTGAAGCTGTAGAAAGATGGGGAAAGGGTAGGATGCCAGAAAGGGTAGCAAGCTTTAATAAAGGGCTTATTGTGTTTGGTGAGAATAAGTTATTTGGATTAATGGATACCCTTGGGAATATTGTGGTGAAACCAATATATTCAGACATAAGTTATTCAGATAATCATTTTAGAATTACAATACTTGATAATAATTTGGAAAGAAAGCTCGGATTGTTAGATTCTGCAGGAAATATTATTTTAGAACCAGTTTATGAGAATTTAGAATATCATTATGGGAATGGTAGCAGTTATTATGAATTATGGACAAATAAAGATACTTTTCCGCAGATTTTTATTCATAAATAAAAATACCTACTTCACCAAATACTGCCTAAAAACCTCCTGCATATAACACTTTGCTTCTTTACCCATTTGGTCTATTTTGCTACTGTCATTCACTTGTATATTGAACAATCTGTTGCCATCGCCATGGTGCACGGATAGCTCGCCCCAGGGCCTTACCCAAGTGTCGCCATCCCACGAAAAAACCATATAGGCCATTTCTTTTGTATAAGGATTTAATAAGTTTTTGCTCCACGTAAATTCATCATGTTTCATATTCAGTTGTGCCAATAATGTGGCAGCTATATCAACTTGCGATGCTACTTTGGTATGCTTATATCCACGGTACTCTTTTTTAATTACATCACCATATAATAAGAACGGAATACTGTGGTGTGTGGAGGGAACCAAATCGGTATGCTGCGGTGTATTGTGGCTGTGGTCGGCCATAAACACGAAGAGTGTGTTTTTATACCACGGCTGTTTTTTTGCCGCTTTTATAAATGCACCAATACAACTATCAGTATAATAAGCCGAGTTGAGGTACGGTTTTTCTTCACCACCTTTTGTAATAGGGTTTGCACAGGGCATATCATAAGGATTGTGTGTGCTTAAAGTAAAAAACGAATTAAAAAATGGCTGTTTGGATGTATTACATTCTTTCAATAATTCATTGAACATATAACCATCATGTATCCCCAATCTTCCTTCGGGGTAACCCTGAAAATCCTTGCCTTCTCTAATCTTATCAAATTTATTCGACATCATATAACCTTTTATATTGCCATATATAAGCTGCCCGCCAAATATATAAGAAGTATAATATCCGGCCTGCTTAAAATTATTGACCATAGAAGGCAAATGCTGAAATTTGTCGGGCTGACTTATGATAGAATGTAGGGGTTGCGATGGGAAAGCACTCCATATAGCAGCCATACCTTGGTCGCTGCGTTCGCCGGTTGCAAAGCATTTGGTAAAAAGATACCCATCATCGCACAGGCTCTCAAACACAGGTGCAATGCCACTATCTCCACCACAGTATTTAACCAAATCAGCACTCCAACTTTCAAGTATTACAAAAACAATATTGGGTTTTTCTACATTAAATATATGTATAGTTGTATCTTTTTCTACTGCATGTAATTCTTTTAAAACAGCCTGTGCTTCTGCATCGCTATAATAGGTGTATGGATTATGTCGGATATCAATTTCTATATTTTGATAAATGCTGTTCATAAAATTCCAAAATGAATTAGTAGCAGCAATATTCAAATCATTATTGGTAGAAAAATAGCATTCACTTTGGTTAATCGGTATTTGTTGTAGTCCGCCACGCAGCCCAATGCCCACCCCTAAAGCACCTAAAAAAAGAAACGGCAGTGGGAATAACCAATTGCGTTTATAGGACGCTATTTTATAATATACAAATTTGTTAAAACTATATATTGAGACAGAAACAAACGCAAAAAACAACACAAACAGCATTAAGATTTTTGATAAGGGTAATGTGTTAAATGCTTCTGAAGGATGCTCTAAATATAATATTGCTTTATAGTTTAGTTTTACACCCCATTCGGTATATAAATCCAGCTCGAAAATAGTAATAGCACTGATACATATAATAATTAAGTAGCAATAATATTTGAGAAAAATATTGATATATTTGGCCCAATACAAGCTCATCAAAAAAATGAGAACAATAGGCAAACCCATAATATAACATGCTGATGAAACATCGAGCCTTAGTGAGTAAGGAAATATTTTAGCAATTTCTAAAAATGAATTACCAGCAATTTTATTGGCATGGTATATCATAAAAACTAATCGGCCCGCCTGAAAAAAAACCAACCAAAAAAAGAAAATTTTCAAGGTGTAAAAAACTAGGTTTTTCCAATTCATTTGGCCATTATTTTTTGTATATATTTACCTATAACATCAAACTCGAGGTTAACGCTGCTTCCCGATTTAATATTCTTAAAATTGGTATGTTCAAATGTATAGGGTATAATAGCCACACTAAAACTATCATCTGTAGAATTTACCACTGTAAGGCTCACTCCATTTATACAAATACTACCTTTTGAAATGGTTATATGTTTTTTATCACTATATATAAATTCAAACTCCCAACTTCCGTTTTCTTCGCTCACGCTTTTGCATATACCCGTACAATCCACATGGCCCTGCACTATATGTCCATCGAACCTTCCGCTTGCGGGCATGCAGCGTTCCAGATTTATATATTCACCCACTTTTAAGGCACCCAAATTTGTTTTGTTCAATGTTTCGTCAATGGCAGTAACAGTATAATAGTCATCGAATAAATGGGTAACGGTTAAACATACGCCATTGTGGGCTATACTCTGCCCCAATACAAGCTCGTGCAAGAAATTACATTCAACACCAAATTCCACATTGCCAGCATACTTTTTTATATGCCTAACACTACCTAAAGTTTCTATAATACCTGTGAACATTTTTTTTAATTACGATTTTTTAATTACGAATTTCGGCATATATGTAGTCAAGACATAATATCCTTTGTCATTTCGAGCGTGAGCGAGAAATCTACTAATCACCATTGAAACACAGTAGATTCCTCGTTCCTCGGAATGACAAACCCTATTATAAATATTATTTATGTTCTGAATAGATATATGCCGTAATTTTTAATTCGTAATTATATTATTGACTGCCTCAAACACTTTCTCGGGTTCCAAAGTTTCCATGCAGCTAACCCCATCCACACAGGTGCCTCGGTAAAAACATTTGCATACTTTTTCGGGCTGCACTATGGTTCCTATATCTCCCTTTACATTAAACTCGTAGGGATTAAATATATTATTCATTAATACCATTTTTTTACCTAGGCCCATTGTTATATGCATGGCCATGGTAACTTGCGTAACAACCAAATGGCATTGGTATACCAAATTGATGAATTGTTGCAGTGGAAAATATCCAAAATAAGTAGCTCCGGTTTTTTGTTCAAGTTCCAGGTTACGTTCATGTTCCTGTTTGCCCCCCAATATTAAAACATTATAATTTTTCGATTGTAATAATTTGATAAGTTCAACCCATTTTTCTGTACTCCACAGGCGTGTTACCCACCTATCGCCGCAGCCAGTGTTAAGCCCCACCGTCTTTTTCGATTTGTCAATTTGCCATTCGTAACCTTTGTCTTCATGGTTGTCCAGTAAGTACTTTTCGTTGGTATAGCTATACCCACAAATTTCAAAAATTTCTTCTGGATAGCTTTTCGTATTGGCTTGGCTTACGTCATCGAACAAGCCGGTTTCAAATTTATGATAAGCCAATTCGTTATATGGTTGAATTACGCCGTCTTTTAAAATGAAACCGTGTTTTGTTTTAGCAGTTATAGTTTGCAAAATGGCTCCAGCTTCTTTGTCCTTATCCAAGTTAATAGCCACATCCCACTCGGTGTTTTGAATATATAATATATTTTTAAGTTCGAATCCCAAAATTTCATGAACCTCACTTTTGGGCAAAATATCGGGGGTTAAAGTTAGCCAGGTAATTTTACAGCCAGGATATTCTGCTTTTAATTTTTGAACCAACGGTGTTGTTCGAATCACATCGCCCATTGCTCCCAATTTTATTATTAATATTTTGCAGGTAATTTTTTCGTAATAGGCACAACCATCGCAGTGTACTTGGTGTCTTTTATGTGGGATACAGGGTAGGTCTCCTCTAAAATGAATACAATCGGCTTTATAGAACATGTTTTATATTTTTTGAGTTTGCAAAGATATGCAGCCAACCTTTTTGGCACACGTTTCGTAGTGAGGAATATAAAATATTTTTTTCAACTTAAAATATTTTGGTTTCTTGAAATTTTATGCTTTATTTTGAAATGTCAATGACAAAACGCTTTCTCTTTCTTAAACTTATATTGGTGGTGCTAGGTTTCACCATTGGGTTTTATCAAGCAAATGCTACCCACTTAATGGGTGGTAGCCTCACTTATGAATACAAGGGATTAGTTACCTCACCTTCAGGGCAAAAATCTGTTAAATATTTAATTACTCTAAAAATATATCGTGACTGTAGTGTTAGTACCAATGCAAGCTTGGACGACCCTATTGATATTTTCATATATAATAATAATCCCAGTTCCGATAATCATTCTTATTATTCTACCATATCTCTTCCACTTTCTTCATCTCAAACAATAATTCCGCCTGCTCCCTGTAAAAATACTATACACTATTGTGTTGAAGAAGGGATATATACCAGTTCTGTGGAATTACCTGTATCGCAAAATGGTTATCATTTGGTGTATAAACGTTGCTGCAGAAATCAGCAGGTTAATTTAACTTATGAGCAAGGACAAACATATTATGTCTATATTCCCAATTCCGATTTAAAGAATAGTAGCCCATACTTTACTGAACCCCCGGTTCCTTTTCTGTGTGTAAATGATACCAATTCAATTAACAACTATACCATCGATAAAGATGGCGATTCTTTAGTTTATAAATTCTCTTATCCATACAGAGGAGGCCAAAGCAATGCCCCAAAACCTGTTGCCGCAAGTGTATTTCATATCGACCCAAACAATGCTTCCGATGATAATGAAACACTACCTTTAGTAACTTATAACAACGGGTATTCTTTCTCTAGGCCATTTGGTAGCAGCGGGTATAGTGCTATCAATCAATATACTGGGCTTTGCAAATACAAAGCAACACTTAAGGGTAACTATTCATTAGCGGTGGATGTATTCGAATATAGAAATGGTAAACTTATTAGTTCAGTGCGGCGTGATGTGCAGCTTATATTCGACGCTTGTCCCTATAACCTCGAACCTGCGTTCAATAACCAGGGCGGAATTACGCCTCCCAAAGGAATAGATGGAAAATACTATGAAGTAGAGGCTGGCAATAAAATTTGTTTCGATATATTTGCTACTGACACACCTGCACAAACTGTTGCCCTTATTGTTAAAGGGGAGCCTTTGCAAGGTTCAGCCAAATTGGGTCATAGTACAAATCTTGCTACTTGTAACAATGTTACCGGAAGCGGTGGAAAAATTACTACTACTTTCTGTTGGCAAACTATATGTAGCCATGCCGATAACGTTCCCTATTTTATAACTGCTACTGCCACTGATGATGGTTGTCCGCCAAAAAGTTCTATCATCAATATATTTATCAAAGTTAAACCTATTATAGATACGGGTGCACTAAAAGGTGATACCATCGTATGCCAAAATAAGGTAGTCCCTTATTATACTGCTGCCAAGGCAGGCTATACTTACGATTGGTCTACAATTAATGGAAATATAAAATCTGGCCAAGGTACCAATTCCATAAATGTGGAATGGCCCAATGCCGGTACCGGAAAAGTAATAGTCGTTCTTAAAAACACAGCCGGCTGTACAAGCACCCCTACCGAAAAAAATATTAGTATTTTACCGCCCGTAAATGTAAAACCTGTTACTGGAGACACAGCACTGTGCGAGTTTGTTACCAATAAACCTTATACTATACAAGCCACCACAGGGTCTACTTACAAATGGTTTGTATATAATGGAAAAATAATCTCTAACAATCCTCAAAATTCAGTGGCAGTTAATTGGGGTACACGTGGTACTGGCTATATAGCAGTGGTAGAAACAAATCAATACGGATGTAGTAGCGACAGTATGTATCTTTATGTGAATATATATTTCCCAAATACTGGGCCTATGAAGGGAACGCAATCTGTTTGTCCCAATGTGCCTGGTGTGGAATATGAAATCCCTCAAACTGTAGGGTCTTCTTATTATTGGACTATTATTGGTGGCACACAATCTTCAGGCGGAAACAGTAATAAAATTACTGTTGATTGGGGCAATGTAGGGCAAGGATATGTTAAGGTTTTGGAAATTAATAAATATGGTTGTATTGGAGATACACTTATTTATCCCGTGGCAAAAGAGTATACACTAAAAGGCCAGACACCTACGGGCGATACCATTGTATGTGCTTATACTACAGGTGTTGTATACCTGGTTAATTATACCAATCGCAGTCATTATGCTTGGCAAATTAATGGTGGCACCATCACTTCAGATAATGATAGTGGGCGTGTTACAGTAAATTGGGGAGGACCAGGTACCGCAAATATATCATGTAAAGAAACTTCTTTCGATTCAGTAAATAATTTACCTTGCTTTGGCAGCTTTGTAAAACTAGATGTGCGAATAGCTCCATTGCCCAGTGCAACTTTGGTATATGGCAATATGAATTTTTGCGAATCGAGCAAATTGTTATTATATAGAACAAAAGGTAACGCGGGGTCAACCTATCAATGGAGCTTGGACGGTGTTGCTTTGCCCCAAACCACTGATACACTTTCATTGGCTTTCCCTATAGCAGGCACTTACAAACTTTCATTTATAGAAACTACCAAAGATAACTGTATAGGCTTACCTTTCGATACCACTATTATTGTTCACCCAAAGCCAACAACTTCACCTATTGCAGGCGATACAGATATATGCTATCCCAATTTTAAAAATCATCCCTATACTGTTTCAGGTTTTCCCAATTCTACTTTTGATTGGCATATTCAAAACGGGAACTTAAAAAATGGGCAAGGCACCAATGCGGTAACTGCAGATTTCTTGGGCAAAAACCCTGCTTCGTTATATGTAATCGAGAAATCGCAATATGGATGTATTGGTGATACAGTGCCGTTACCCATATATATCGATCGTCCCCAACTTAATATGAATTATGTTACAGTGGGAAGAGTAAATGATATAGTGAATGAAATTTATTGGTCGCTAACCGCTGCTCCTCGATATAATAGTGTGTTTGAAATCTATCGCAGGAAAGCATATACAGCCGATACTTTTAAATTGGTTGGAACAGTGGAAGGTTCAGTGCGAAGCTATACCGATGAAAGTGTTGATGTAAATAAAACCAATTACGAATATTTTGTGAGAGGCTACGATTTATGTGGCCAGCCCCTACAAACCAATATCCATACTACTATTTTATTAAAGGGCATTAAGACGCAACCGTATGATGATTCTATATATTGGACGCAATACTTTGGTTGGCCTAGTGGAGTAGATGCGTATAATATCTTGCGTAAGTTTCCTGAGGATGGGGATTATCTAAATTATGACGCTACGTCATTCGATACCATAAGAGAATATAGTAATGGATTCGATAGTTACGAGCAAAGCTATAGAATTCAAGGAATCCAAGCATCGGGTACTTATGTGTCATGGTCCAATAAAATAACCTTTAATTTTGACCCTGCTTGCTGGATACCCAATGCATTTACGCCCAATTCCGATAATTTGAATGATAGGTTTGAATTAAAAGGAGGAAGCTTAAAAACTTTTGAAATAAATATATATAATCGTTGGGGTGAGCATGTGTTTACTTCTAATTCTCTTAAAAATAGTTGGGACGGTAAGTTCCACACAGTTGAGTGTCCCGAAGATGTATATGTATATGTAGTTAAATATTGGGGTTTCGACAATGTATTACAGTCGCGTACCGGCGAGATTCACTTAATTCGTTAATTTTTCTATATTTCTTATTTTTTTATAGTTCGTGTTTTTCATCAACTATATACTCACCATTATCATATCTTAATTAGTACTTTTGCAACTATGAAAAAACGTGTAGCAAAAATAGTATGTTGCTTATTATTTTT
>JANYDJ010000100.1 GCA_025363675.1 Flavobacteriaceae bacterium | reverse complement strand
GTGAACTGCGGCATAGGGGCGGGCACTAGCATTAGCAACTGGGTTAGGAAAGCAGGTATCATAGCGGGGCAAACATTCAAGGCCACAGACTTTACAATATATGTGGATAGTGTTGTGTACAATACCACCGATACCACCTTTACAGGCCACGGCCACCTTCAAATAAAGCACCTCTATTTTGCCAACGTAAAAGTAGCGTTCGAGGACATAGGGGTGAACAAAGATGGGCAGCTCATATACGGAAAGGTAAATACTACATGGGACCCCAATATGGGGAATATAATGGATATGGGGGCAGTTACCCGTGGCGGTACCCATGCGGGCGATGTGGTAACGGGCGATGTTACGGCCTCCTTTACTGTGGATGTGGACATAAATAGTACGACCGAGATAGAAGTGAAGACAGGCTCGCCCGATGCTGACGGGAACCCAACAGGTGACATAAAAATAGGCGGACAAACCTTTACTGCGGCTAAGTTGCCCACAAGCATTGTTGACCCCAAAGGCAGGTATTATGGGGTGGACAAAAGCGGTATTGTGAAACAGGTGGCTACAACAATTGCCCTGCCCGACGCCAGCGTAAAGGCCATCACCTCGGGAATAGACAACAACCTCGGCACAGCCACCTTTAGTGCCATAACAAACGAAACCATTTACGCCCTCGACAACTGGAGGACAGAGTACGGGCAGAGCGTGCTGTGGGGGGCAAAGTACGAGGACCCGAATATTTCTGGGCTCAAGGTGGGCAGCAAGTGCATGGCACCGGGCGTGCCGGATGTGCTGAAAGTAACTCTGAGTAATGTTGACGAGGCGAAAAAGGATAAAATAAAGTTCATCACCCCCAAGGGCATCTGTTTTACCTATACAAGAAGTGGCAGCGACTACACAGTTAACCTTTTGGGTGGGCGAAAGAACGACGCACAGGAATTGTATGTAACGATTGACAACGGCGGCGGCAATTATGTGAGCATTGGTAAGCTGAAACTGGCAAGCTATGAGCCAAAAACTATTAAAGTTGCAATAGTTCCAGTTGGCTCTGCTAGTATACCTAGTGGCATTACTGCTGCGGGCTTGCAGATGGAGTTGAATAAGATATATAACCCTTTTTGTATCAATGTGAAGGTGAGGATTGCGGAGAAGTTTGAGGAGAAAAGGTGGGACAACGGCTTAACAATTAATGGGTCGACTAAATTTTCTAATGTCACTAATGACATGGATGCGGTGGCAGATTCATATAAAAAGTTTTTTGCGAAAGGGGAATATACAATCTTTGTCATATCCAAATTTATAGATACAGATGGAAATGATAGGAATGATATTGAAGGGGATATGCCAAGAGGAAGTAGATATGGCTTCTTAAACTACGCTGCTGTCACCAGTTATTCTTCTACCCAGCAAGTCAGACTTTGTGGTCATGAGCTTTCACACGGGGTATTTAATCTTAAACATTCTTTTGATGGTTATTGGCCTGAGCCAAACCAACAGAATTATGTTACAGACAATTTAATGAATTATGGCACTGGTATAACTTACTCCAAGTTCCAATGGGATTGTTTGCATGATCCAGCTTTGGTAATTGGAATGTTTGAAAATGATGATGATGGGATGAGTGTTAGGGTATCAAATGAGGCAATGAAGGATTTTATAGTCAGTAAAACGTTGACATTTATAACTCCTTCAGGTCAATATGTAACGGTGCCTGAGGATGCAGGGGATTTTTGTTTTTCCGTATTGGATAGATATGTTTCAACAATTACAGGTAAGGATGGAGAAAAAAATCAGGTGGGCTATAGTAATACTGTAGCACCATTAGGTTCCCTAATTTCTTTTACTCTGAAAGAAAAAACTTATTCGTTTAGATACAATAGGCTTTCATCAAATGATAAAAGTATTTCTGATAATCCATATGACATTGTTGAAGGTCTTGCCTATTTTACAGAAGAAGAAAAAGGAAGTGAACCATATAAAGACATTTATTCAAAAGACATCAAACCGTTAAGTGGAATTGCTGCGGTTCCTGTAATTGATCAGGGGAAAATAAAACTTTACATTTCTAGATTCAAAGGAAAATATCATATAGGAAATAACATCGACAATATATATAGTGCTGCTGATAATATTAAGTTTGCAGGTTTTTTTAACAGTTTCTGGTGTTTTAATATTGATGAGAATGATGCTGTAACATTGCAAAAAAAGCTTTGGGATGTATTAGAAGAGAATAAAATACAAAGTTGTTCGACCAGTTATGTTGCGACGGGAACGACTGATGTTAGTTTGGTTGATTGGGAAAATTATGTCCCAGGTGAACTTGACGAAGTAGTTATTTCTTCCAATAAAAAGTCAAAGCCTAGTGCATTGTCTGTTAACAATATTATATGTGGAGCATTAGATAAAAATTCTTCACTTCTTGAGTATTTCCAAATTATTTCATTTTGTTCGATAAAATCTAATGAGTTGCAAGGGTTCAACAATTGTGTAGGAAAGGAAGTAGTGGCAAGATTGGGAAAAATCGGAGAAAAAATTTTATATGATATTCTTAACAAATCTCGTGAAGAAAATCCTACACTTTTTAAAAACACAGTTTTTAAAGAACCAGAGTTCAAGATTGATTTTACCAGTACCCCTGAAATTGTTAATATAAAAGAAGCTGACAAAAGAATAGCATTTATTAAGGATTATATTCTTACAAAAACTACCAATTCATTATACGTGTCCAATTATCAGGAGATAGTTAATTTTAAAAACGAAGTAGGCAGTAAGAGCGAACAGGGCGTTTTCAATTTTCTTACTGCTTTATATCCAGAAGGTAAATGTGGTTTTGTAGCCTTCGACATAGAAACAAGGTGCAAAATGTTGAGCAAACTAGCCCCTTATGATAATTACTGGGTTTCGGGCACACACAATCTTATCGCTGACCTTATTAAGACTACACCACCCGTTGACCGATCAAAACTTCTTGTAGGGCTTTCTAATAATGATTATACTTTTATCAGAGTTATTTGGAACAAGCTAACCTCGCTTAACAATCAGGCCTCAACGGATGTAGTGGCTAATATATTTCTTGCCGTTAATAGTGTGGTTTCATATTGCCACAGTAACCATACATACTACCCACTTGTAGCCAACTGCAAATCTAAAGTTGCCGTTTTCAATAATGTCAACCCAAACCAAAAGAATGAAACTGTTGAATATGCCCATGGAGTACTGCCATTTATAATTGGTCTTAATGCAAAAATGGACAATGGAAATACCAGGAAGCATGAGTACAAGGATCTAACTATTACCACTGATATTGCCATTAGCAATAATGATTACAATATAGATGCAGCAGGTGTAATAACCTTAAAACAGAATTACAGTGCAGAAGTAGGAAAGGGGCAGGTCATGGTTTATGACGCCTCTACGAATACGATAAAAACTGTTCCAGAAAACACTGTGGCAATAGATGTCAACTTTACCTGCTCACCGTTTGAGTTAGTGCCCGTGACAATAGTTGACTTGAATGGCTCACATAATGACAATGTATATGCGACTACTGAACAAACTTGGCAACCAGCCTTTATGGCAATGTTTCTTCATAGAAATGTTTATGTGAACAAGCTCAACCGTACAGCTGCCGAGTGGCGAAAAGCAACAGTATGGGCCCTTACCGTTGGGTCGGCATTTTTTTCAGGCGGCACATCACTGCTAAGCAGGGCAGCCACCTTTACCACTCGTCTTTCCCTTGGCAACCAGGCTGCTATGGGGCTCATTAACAGAAGCATCAATAGGAACACACTAAGCCCAAACCAAAAAGAACTGTTATCATATTTCGAAACTTATGCTAAGGGTGTTGAAAATATAGCCGCTTATACTGCGGGTGCAGATATGTTTGTGGGTACCGTAAAGTTTTTGGCCTCTGGCAAAACATGGAACAAGTTTGGTGAAAAAATGACTAACTTTGCCGACAAAACCTCCGATTTCTATAAGAAAATGAAAGAGGCGGTCGGGAAGGTTACAGGGGCGGGGGACATTGTTTCCAAGGGGGGTAAAATCATAACAAAAGAGATTAGTGATATTGTTGATAATGTTTTTTCAAATTCAAATAAACTCAATCATTTAATCGAGGGAAGTACAAATTCTGTCCATAGATGGGAAACATTAGTACCCGACAAAAATTCAGCAGACATATTAGATATTGTAAAAGAAACGCTCAAATATGGAACAGATGAATTATATAATGGTGTCACTTTAACAAAAGTTGCAGATGTTACAAGGAATGGTATTACTAAACAGGTACAAATTACCTATGCAATTGTAAATGGGAAAATAACACCATCTAACGGGTGGGTAAAATTATAAAGAACCTAAAAAATGAAAAATATCGTTGAATTAAATACTTTAAATTTTGATGAGTTAGAAAATTTCTGCTTTAATAATTTTGAAAAAATGGGCATGTACTTGGTTGTTTATTTGCTAGAAAAGTACAACTCAAGTAAAAATGAAAGATTTGCAATTATTTTAATGAAGCTTTTAGATACACTTGCTTCTTATTGGGAGGGAAGGGAGCTTTTTCAGTTAGATTTATGTGAAAGGGTTTTAAAGAATAACCCAAACTCTGAAACCTTTTTAATATCTATTTTAACATTTGGGTTGCCCCCTTATGTTGATGAAATAAAAAAACATTTTGATTTTGAATATTACAAAAACGAGCTTACAAAATTAAACCCTTTAAATCCTATATTAACCAAAATATGAAGTTGTTACGGGGGCGGGGAAAGTTTTCAAAGTAGGTGATGAGATTGCAGGATATGTAGTTAACAGGGTTAAAAACGGAACAAATGGCAAAGTCGCAATTGTAGGTAGAAAAATGGATCCTATTGGAAATGTAGGTAATGCCTTGGTAGATGAAGGTAAACCGATCGAACTGTTTAATTTCAAATACCAACAGCATAATAAATTTGATATAGATGGTGTTGAGTATAACTGGAGTCAGATTGACACACAAGTCATTCTTTGGAAGATTCTCGACAGCTGGGGAAGAATATAATATTGGATAGTTTGGAGCATTGCATAAACAGTAAAGGGCTGTGTATATATTCGTGGGTTATCATGAGCAACCATGTACACGTGATTGCACGTTCGGAGGCAAATGATTTATCGGGAACAATAAGAGACATGAAAAAACACACCTCAAAAAAACTTTTTGAATCGGTGCAGCAGAATACAGAAAGCAGGAGAGGGTGGATGACCTGGCTTTTCACGTCGGTGGCAAAAAGCAGCAACGAACACAAGAATTTCCAGGTGTGGCAGGGAGGCAACAATGCCGAACTTCTGGAGACCAATCTGTTCTACGACCAGAAACTGAACTACATCCATCAGAACCCAGTGAGGGCAGGGGTGGTGAACGAGCCGCATGAATACAGGCTGTCGAGTGCTATTGATTATGTGGGCGGGAAAGGATTGCTCAAAATAAAGTTTTTGGAATGATGGGAAGTATGCTTCGGGTGCCGGGTTGCAAACCCTTGTTTCTATTAAGAGTCACCGTTCTTGTAGAACGGCGACAACGTGGGAATTAGCAATGCTAAAAGAATGGAGTACGATGCAATTTGAAGTCGAATTGCTTGTAGAAAAAGGTGCTAAATTGAATTTGGGAAAAATAGCACCGCAATCAATTTATTCAGGAGGAGCAGACCAAGTTTTGATGCCATTAGGGTATCCTCAATCTTGGGTAAAAAAAATAAAGGATTTAAAGACTGGAGAAATATATACATTAGATGAATTTAAAATAAAATTCCCCACGCAAATTAAATAATGACCATGGATTATAATATAAAATGCAAAAGAATTGAGGTACTCTTAGATGAAATAATAGGTTTAATTTTAGATGAAATTGGAACAAACCCATACGATGATTTAGAAAAGGCAAAGAAAATAGTATCTCAAAGGAATATAAATCAAATCGATTTAGTGATAAAAAAACTAGACAATTTTTCTATGTTACTTTACAATAGAAGTTTAGACAACAGCAAAATTATTATAGACAAATTGAATGAAATCTATTCTCTAATAAATTCAATTTCTATAGGTTGATATATTCCCCCGTTGTCGCCGTTCTGTGAACGGTGACTTCTAATAAAAACCGTTCTCCTGAACGGCAGTATATAAAATATTCCTATCACTTATATATATTTGCACACATGAGCTTACGTCGTTCCATACGCCACGAGGATCAGATATATTTTCTGACCATGACTGTTGTGCAGTGGGCGGATGTCTTCACGAGAAAGCGGAACCAGGATATAATATTGGATAGTTTGGAGCATTGCATAAACAGTAAAGGGCTGTGTATATATTCGTGGGTTATCATGAGCAACCATGTACACGTGATTGCACGTTCGGAGGCAAATGATTTATCGG
>JANYDJ010000050.1 GCA_025363675.1 Flavobacteriaceae bacterium | reverse complement strand
AAAATTCTAAATATCAGAAAAAAGTTTAATGCCCTGTCAGAAGAAAGTGTGGACCATAAGCAGCAGATGAATAATTTGCGTGCTGAGATGGAAGCGGTTTGCAAGGAAGTAAAGGAAAATAGTAAAGTCCCTACCCATACTACCGCTATCAACAAAGTAATGCTTACCACCGAAGGATTGGGAAAAGTATATGAAGGCAGAGGCAGAACTTTTAGATTTGAACCACTCACACTCGAACTAAAAACAGGAGAAATAACAGGCGTAGTAGGAGAGAACGGTAATGGCAAAACTACACTGCTTCGCATGCTGGCTGGCGATTTAGCCTCAACAATAGGAACAATCACTTTCCCACAATATACCAGTAACGAATGGTATGAAGCCAAGCAAAAAATTGGCTATATACCCCAACGTATCGATACTTGGTTTGGCACTTTATTGGATAATTTAAGATTCACTGCATCCATACACGGTATTAAAAATGACGAGAATGATTATGCGGTCGATTATATAATAGAGCGTTTGGGTTTGAGTAAATTTAAAGACCTTACCTGGAAACAAATTTCGGGTGGTTACCGTTTGCGGTTTGAACTGGCCAAGGTGCTTATACGCAAGCCACAGCTGCTTATTTTAGATGAACCTTTAGCCAATCTCGATATTAATGCACAGCAACTTTTTCTGCAAGATTTAAAATATTTATCACAAAGTATTCGTCATCCGTTTGCGGTAATTTTAAGTTCGCAACAATTGCACGAAGTAGAAAATATTTCAGATAATCTCATATTTATTAAAAACGGAAATACCTTATATAGTGGAGCAAGGAGAGATTTTGGGAAAGACCGCAGCACCAACTGTGTAGAACTAAACGGACGATTTGAAAAACAAGAATTGATGGATGCAATTAGCGATATGCAAGACACCACAATAGAAGAAACAGGAACTATATATATTATAAACTTTCCCGTAAATATTGCCCCTACAGAACTGTTAAAATCACTATTAAGCAAAGGACTACAAATAGGTTATTATAGAGACATCAGCGATTCAACCAGAAAATTATTTAAAAAGGACATGTAAAACTAGTCGTTAGTTTGCTAGTCATTAGTCGTTAGTCACACAGAGCATACGCACTAATTATTGCTCACTACTAATGACTGGCAGACTAACGACTAACCAACTAACGACTAGAATGAAAAAAAACGCATTATTATATCCCAGATTTCTGCAAAAGATAGATTTGTATCTGGTGAAAAAATATCCATTGATATGGAGTATTCGGGCACATTACTTTTTGTATTATTCCTTGCTGTCGTGTTTGGTTCTGGGTGGTTTGGCTATGATAACTCCCATTGGGATGGCCGATTTAGACCATCATTCCAATTATGTATCAATCAGTATTTCATCGATATTGGCAGTAACAGTTGCTTGTTTTTGGATATATAAAACGGTGATATTCGACAAGCAAAGACAGTTTGGTCAGCGTAAAATTACGGATGAATATATATCTTTTATTTTAAGTTTTATTACCTTGGTGGGAATGTGGTTTATTATATTTTCGTATGCAGGTGCTTTGGAATTTAAAAGAACAAATATTGTAAGCGATAAGGAGTTGATTGAAGATGTGAATACTGCGAACTTGGCTCAGTTATTTATGTTGGAGACTAGAAGTTATAATTCATCAGAAAGTAATACGCTAACGGATGAAGAACGTGTGGAAATTAGTAAAGATAGTGCTATAAAAATTAAAAATATAGCACTAAAATACAATTTGACACTTAATTCAAATTATGTTTTTTTTACCAATTATAATTTAATTAAATATAAGAATAGATATAATTCCTATGAACATAATTATAATAACAATGAAGAGGTGTCGGAACTAATAGATGGAATAGACAATGCTGATAAGATAAAAGCAAAAGCATCAAAAATAAAGACAGTATCTGAAGTACATGCATTGCTGCAAAATATAACAGATTTAACAATAAAGTATGATATATATGGTCATGATGATAATAATAGTTACCATAACCCTGATAACAATAGTATTAACCATCTTACATTTAATGATTTAAAAAATCAGTATGATGATATAATGAAAACCCGTGCACTATTGCAAGAACAGGCAGCTGAGAAGGAAGGTGCTGAGTTTTCAACTGCTGAAAATCTATCAAAAACGAGAATGATGCAGGAAGACGTGAAAAATTTTACACATTCATTAGATAGAAGATTTTCCGAAATTTCCTATTTGAAGTATTCAAAACATGGTTTTTTCGGAAAAGATTCTTTAATGTTTAGCGGTTACTTTTTATTAGCTATATGTATATTATTACACATGTTTAAAAATGTGCGATGGAAACAGTTTATTATATTTATAGTGGTGGCTTGTTTGCTTCCTATTATATATGCCATATTCGGATTTATTTTCGCAAACAATGACAATGCAAAATGGTATGGAGAGTTTTGTTATTATGCTACTTTCTTTTATGGTGTGGTGCATATATTTTTGGCTTACGATAGAAAAAGTTATAACTTATGGAATATTATAGGTGTCATGATTTTTAATGCCATGGTATTAACAGTTCCTTTATTTACTTTCTTTTTTTTAGAATTTAAACTCTTCCATAATAATGAAAATTTCGATTATATGATGTATATGATTCAAATAATTGAAACTATATTTTATGTGGTGTTTATGCTGCCCATGATGAAACGGATTTATGAACGGCTGTATGCTTTGCCAAGGAATTGATATTTTATATGACTCCCCGCATAAATGTGCTGTTTTGTTGCGTCCCTAAAGGGACTTTTATCCCACACTCATTTTTTTTTACCAATGTTTTGTCCCAAAAGGGACTAAGCTTTAGGCCTTATTCGGATATTATATATAAGTCCCATCAGGACAAAACATTGGTATGCCACGCAAACTAAAAATTATACTATATAGCTTAGTTGTATTAATTATAATACTGCTTGCGTTATTATATATTTCTCCATACAGAAATTTGGTTCCAGGAATGCGGCCTGCATCAATATCGCAAGAAGAATATATAAAAACAAAACAACGGGCAAAACTATTATATGATACCATCAAAAATAACCAAGCTATTTGCAGCTATATATCAAAAACTATATTCCCATTTTGGTACGGCACTTTATGGGATTTTAATGGAACTACCGAACAGCCTTGTAAAGGAAAAATAGCTTGCGGTTACTTTATTACCAGCGTTCTACGTGATGCAGGTTTTGATATACAAAGAGAAAAAATGGCCCAGATGCCATCGGAAAAAATGATTAGAGAATTACTGCCCGATAAGTATATAACAAGATATTCTAATATAGAAATTGAAGATTTCGTAAAGCAACTTGGTCCGCCCCAGCACAAGTTATATATAGTAGGACTTGATACCCACATTGCTTTTTTAATGGGAGAAAACAATAACTGGTATATGGTGCACAGCAGCGGCAGGTGGCCATTCTGCGTAGTGAAAGAAAAAGCATTGGACTCAAAAACTTTGAAGAAATCGAACTATAAAGTGGTGGGCAGATTGAGTGATAATTAAATTACTTATATATTGTTTGTCATTCCGACGAAGGAGGAATCTGCTGTGTTTCACTGTTTATTTTTAGATTCCTCGTTCCTCGGAATGACAAATATAGTTATAATTATTGCCTTCTATTCAATCTCCAAGCAGAAAACGATTTGTTACTATTTGTAGTTGCGGAAACTGCAGTCTCCTTACTCCAAAACGCCTCAGCAGCAAGGGCTGCCACAAGTTCTTCATCTTCGTCAAGCGGCTCATTTAGCATTTCAGGTTTGAAATAAGTATCAATAAACTTCGTATCAAAATTACCACTTCTAAATGCTTCGTGACGCATCACAAATTTGCCAAATGAAAGCGTGGTTTCAATTCCACTTATATGATAATCATCCACCGCTTGTATCATCTTTTCCATCGCCTCTTCACGGGTGGCAGCATATACAATTAGTTTGGCAATCATGGGGTCGTATTGTATAGGAATTTCCATACCTTGTTCGTACGCATCATCTACACGAACACCATATCCTTGTGGTATTTTGTAAGTAGTCAATTTGCCAATATCTGGTAAAAAATTATTGGCAGGATCTTCGGCACAAATTCTTAATTCTATACTATGTCCGGTTATTTTTAAATCTTCTTGCGTGAAAGAAAGTTTGTGTCCGCGGGCTACATTTATTTGTTCTTTTACGAGATCAATTCCAGTTATCATTTCTGTTACGGGATGCTCCACTTGCAAGCGTGTATTCATCTCTAAAAAGTAGAAATTTAATTTCTCGTCGAGCAAAAATTCTATAGTTCCTGCACCACTATAGTTACAAGCTTTTGCTGCATTCACTGCGGCCTTGCCCATCTCTTCACGCATCTGTGGCGTTAGTACACTGCTCGGTGCTTCTTCCACCAATTTCTGATGGCGACGTTGTATACTACATTCACGCTCGAAAAGATGCACTACATTTCCATGATTATCGGCCATTATTTGAAACTCAATATGCCTTGGAGCAGCAACATATTTTTCAATAAAAACTGCATCATCACCAAAAGAAGATTTGGCTTCATTTTGTGCCATTTTTATTTGCTCTTCAAATTCATGTTCTGCATTCACCACACGCATTCCCTTGCCACCACCACCTGCAGAAGCTTTTATCAATACAGGATAACCGATACTGCTTGCAATTTTCTTCGCTTCATTTACATCTGTTATAGCTTCATCAATGCCAGGAACCAAGGGCACCCCAAAATTTCTCACCGCTTGCTTCGCTCCAATTTTACTTCCCATCGTTTCCATACTTTCGGCACTGGGGCCAATAAATATAATACCAGCTTGCTTCACCATTCTACTGAATTCCGCATTCTCGCTCAAGAAACCATAGCCTGGGTGAATGCCATCAGCACCCGTAAGTTTGGCCACTTCAATAATTTTATGTCCCAACAAATAACTTTGATTGGAAGGCGGCGGACCAATACACACTGCTTCATCAGCATATCTTGTATGTAATGCATTCGCATCGGCTTCGCTATAAACAGCTACAGTTTTTATGCCCATTTCTTTGCATGCACGCATTACACGCAGGGCTATTTCGCCACGATTGGCTATGAGGATTTTTTTCATGATTTGGAGGTGCGAAAATAGAGATGAAAGACAATAGACGAAAGACAAAAGATAGTATCAGGTATCAAGTCGCTAGTATCAAGTACAATACAATGTCGTCATTGCGAGGAGCATGTGTGTAAGACTGTGCGACAGGGCGACGTGGCAATCTCCTTGAGTGTGTGCTCGATTACTATTATTGTCTTCAAAATTATTTTTACCAATCCAACTCATTATATAAATCTCTCCATTCCGGATTTATAGATTCTATTAGAATAATTTTCTTTTTTCTTGAACCAGCTTTAATTTGCTTTTCCCTCGCGATTGCTTCTTCTATGTCGTGAAAAGTTTCATAGTATACTAATTTGGAAATATTATATTGTATTGTAAAGGAGCTGGAGTATTTTTTACTTTTATGTTCAGAAATCCTACTCAATAAATCTGAAGTCACGCCTGTGTATAAAACAGTGTGATGTTCATTTGTCATAATATATATCGAACCTCCCTTTTCCATATTGCAAATATATAATGTATAGTCAATGTGCAGAAAGAATTCAACGCTTTAATTCAAAAATGCTGAGCACACACCCTAGGGGATTGCCACGTCGGAAGCCTCCTCGCAATGACGATAGGTATAAACGTCATTCTAAATAGCGGCATTAATTTCATCATTCAAAACCATATCATACCGATGCATACCAACTGTATAATAATCGTTTGCTATTTTGGTGGTTTTAAATCCATATTTTTAAAAAAAACTGTATGAGTGTTGGGTCGTATCAACAGTAGTGGGTAATAGGGGGAACTATTCTTTTATTAATGCCAGCCGATGGGTTAATAGTTTTTCTCCAAAGCCCATTTTGTGAAATTCATTATGAATTAAACCCCAAGCTAAAGAAATAATTTGCTTATTGTCTTTGTCGCCAAAACCAC
>JANYDJ010000003.1 GCA_025363675.1 Flavobacteriaceae bacterium | reverse complement strand
ATGTCTCCCGACCAGCTCATCCATAAACTCCAGCTCATTACCCAAAAGGTGGAAGCACTTAAAAAAGAAAACTTTGAGTTGCGGGAAAAGCTGCAAGCCCAACAAAATCAGCATAAGGAGCTAAAACAAAAGATGGATTTGAAAAATTCTGAGACCGAAAATTTAGAAAAGCAGTTAAAATCAGTTAAACTTGCAATGTTTTTGAGCAGAGGTGATAAGCAAAGTACAAAATTGCAAATCAACAAAATGATCAACGACATAAATACAAGTATCAACCTGTTGACAAAACCAAACGGGGCGAAAAGTGAACAAGATTCAAATAAAGCTTAAGATTGCCGAGCGACAATACCCGCTTACCATCGAAGCAATAGATGAAGAACAAGTGAGGACCATTGCCAAAGTGCTGAACGAAAAATTTACATACTACAAAAAACAATATTCTTCTGCCGATGCACAAGACGCTATAACCATGGCGGCTATTGATGCGGTTGCTATCCTCTGCAAAAACAGTGGTGGCATAACTGCAAATGTAGAAGAACAAATTAAGCACCTAGAGCAAATCCTCGCATAAGCGTACACTTTTTTCTGCATCCCGTTAGGGGCCTGTCAACCCTAAAAAAAATTCTATATGGATGCCATACACATTTTACTTTTAGTATCTGGACTAGCCGCAGGAAGTTTAATTTCCTATTTTTTGGTGAATGCCAGCATGCAAAAGAAAAAAGCACAATTGCTTAAAGAAGCACAGGACAAAGCCGATCTTTACAAAAAGAACCGTGAGATTGAAGCCAAAGAGAAATTTATTCAGATGAAGGCTGAGCACGAAAAGCAAATTCAAGAACGCAATCGAAAAGTTGCTGATGCTGAAAATGCCATCCGCCAACAACAAGCAGAAGCAAAAGGGAAAGAGCAATCACTAAAAGATAAGATTGATAATATTGCCAAACGCGAAAAAGAATTAGACCCTCTGAAAGAAAAATTACAAGAAAAACAAGAAGCTGCTGAAAATAGATATAAAGAAGCAGAAGCTATGTTCCAACAACAGCTCAAACATTTGGAAAAAATAGCTGGACTAAGTGTAGAAGAAGCCCGCAACCAATTGGTGGAAGGCTTGCGTGAAGAGGCCCGTACCAAGGCATCGGGTATTATAAAAGAAATTGTGGACGAAGCTAAGATGACTGCTGCCAAAGATTCAAAACGCATCGTATTGCAAACCATCCAACGCACTGCGGTAGAGCATGCCGTTGAGAATTCAGTTTCGGTATTTAATATAGATAATGATGAAGTAAAAGGTAGAATTATTGGGCGTGAAGGAAGGAATATTAGAGCATTGGAAGCAGCAACAGGAATAGAAATTATAGTAGATGATACCCCGGAAGCTATCATACTTTCAGGTTTCGATCCTATACGCAGAGAGATTGCACGCCTATCATTACACAAGCTTGTAACAGATGGTCGTATACACCCCGCTCGTATTGAAGAAGTGGTAGAAAAAACCACCAAACAAATTAATAATGAAATTATTGAAATAGGCGAACGCACTTGTATTGATATGGGTGTGCACGGTTTGCATCCAGAGCTTATTAGAATGGTGGGCAGAATGCGTTATCGTTCCAGTTACGGACAAAACTTATTACAGCATAGTCGCGAGGTTGCAAATCTTTGTGCTACTATGGCTGCCGAAATGGGATTGAATACTAAATTGGCCAAACGTGCCGGACTATTACATGATATAGGCAAAGTACCGGATGACGATCCAGAAACACCACATGCTTTGCTTGGTATGAAGTTGGCCGAAAAATATAAAGAACATCCCGAAGTAGTGAATGCAATAGGAGCCCATCACGATGAAATTGAAATGACTTCATTGTTGTCGCCTATTGTGCAAGCTTGCGATGCCATAAGCGGTTCAAGGCCTGGTGCCCGTCGTGAAGATACCGAACAATATACCAAGCGTTTGAAAGATTTGGAAGGATTGGCCATGTCATATAAAGGTGTAGAAAAAGCATTTGCTATACAAGCCGGTCGTGAGCTAAGAGTTATTGTAGAAGCTGAACGTGTAAGCGATGAAAAAGCAGATACCTTAGCGTTTGATATCAGTCAAAAAATTATGACAGATATGGTTTATCCCGGCCAAATAAAAGTGACCGTGATACGCGAAAAACGCTCGGTGAGTTTTGCTAAGTAATTATATATAGAACTTTATCATATAATAAATTTCAGTTAAATGAAATTTATTATATGTAAGTGTAATTTCATATATGAAAAGAATATTATACTTATTGCCATTTATTCTACTTGTATCGTGCAAGCAAACAAGGTTTGTATGTAATCAAAAACTTGTATCAAAACCAGCTATTGCAGCAGTAACACATTGTTCGGATGTGGTACTAGATTCTACTATAGATCTGAATAATTTTCAAAAAGGCGACATAGTTAAGCAAGATTATATAAACTATTCTGAAAAAAAATTATCAAGCTCAAAACAGAAAACTACTAGAACAGTATATCAAAATTCTCAGCAAAGAAATTATATATATACATCGCCACAGGACACTACTATAAAAAATACCGGTCTGCAAAAAGCAAAAGACGCAATGGACGATGAGGCGAATTGGATAACGGCATATTTTATATTTTGGGGTTTGTTTATTTTGTTTGTACTCACACTTTTTGGTGCAATAAGTTTTGGCATCGTATTAAGTGAAGAAATACTATTTGCATTAATGACTATTTGTGGAGTTGGAATTTTAACTTCATTTATCGTTTCATTATTTAAAAACCGGAAAAACATGCCTATAGTAGAAGGTTATCATACAGAAGAAAAGAGGCACCAAACGCATAGAAAAATTCTATTGCTTATGATTATTATAACCTGTTGCCTATAACATGAAAAGAGTATTTTATATATTGCCATTCATACTGTTAGCATCATGCCAGCAAAAAAAGTTTGTATGTAACCCACAACTTAGAGCACCGCAGCAACAGGTGTTAACCGCGGCACCCGATACAAATAGCTTAGTGCTAATAGTTGAAAGGCACAATGAATATATAAAAGAAGAACCAATTGCAACCGCTCAGCCTATAATATCTGAAAAGAAAATTGCAAAAAAAATAAGTAATAAATTTAGTCAAATATTACCTCTTTTATTACCAGCTTTATATAGTCCCAAAGATACTTTAATTAATGACCCAGGACTGAAGAAAGCAAAAGACGCACTTGCAATGGAGGAAAAATGGCTCACTGCTTTTACTGTATTTTTTATTGTGGGACTCTTACTTTTCATGATCGCAGTGGGTGCCCTCCCTTTGGCTATAGCAATAAGCGAAGAATTACTACTGTTGCTTTTGGTCGTATGTGTACTGGGACACACAATAACCTACTATGGAATTATTGTTATATTTTTAATGCATATTGGCCTATTTAAAAATTATGAAGAAGAGAAAGCAAAACATTTAAAATATGTATTGGGGTTTTTCTTTCTTCCGCTAGCAATTGTATTATTAATTACGTTATTATAAGGCTTCCTGTATTTATTTTTAAGTTATTTTTTAACTAAGATTAACCTCTGGTACTTTTATTTTTAGTCTATGTTGTTTCCTGTATGTTAGACATATAGGGTATTAAACACCAATCTTAGAAGTTTTACTTTAATTGTTTTTTGACCCAATTTGAGGGTAGCAATACCTACAATTTTGCATCGTTCAATAGAAACAAAAACAATTAAAAAATAACAAATTAAAAAAACAATTATTATCATGAAAAATTTAACAATTATTAAAACTCTTACCTGTGTGGTAATGCTTTTAGGGTTCACTGTTACCTCAAACGGTCAAGCGTACATCAGAGCCGATCGTTATGGTTCTACCACCTCCGATGTTGGACGCGGAATCGTATCCGATGCTGATGGAAGTTATTATGTAACGGGGTATTTTACCGGTACCGTAAATTTTGGAGGTGGCAACTTGGTCTCTGCGGGCAACCGTGATATTTTTATTGCCAAATACAGTACCATAGGAGCTTACGTATGGGCAGTGAGAGTAGGCGGTGCGAACGACGATGAAGGTGCATCGGTTGCTATAGACAAAGGCGACAGTGTATATGTAACAGGCTATTATTCTGGCACCGGAACTACAGGAAATTTTGCTACTACAGTTTCATGGGGGAATCATGATATATTTGTTCACAAACTATCAAAAACAAATGGTGCAGCATATAGTTTATATCAAGCAGGAAGTGCGGCAAACGATGAGGGAATGGGTGTGGCTTTTAATAATAAATTTAACACATTATATGTTACGGGTTATTATAATAACAATTGTAAATTTGATGTAGGTGCTCCCATTGCCGCAAGCAATGAAGATGTATTTACTATTAACTTAGACCCTACACTAAAAAATGTGTGGACAAGGACTGGAAGCAGTGCTGGCAATGATCGTGGACATTCTATATGCACCGATGATTCGGGTCGTGTATATATAACAGGTTATACTACTGGCAATGCTACATTTAGTGGAAAAACTATAGCAAGCTATGGCAATAGTGATGTATTCTTTGTAAAGTATGGTGGTGCTGGAAACATCATGGGTATTCAACGTGCGGGTTCTGCCGCCAATGATGCTGGCAATGGTATTACCTGCGATGCAGTAGGAACTATATATGTTACGGGTTATCATTCTAACAATGCTACGTTTGGTGCTGCTGCATTAGCAGCTACAGCTTTCGATGTATTTATCACGAAGCTTGATTATACTTTGGCATTTGTAGCTTCCGTTTCTCCCGGTTCTGCTGGAAATGATGCAGGGCAAGGTATTATATATGACCCCTATTGTAATACTTTATATACAACAGGATATGCAAATACAGGGATCGACTTTGGTGGCGGTGCAAGAGCGTTCACTAACGTGGGTGTCTTTTTACTTCGCTCCGATATTGCCTTAGCTCGTGTATGGGACAATGTTTCCAGTGGTGCACTCGATGAAAAAGGAATGTCTGTTTCCAGCAATGGTTCAAAACGTATCATGGTAACAGGCGGCTATACCAGCAATGACCTATGGTTCTCTGCTATCATACGTGCATCGGCTGGTGCTGAAGATATATTTGTATGTGAGTTTCAAGAACCTGGTGCAGCTTGTGCTGGTGGTGGTGCTCCCGTTATGTTTGACCAAAATACCAATATACAAAATGTTGCTACTTTTGATGAAATTAATATGTATCCAAATCCTACAAACAATATCGTAAATATTAATTCAAAAGAAATCATCACACAATTAAATGTGGTTGACTTGGCAGGTAAAATAATAACCAACCTAAATCCAAATAGCTATACTGCAACTATTGATTTAACTGATTTCCCCAATGGTATTTATATAGTGAATTTAAAAATAAACAACCAACAACTCCATAAAAAACTAATCAAAGAATAGGGCTATTCTTGATTTCATGTGTAATGAGCCGCATGGGTATTAACTTACCTGTGCGGTTTTTTGTTTTTTTAGTTTCAGCAAATCCTTATAATGTATGTTTTCTATTTTGCTTTCAACCCAAGTAATAAAATCAAATATCTTGAAGAACTTCTTCTCGTAAGGGTCTTCCTGTATCTTTAATAACTCTTTTTTGAAATTGATATAGGCATTTTTTATCTTTTTATCATCATCTAATGATATATAGTTTTTCATAAATTTGATAATTGCCTTTTCCATCGTGAATAGTTTTTCACGCTTATTTAAAAATCTATAAGTTGAATTAATTGCATATTCTAAATAAAAACCATCATCGAGTTCCAAATGTATAATCAAATTAAAAATACGGGCAAAGCAATGTGCATCTTCACGCATTTCCACCTCACGCATATTGATAATTTTATTAATCCAAAACACGGCCTGCTTGTAGTCTTCGCCACCGTAGGCAATTAACGAGCTGCTTATAAATATGCGGCACGAGTCCTCAATATTCAATGACTTTTCATACAAGGGAAGTTCTGTTTTAATATTTTTTAGTAATTCTAAACAAGTAGTATAGTCGATAATTTGCTGATAATATATTAAAGAAAAAACCGAAGTTTCTGTAAATATTTTTTGCTTTAATTCCACATCATAAGTTTCTACTTTTTTCAATATATCAATATATTTGGGCAGTTCTTTTAGTTTGCCAGCATGGTAGGCAATATATAAAAAATCGGAAATTAAAATGATATAATTTTTTTTATATTCATTAATCATCCACTCGTTTTGCTCCCATATAGATAGCTGCTTACGCTTGGTTTTATAGGCATCTTCGGTCTCATTAATAATCCAGAGATATATACTGTGTAATTCGTAAAATGAATTTAATGAATATAATGTTTTGGCTGAACTACTGTCTTGCATCAAATCATTTTGCAACAACTTTTTTAGCACACCCATTTTATCATCACTGCGAATATATTTTTCGTTCTTCAATAC
>JANYDJ010000240.1 GCA_025363675.1 Flavobacteriaceae bacterium | reverse complement strand
TCCTGTAAAAAAACACTGTTGGCCGAAAGAGGCAAAAGAATAAAACCCGGACTTGACGATAAGATTATAGTATCGTGGAATTGCTTAATGGTAAAGGGTTTGATACATGCCTATAAGCATTTTGAAAACGAAAAATATTTACAGTATGCAGAAAAATGCATCAAAAAAACCATAGAAATTGCATTAGATGAAAACTTAAATCTAGACCGCATCATCAAAAACGGACAATCAAAAATTCCTGCTTTTTTAGAAGATTATTCTTATATGATTGATGCGTTGATAGAGCTATACCAAGCTACCGCAAACGAATATTATATAGACCTGGCAAAAAGGCTAACCGAGAAAACAGAAACCGATTTTTATGATGAAGATGCGGGCTTGTTCTGTTTCATTTCTAAAAAAGGGGAGCAGCTTATTGTAAAAAAGTTCGACACTACCGATGATGTAATGCCTTGTGCCAATGCAGTAATGGCGACCAATCTTTTTAAACTGGGGCATTATTATGCCAACACCTCCTGGATTAACTTACCCAAAGAAATGCTGCAGAAACTAAACCCACAGTTTTTAAAATACCCAACGGGCTATGCTCATTGGCTGCAGTTGCAGTTAATGGTCGAGGCGGAACTAACCCAGTGGGTTTATACAGGCAAGCCACACGAACTCAAACTAAAGGATTATATATTGCCTGGGGTAATATTTGCCTACACCCATGCTGATAGCGGCCTGCCCTTGGTTGCAGACAAAGCAGCAAACCCGGGCGAGCATAAACATTATATATGCAAGGGGAATACTTGCATGGCCCCTGTTAATACTACGGAAGAGGCATTGGCCAATTGTTTTTTGTAATGGCTAATCTCCAACAATTTAAGAATAACTTTTTTTCATTTGGAATGTTGGAGGCTAAAGGGTTATTTTTGCAGCCCTTTTAACAAAACGGAGAGGTGCCTGAGAGGCCGAAAGGAGCAGTTTGCTAAACTGTCGTATGCGGAAACGTGTACCGAGGGTTCGAATCCCTCCCTCTCCGCTTAAAGAAACAGAAAAAAACAACTGGATATTTGCCGATAGTGGCAGTCCAGTATAACAATAAAAAATGATCGGGGTTTAGTTCAGCCCGGTAGAATGCCTGCTTTGGGAGCAGGAGGCCGCAGGTTCGAATCCTGCAACCCCGACATTTTTTATAATAATATTTAAGAGCCAATGCCTCCATAGCTCAGCTGGATAGAGCAACGGTTTTCTAAACCGTAGGCCGTAGGTTCGAGTCCTACTGGGGGTACAAAAAACAGTGTGAGTGTGAGGGGCGAGTGTGCCGGACACTGTTTTTTCCCTCCACACTCGCCCCTCACACTCACACTTCAGCATTGCTTCGAAAGCACTCTTCCTTTTCAACCTACACAACACCATATTCCTATGTTCGATTTCGAAAAGCTTGAAGTATATAAAAAGGCTAAGGATTTTAATATTTCAGTTTACCAGTTTCTATTAAACAAAGATATAGATAGGTCAACCCGAGACCAATTGAAAAGGGCATCGTTAAGCATTCAACTAAACATTGCAGAAGGTACCAGCAGGTTTAGCAAAGCCGATAAAAGAAACTTTTATGTTATAGCAAGAGGATCCGCATACGAATGTGTGGCGGTTTTTGATTTTCTTATCAGCATCAATTTCATTAATTCTGAAACTTACTCTAACTTCTATGCACAGTTAGAAGAATTATCGAAAATGTTATATGCTATGATAAGAAACCTTGAGCAAAAAACAGTGTGAGTGTGGAGGGCGAGTTTGCCGGACACTGTTTTTCCCTCTATACTCGCCTCTCACACCAATAACCTTTTGCTGCGGGAGCATTTTTAACATCTGTATATTTTTGTAAGTTATAGCAAATAAAAGAACCATCGTAAAATGAAAAACATAATTTTAATAGGAGGCCTTGGTACAGGGGAAATTTTGCTAATTTTGGTAATTCTTATCATTCTTATAGTTCTTCTCGTAAAATTTATTGCTAGAATTAGCAAACCCAAAGTTAAAGACGAACCGCTTCCATATGCAGGCGAACTGGAGAAACTCCACCAACTATATAAAAAGGGTGTTCTTACTCAAGAAGAATTTGAAGCAGAAAAGAAGAAGGTGTTGAAATAGGATTTGCTGATAAAAAGGGCAAACCATAACAAGCCGCATTTGTCCATGGAAACTAAAAGAATTGGGATACTTTTGTTGGGTATATATGCCAGCTAGGGCCAACCCTTATTTGGCGTTACCATTTGAAACAGTTATTTTTGAGCATGAAAATAGAAGAACCTAAAATAGAGCAGATTCAACAGTTTTGTAAAGCAAATAAGGTAAAGTCTCTTTTTGCTTTTGGCTCTGTAACTCGCGATGATTTCAATGAAACATCCGATATTGATTTAGTTGTTGACTTTGATGAAAAGGACCCGTATAGATACACCGACCTTTATTTCAATCTAAAAGCAAAACTTGAGGAAATTCTAAAAAGACAGGTTGACCTACTTGAGGAAAGAGCGATACA
>JANYDJ010000232.1 GCA_025363675.1 Flavobacteriaceae bacterium | reverse complement strand
ATTCCCTTGTAACAAATGCAACCCTTTACCACGTTTAGGTAACTTCACACAAAGTCGTTACATTTGAAGCAGATTTACCTCACCAATTTAATTAACAAAAATGTCAACTAAAATTTCCATTCTGTGGGCCGACGACGAGATTGACCTACTTAAACCCCATATCCTATTCCTTGAAAATAAAGGATACGATATAACACCTGTAGCTAGCGGCGTAGATGCAGTAGAAGAAATAAAAAAGCGTGCTTTCGATTTGGTATTTCTCGATGAGAACATGCCTGGAATAAGTGGTATGGAAGCTCTTACGCAAATAAAAGCACTCCGCGATGTGCCCTGTGTAATGATTACCAAAAGCGAAGAAGAATATATAATGGAAGATGCCATCGGTTCTAAAATTGCCGATTATCTAATCAAACCTGTAAACCCAAATCAGATTCTCCACTCCATTAAAAAACTAACGGAAAACGCACGACTTACCAGCGAAAAAACGAACCAATCATACCAACAGGAATTTAGAAATATTGGGATGATGCTCAATGATAATCTCAATTTCGAAGAATGGCTGGCCGTATATCGTAAACTGGTATATTGGGAACTGGAACTTGATTCGGTTGAAGACAACCAGATGGGCGAAATTATAGCCATGCAAAAACAAGAAGCAAATAGAAGTTGGGCAAAATATATAAACAACAACTATATGAAAATGATGAAAAACCCAGGCGAGGGTGGATTAATCATGTCGCATCAGTTAATGAAAAATAAAGTATTCCCCTTATTAGAACAACCCGATCCTGTATTTTTTATACTAATTGACAACCTGCGTTACGACCAATGGAAAATGATACAACCTTACCTAGCCAGCCATTGCCGTGTAGAACAGGACGATTTATATATGAGCATACTCCCAACCACTACCCATTATTGCAGGAATGCTTTATTTGCCGGATTGCCTCCTGGCGAGATAGAACGCAAGTTTACAACCTTGTGGAGCAATGATGAAGAAGAAGGCGGAAAAAATTTACATGAAGAAGAATTCCTAGCAGAAAATTTGAAACGCCAAGGCCATGATATAAAAATGAGCTATACCAAAGTTGTAAACCTAGATCAAGGCAGGGCCATGGTTGACAATGTGAGCAACATGTTTCAAAACAAATTAAATGTAATTGTATATAATTTTGTGGATATGCTTAGCCATGCCCGCACCGAAATGGGTATGATAAAAGAACTAGCCGAAGATGAAGCCGCATATCGTTCATTAACTCGCAGCTGGTTCGAGCATTCTCCTTTGTTTGAGGCCATCAAAAAAATAGCCCAGAAAAAAGTTAAAATTATCATCACCACCGATCATGGTTCTATTCGTGTAAAAAATCCGGTAAAAATTATTGGCGATAGAAATACAACTTCAAACCTGCGTTACAAACAAGGCAAAAATTTAAACTATGATAAACGAGAAGTATTTGAAATACGCAACCCAAAAGAAGCCAGCTTGCCCTGCCCGCATGTAAGCAGCACTTTTGCTTTTTGCTATGAGGATAATTTCTTCGCTTATCCCAATAATTATAATTATTTTGTAAATATGTACCGCGATACTTTCCAGCATGGGGGCATCTCCTTAGAAGAAATGTTAATACCCGTAGCGGTGTTAAGTAGTAAATAAACTGCAAGTTGCTATTCATAAAAAAGCCAGGCTATAATATAGTCTGGCTTTTTTATGATTCTCAATTCTAATGTTTCACCACCATACTCCACGATAACTTCTCATTGCCCGATAATACAACAACATTATAAGTGCCAACAGCAATATTTTGTATATCTAATGTATGTATGTTAGTACCCGCAGATACCTTTTGTTGTATAATAGTTTTTCCGGTCATATCTATAAGTTCTATATATAAATTGTGCAGTGAACTAAAATCAGATAAATCTATATGGAGAATATCTGTAGCAGGGTTGGGGTAAAGATTTACAGTGTACTTAATAGCTACTATATTGTTTATTGATGCCGGGTAATGCACATACGTTATAAACTTGGTGGAATCATATAATATCTTTACCCGCTTAGCATCGTCTATATTTATCGAATCATAAGGCTTAACAGCATGTCCACACTTCCAGTCATATATATGAGTAGCGGTATCAAAATTTACAGTTTGTAGTTTATTATTTATTTTTTGCAGGTAAACAAAATCACTATCGCCTGGTCCTTTTTTATACTGGAATATTAATAGGAAATTACCATCGCTGGTGTTTAATATATCCAAACATCTATATTTTTCCATGGTGCCGGTATCACCAAATACTAAGCTGTCTTTTATATTGGCTGCTGTATCGCAGAGGTATAATACAGTAGAATATTCTGCGTTGAAATTCAAAATCTCAGTCGTGACCATACCAATTAACAAAGTAGAGTCAGAAGCAAAATTTAAGGCGTGGATTCCATTTTCATAGGTTAGGGGATTATATTTTCCTATATATTTTAACCAACTAATATTTCCCTTACCATTTAATTTTGTTAAAAGTGCGTTGCCCATACAGTTCCCACCACCGTAAGCAAAACCGTTTCTATAATTAACAGCATTTAATGAACGGCTCACAAAATTACCACTATCTACCCCTACCACATCTATCCACCTACAATCCCCATTTGTATCAATGCCAATATTACAGCTATGTGTACCTATAGCGTTGGTATCATGGGGATAAACATAAGTATATATGCTTGAATAGGCAAAGCAGTATTGAGGGTTCATATATCTAAAATATCGGTATACAGCATCATGATTTTTGACATGGAACTGGTTTATCATATTTCCTAAGGTGTCAAATGTATAATAGGAACCATAATTATCTGGACTTATAATAGATTGGCAACCCATTATATAGTTTTCACCGTTTTTGTATAGTGCGAATACATAGGCATTGCTTATATAATTCCCTTTGTCATAGTCTTTACACCACTCTTTTTCGCCACAAGCATTTAGTTTCATTAAAAAAAAACTTCCTGTACTGTCCACTAAGCTGCTGTATCCCCCCACCAATACCCCACCATCATCAGTGGGGTATATGGCAGTTGGGTTAAGATAATATTTATCACTTCTAATGTCTCGTTGCCAAAGTTTATTGCCGTTGGCATCTACTTTTAAAATTGAATTATTAGAATAGAAAGGTTTAAACAAATAGAACCCTTTATCATATGCTTCATAATTATGCCATGTAAGCCCACCATCGTCAGGTAACATTTTTTTGTAAGGCTGTGCATTCACCATATTTATTGTAGTAATAAATATTAAAATACATTTAGCAATTCTCATAATTTAGTATTTTATAAATATATCTGAAACGTAGACTTTGCTGTTTTGTAGCACATAATGAAAGTATACCCCTGCTGTGTAGGCACTTACATCATAAGTATAATGCCCTGTTGTGCCGTTTGGTACAGTTATGGTGTGCGTTTCTTTAAGAGTGCCGTACATATCTGTTATTTGATGAGTAAACGTAGGACTTGTCAAGTCTTTATTGGTAATATCTAACGTTATTAAGTTACTAGTGGGGTTGGGGTATAATATAGTATTTATATGAACTGTATCAATAATAGTTGTAGTGTCAGGCACAAAGTCTTGAAATGCTACACCACTACTGTCTGGGTTGTCTTCTACCCATTTGTGGGTTATCATTTTATAAATAGACCTGCAATATAAGCCTAATTTTTAAAACCCATAAAAAAAACCGGACAATTACTTGTTCGGTTTTTTTATTGTTTAGAGAATAGATTGAATTAAAGTCCTTTCATTTTTTCCTTGAAACGTTTCAATTGGGCCACTAATGAGTCGAGTGCCATATCGAGAGCGGCTTCAAATGATTGGTGCTCGTGCTCTACAAATAGCACTTGTCCGTTCACCATCAATTTCATTTCTACTAATTTGTTGTGTTTTACCTCAACTTTCTGTAGGCGGAGGAATACCTTTAAATCTAAATGTCCATCGTAAAACGTGCGTAGTTTCTCAACTTTGGCGTTGATAAAATCAATTAACTTTTTGTCGGCGTCGAAATGGATAGATTGGATGTCAATTTTCATGTCTTTGGTTATTAAATTAAAAATTTCAGAAAACTAAGTGCGGGTTCGTGAACCCAAGGGCAGTATTTGGTTTGGTCTCTTGGTTCTAAAGGCTTTTAGCGGACCAGGCTGCAATGCACCTTCGAATTAAGAACATCAGATTGATAAATCCAAATATAAATAGTCATTTCTCTATGATTAGTTTCCATAATGTTATGAATCACTTCATTATTTTTTCATATCCACAGATATTGATAAATCTGTGTTTTTTTTTTCAGCCCCATATTTTAAGGGGGATTATAAAAGCTATATATCTATTTTTGCAGCAATTATTATATAGTATATGAGTTTAGACACCAAATATAATCCAGCCGCAGTTGAAGACAAGTGGTATAAATATTGGCTCGATAAGAAATTATTTCGTTCGGTGCCCGATGAACGTGAGCCCTACACCATCGTAATTCCCCCGCCTAATGTAACAGGGGTTTTACACATGGGCCACATGCTCAACAACACCATACAAGACCTGCTGATACGCCGTGCAAGAATGCTTGGCAAAAATGCACTTTGGGTTCCGGGAACCGACCATGCCAGTATTGCAACAGAAGCAAAAGTGGTAAAAATGCTGGAAGAAAAGGGAATCAAAAAAACAGATATCAGTAGGGACGAATTTTTGAAATATGCCTTTGAATGGAAAGATAAATATGGGGGGATTATACTCGCCCAACTTAAAAAGCTAGGAGCTTCCTGCGATTGGGATCGTACCGCTTTCACTATGGATGAAGGATATTCACGCGATGTAGTAAATGTATTTATTGATTTATATAATAAGGGATATATATACCGCGGCATCCGGATGGTGAATTGGGATCCTGCGGCAAAGACAACTGTGAGCGATGAAGAAGTAATTCCAAGGGCTACACATAGCAAAATGTGTTATGTGAAATATATGTATGAAGATGGTTCAGGATACCTGACTGTAGCAACTGTTCGTCCAGAAACTATAATGGGTGATGTAGCAATTGCCGTAAATCCTGCTGATGAAAGATACAATCATTTGCAGGGCAAAAAAGTAATTGTTCCGTTTGTGAATCGTGCAGTGCCTATCATATTTGATGAAGCAATTGATATAGAATTTGGAACAGGCTGTTTAAAAGTTACTCCCGCCCATGATATAGTCGATTACGAAATCGGCCAGCGTCATGGGCTCCCAGTAATTGATTGCTTAAATGATGATGGAACTATTGCTGAAGGGGCTGGTGCATTTGTAGGGCTTGATAGATTTGTGGCCCGCAAACAAGCTATCAAAGAATTAGAAGCTCAAGGTCTGTTAGAAAAAATAGAAGACTATACAAACAATGTAGGGTATAGCGAAAGAACAGATGCAGCAATAGAGCCAAAGCTTAGTATGCAATGGTTTTTGAAAATGAAAGAATTTAGCAAACCCGCTTACGATGCTGTTATAAATGGTGAAGTAAATTTAATTCCCAATAAATTTATCAATACCTACAAACACTGGATGGAGAATGTGAAGGACTGGTGCTTGAGCCGCCAACTTTGGTGGGGCCACCGCATACCTGCTTGGTATAATGAAGATGGGCAATTTGTAGTTGCTGCAACTTTAGAAGATGCGAAAGAAAAATGTAAAGAACAGAACATATTATATAATACTTTAAAACAGGACGAAGATTGCTTGGATACCTGGGCATCGTCATGGCTGTGGCCTATCAGTTTATTCGATGGCATTGAGCACCCCGATAATCCTGAAATAAATTATTACTACCCAACAAATGATCTTGTAACTGCTCCAGAAATTTTATTCTTTTGGGTGGCCCGTATGATTATGGCAGGCTACGAATACCGAGGACAAAAACCTTTTAACAATGTATATCTAACTGGAATTGTTCGCGACAAACAACGCCGCAAAATGAGCAAAAGCCTTGGCAACAGCCCTGACCCCCTAGACCTTATAGCAAAATATGGTGCTGATGGTGTGCGACTAGGGATGCTATTATGTTCGCCTGCCGGAAATGATATATTGTTTGATGAAAGCCAAGTAGAGCAAGGCAGAAATTTCAGCAACAAACTTTGGAATGCTTTCCGACTTATAAAAAGTTGGGAAGTGGATGAAAACCTATCCACCCCGGCGGACGAATCGAACAATCAAAAACTATATATTGATTGGTTTCACAATCGTTTCGATGAAATAATAAATGAAGTAAATGACGACTTCGAGAAATTCCGTTTGAGCGAAGGTTTGATGAAAATATATAAATTGGTTTGGGACGATTTCTGCTCTTGGTATTTAGAAATGGTAAAACCTGTATATGGACAACCCATAGCTAAAGAATTATATGATGCTACAATTATTGTATTTGACAGCATCTTACGATTGCTTCATCCTATTATGCCTTTTATTACAGAAGAACTTTGGCAAGAGTTGCAAGCTAGAAATGATGGTGATAGTATATGTATAGCCCAATGGCCAAAAACTTTTGGCTCACCTAAAGTTGATGCCGATAAAGCTTTGCTTCTTATTTCAGAAGTTCGTGCTTTTCGCAATAGTAAAGGAATATCTCCCAAAGAATCTGTGGAATTATATATAATAACTCAGCATAAAAATGATTATAAAAACTTTGAAGAATTAATTATTAAACTAGCGAATATATCTGCATTAAATTTCACTACAGAAAAAATACATGGTGCCTATAGTTTTTTAATAAATACCGATGAAGCATTTATCCCAGTAGAACTTGATAAAGATACAGAATCAAAACGAATTGGTGAAGAAATAAATTATCTGGAAGGTTTCCTCAAAAGTGTAGAAACTAAATTAAGCAACGAAAGATTTATGGCCAATGCCAAACCCGATGTAATAGAAAAGGAACTTCAAAAGAAAGCCGATGCTGAAAATAAACTAGCTACTTTGAAGGAACAATTAGGCATGCTAGTTTAGTAAAAAGACATTTTGCTGTTTATCAATATTTTATGATTATATAATGTTAATTTGGTCAATTGACTGACTGAATTAACATTAATTTGGTCAATTGACTGACTGAATTAACATTAATTTGGTCAATTGACTGACTGAATTAATGTTAATTTGGTCGATTGACTGACTGAATTAATGTTTTTTGTGTTATATTTGCGGGGTTAATTATGCGATTATGTATAACAGAACTCTTCAAAAAGTAATAGAAAAGAACCTATCCAAGCAAAAAGTATCCCTAGTGTTGGGAGCAAGAAGAGTGGGCAAAACTGAGATTTTGCAAACGATATATGAAGCCCGAAAAGAAACCACGCTTTGGCTAAATGGAGAAGACCGAGATACCGAAGTATTATTAGAGAGAAGAAGCGAAGCCAATTATCGGAAGTTGCTGAAAGGATATAAACTATTAATTATAGATGAAGCACAATATATAAAAGATATTTCGAGAAAAGTAAAGTTAATGATTGATACCCTTAAGCCATTACATATTATTCTTACTGGTTCTTCCGCATTCGATTTGGTGCAAATGGGAGAACCTTTGGTGGGGAGAAGTATATCATATCATTTATACCCATTGGCTCAAATAGAATGGAACCAAAATGAAAATCTGTTACAAACAAAACAAAATTTGGAAGACCGATTAATATATGGCAGCTACCCTGAATTAAGCACTATGGATAATGATGATGAAAAAGCTATATATTTAAAGGAATTGGTAAATACCTATTTATTAAAAGATATATTGATATTTGAAAATATAAATAACTCACAAAAACTAAGAGATTTGCTCAAACTGATTGCCTACCAAGTAGGTTCCGAGGTATCACTAGACGAGTTGGGAAAACAACTGGGAATGAGCAAAAATACAGTATCTAGATATCTAGATTTATTATCGAAAGCTTTTGTAATATATAGCCGAAGTGGCTATAATAATAACTTGAGAAAAGAAATCGTGAAAAGCAAAAAATGGTACTTTATCGATAATGGTGTACGTAATGCCATTATCAACGATTTTAGGCCCGCAGCATTGCGAAGTGATATCGGTATTTTGTGGGAACAATATATATTGGGCGAAAGAATAAAACTCAACGAATATAAACAACTGATGGTTGAAAGTTATTTTTGGAGAACCTACGATGGGCAGGAAATTGATTTAATAGAACTGAAAAATAAAAAACTTTCTGCTTTCGAATGTAAATGGAAAGATACAAAAATAAAAGCCCCTACTGCGTTTACAAAATCATATCCAAAAGCGTTGTTCCAAACTATAAACCAAGAAAATTATTTAGATTGGATTGATGGATAAGACCATTCAAAAAAACAACTAAAATATGAAAAATTCCAGTGCATTTATCACTATAATAATATTACTATATAGTTGCTCTTCAACTCGTAAAAATATAGAAAATGATTTAGAAAAAATGAATATGAAAGGCAAAGTAAAATCTATTGAAGAGTTTGACCAAAATCCTAATGAAAACAATAAACAATATTATTATTTCAATGAAATGGGCTATTTAATATCTTCTACTCAATTAATATATTTCTATGACCGACAAACTAAATTTAAAAGCTTTTATCTGCATGATTCAACTAATAAGAATATTGAAATATTAATATATCGTTTTGATAGTATTTTTAGTAAAACTACTTCACAGAAATATGACAGCTCTCTTCACAGAAAAATAATTAAAACATACATTAATGGGCTTCTAAAAACAAATACTTATTTTGATTACATCAATTCTAGTTCATTGTTCCACAATAAAATAACTTATTATTATGACGAAAATAATAATTTGATTCAAGAAAATGATTCTGCCTCAAGTAATTCAATTATTCCTGAAGCTTTATATAAATATAATAGTCAAAATAGAAGAATAGAAGAAATTGTTAATGTCTCAGATGTTTCTTCTAAAAGCAATTTTGAATATGATGATAATGGAAATGTAAGTAAACAAATTTTTTATGACTCAGGTGGTAAAATTAAACGTACAAACCTATATACTTACGAATTAGATGAAAAGGATAATTGGATAAAACAGACTACTTATGACCCACACGGAGCTGGTCGGCCACAGCAAATAATTCAAAGGAAAATACAATACTATTAATATATTTTAATTTTACCAAGAAAACTATTTTGACAGGATTGATTCGTAAAGAGCAGAGATGTATTATATAATAATTATACTTCTCCAACCACTGTATGCAGCCAAAAAACTAGCGGGGCAAAGATGGACACCAATCCGAAAATCCAAAAATATCGCATAGCAAACCATAGTTGGTTTTGAATATTCAATCTATCAAAAGCATCGCCAAGTACACGTTTGTTTATTTGCCAAGTTGCTATCATCAGTAATACTGAAATTAATAAATTGATGAGCACATGAACCACAATTAATTGGTATCTGTCTTTTAAAAACATGGCAAATATTTCTTCAGTAGTATAAAGACTTAGTGCCGATGATATAAGAATGAAAACTATTCCTGCAACAAGTACATACGAATTGGCTCGCTTAAATTTATTTGAAATACTGAGAACACGAATCATTTTTATGCTATTACTATAATATCGGCAAATATCTATTCTAATTACTCAAAAGTAGAAAAGAGATATTCTGAAGCGTAGAAATTAAACGTCGATTTTTCGCAACCTGATATCTCCAATATCGGATCTTTCATCACCGTAAAAAAACCACAATTTCATACTAAAATAACCTCACATTTTCGTACCTTCGTAGGCTATAAGTTTATTCGTTTTATGCAAGAAAAAGAAACCGCCATCACTTTCGACACCTTCAAACAAGAAGTGCTAACAGATTATGCTACAGCTTATAAAAGCAGACAGACCAGTCTTATTGGCCGCAAAGAAGTATTAACAGGCAAAGCTAAGTTTGGTATTTTTGGCGACGGAAAAGAAGTGGCACAACTTGCCATGGCACGTGTTTTTAAAAATGGCGATTTTCGTTCGGGTTATTATAGAGACCAAACATTTATGTTTGCCATTAACGAACTTACTATACAAGAATTCTTTGCCCAACTATATGCCGAACCATCCATAGAAGCTGAACCATCGAGTGCTGGTCGTAGCATGAATGGCCATTTCGGTACCCGTTTTTTAGACGATAAGGGAAACTGGAAAAACCTTACCCAACTAAAAAACTCTACCTCTGATATTTCGCCCACAGCATCTCAAATGAGCCGAGTGGTGGGATTGGGATATGCTTCCAAATTATTTCGCAACAATCCAAACATACAGCACCTCACCCAATTTTCTGACAAAGGAAATGAAATAGCATTTGCAACCATAGGCAATGCGAGTACCAGTGAAGGAGGTTTCTTTGAAGCTATCAATGCTATCGGTGTATTACAGGTTCCTGTAGTGGTTTCTGTTTGGGACGATGGATATGGAATATCTGTTCCTGCAAAATATCAAACTACCAAAGAAAGTATCAGCGAAATTCTTCAAGGTTTTCAACGTGACGATCAAAATGAAGGCTTTAATATATACCGTGTAAAAGGATGGGATTACGCAGAATTATGCAGGGTTTACGAAGACGCTACCAAACTTGCCAGAGAAAAACATATACCTGCAATTATACATGTAGAAGAAATGACTCAGCCCCAAGGCCATTCCACCTCTGGTTCGCACGAAAGGTACAAAACCAAAGAACGCTTACAATGGGAACAAGATTTTGACTGTATTAAAAAAATGCGGGAATGGATATTGGCCAATAATATATCTTCGCCGCAAGAACTTGAGGAAATTGAGACTGCCAGTATACAACAAGTAAAAGAGGAACAAAAAGCTGCTTGGCAATCGTATCTTTCAAAAATAAAAATGGATGTAAGCGAAACCGTTGCACATCTTCAATTATTCGCAACAATTTCTAACAAGACTGAATCTATTACCAAAGCGGCGAATGATTTGGCAACCATATCGGAACCTACTCGTCGTGATATTTATGAAGCAATTTATCATACCCTTCAACTAACCATTGGGGACCAATCTTCTGAACGGGGCAGCTTATTAGATTTACTAAACCGGTATAAAGAAATTAATAGAGATAGGTATAATTCTCATTTATATAGCCAGTCAATAGATGCTATTGCAAACACACAACAAGTCTCACCCATATATACTGAAGAAAGTAAAAACATGGACGGGCGGGAAGTGCTACAAGCCTGCTTCGATAAAGCTTTTGAACGCATTCCAGAATTATTTGCTATAGGTGAAGATGTGGGAAAGATTGGAGATGTAAATCAAGGATTTGCCGGCATGCAAGATAAATATGGTGAACTGCGTGTAACCGATACCGGAATTCGAGAATGGACCATTACAGGGCAAGGAATTGGTGCAGCTATGCGTGGCTTGAGACCTATTATAGAGATACAGTACCTCGACTATTTTTTATATGCCCTGCAAATATTAAGCGACGACGTGGCCACCCTGCAATATAGGACCAAAGGAGGCCAAAAATGTCCGCTTATTGTGCGAACGCGTGGCCATAGACTGGAAGGTATCTGGCACTCTGGCTCACCCATGGGTATGATTATAAATGCCCTAAGAGGTATGCACATATTGGTGCCACGTAATATGACACAAGCTGCTGCTTATTATAATACTTTGCTGTTGGCCGATGAGCCCGCTTTAGTTGTGGAATGTTTAAATGGCTACCGCCTAAAAGAAAAAATGCCCGATAATATAGGTGAAATAACTTTGCTTCCTGGTATACCTGAAGTGTTAAAACAAGGAACTGATATTACTCTTGTAACCTATGGCTCTTGCTGCAGAGTGGCTATGGAAGCAGCTCAAAAATTGGAACCTTTGGGCATCTATATTGAAGTGGTTGATGTGCAAAGCCTGCTCCCTTTCGATACCAAAAATAGCATAGTAGAATCCCTGAAAAAGACAGGTCAAATTGTGTTTCTCGACGAAGATGTACCAAGCGGTGCCACGGCTTTTATGATGCAGCAAGTGCTCGAACATCAAGGAGGTTATCAATATCTAGACTCGCCACCACGCACTATTACTGCCAAGGCACATCGCCCTGCTTATGGAACAGATGGAGATTTTTTCTCAAAACCCCAAGTGAACGATGTATTTGAAGTATTGTATAACATGATGCACGAATATGCTCCTGGCGAATTCCCTGCAATGTTCTAACTTTCCACCATTATTCACTTAGTCTTTTTGTCCATCACTAAAAAAAAATGATTTTTTTGATAAATGGATGCAACCCTTTTGCTATTTTTGTACTCTACTAAGTATAAATTGCCCAAAAACCCATGTAACACATTTACACTAATCTGTAAATTAAAATGTCTAACTTCACTGAAGAACAAGAACTAATTGATGGTTGCCTTGCTGGCAATCATAGGGCACAAGAGGCTTTGTACAATAAGTATGCGGCTAAAATGTTTGGTGTTTGCCTGCGGTACAGTAGCAGCCGAATGGAAGCAGAAGATACCTTACATGAAGGCTTTATGGCGGTGTTTGAAACTTTGAATCGATTCGAATCTCGCGGTGCCTTTGAAGGATGGGTGAGGCGTATCATGATTAACACAGCCCTAAAAAAATACAAACGCGAGCGGGTATATCAATTGATGGACTTTAATGCCGATGTGATGGGTGAGTCTGCGAATGAAAATGATTTTTCCCCACTACAAAAAATGCAGACTGACGATCTAATCAAACTAGTTCAAAAGTTGGCCCCCGGCTACCGAAATATATTTAACCTGTACGCTATAGAAGGATATAATCACAGAGAAATAGGTGAGGTACTTGGAATATCTGAGGGGACTTCCAAATCTCAAATGGCTAGAGCACGAGTAATACTGCAAGCTATGATAAACAAACAATACGACAACGAGTATGAGCAACGATAAAGAACATATTGACGACATTTTTAAAAATCATTTCGAGGAATATGAACCTACTCCTCCAGGAAATGTATGGAGCAGAGTAAAGAACGGATTGGGGAATAGCAATGCAGAGGAAACATTGTACAACAAATTTGACAAACACCAACCACAACCCCCTCAATGGGTTTGGACAAGTCTTAGCAATATACTTAAAAACCGCCAAAAGATTAAACTATATAAACGTGTTGCAGCTGCCAGCTTATTCTTTATTTCCCTAAGCGGTCTAATTGCAAGCCAATTTGCGGCCAGCAGCACCATAGACTCTCTATTCTCTTTTGAAAAAGATGATAATTTAATTGTACAAACAACTCCTATCAACCCTATCATTTTACAGGAACAAGCACTAAACCCTGCTCACACACCTTCAATTGCTGCTGAAAAAAATTATACCCTATTTACCAAACGTCAGCCTATCATTAAAGATATACTTGCTAAGGTAAATACACCGATATTGGAAAATATGATAGCAGACAATCATAACTTATCGGATATAGTAATCCCTGCGGTAATTGCTAGCGAACCAACAGTAATCCCATCGCCCGAAGCTTTTAGTTTAGCATCTGTATTTGCTAATATCTCTGTCCCCACTCTTGGTTTTGGCATTCCCAATATTCCACAAAATAATTTGAACTATAGGGCACCCCGTCATAAAAAACCAAATGCTATTGAAACAAGTATAGAAATATTTGGTGGGGCCTCTAGCACATTCCGCAAAATAGATAACAATGCGGATGCTCATGTGGCTTCTATTCGCAAAGAATCAGAAAAAGCTTCATACGCAAACCAGTGGGGAATCAAATTTAATATAGTTAAAAACCACCTTTTGTTTACAAACGGTATAGGTGTATCACAATATAATTACACAGGTACTTATATATTCCAAAAAGAAGATTCGATAAACCTCCGTCCCAATTTTCAGAGCCCCAATGACCCTAAACCGTTTAAACAAGAAGACTATTATAAATCATACACATCCATAGCAAATACCAATGTTTTAACCAATTATAAATTTGTTTCTGTAAGCTCTGCTTTGGGCTATGTGCTTAATGCTTCAAAAAAGATAAATATCATTCCACAAATTGGTATTAACACAGCATATTTAATGAGCAATATTGGGCCCAAATTAAATGCAGGCAAGCCCACTGAATATACTAAAATGGCCGAAGCCAATTCCCTTTCACTTAACCAACGTATGATGATTAGTGCTGCTTTCGCAATAAAAGTTAATTACAAAGTATGTGATAAAATGAATTTGGGAATTGAGCCATTTATGAACAGCCAAGTAAACAGGCAAACTGCAACCTCTCCTTTGGGCGGACAAAAACTTACTGCCAAAGGTGTTAACTTAAGTCTATCTTATAAATTTTGATACGCAGAAATCTATCCATAATACTATTTGCTGCTCTTACCTTTTTTATGAGTAGTGCCCAAGCACAAAATTGCACTGCAAAATTTAACTTTGATACTGCAAGCTATATTGTAACGTTTAAAAATGTTTCCTCATCGGTCTCAGGCTTTTATAAAAGCTATTGGAACTTTGGGGATGGCAATTACTCGCTTACCGATAACCCTATACATGCATATACAAACCCCGGAGAATACTACGTTTTTCTTAAGGTGGAAGATGCTGTTAATAGCTGTAAAGACATTTTTATGGATACCGTTAGGATTGTTGCTCAAAGTCCTGGATGTAAAGCAAATTATAGAGTTGAGGTAAAAGGAGATTCTATTATTTGCACCAGCCTCTCTACAGGCACAGATAGTTCGACTACGTACACTTGGTTTTTTGAGAATCATGAGTTTTCGAATGATGAAAACCCTATTTGGAAATATCCAAAAACTGGAACCCGATATGTTAAACTTTTAATAGAGAGTCAAAGTTGTACTGATTCATTGGAAAGCGATATATATATTAAACCTAAATATACTTGTGACGCCACATTTGAAACTTCAACAAGTGGCGATACCACCACATTTGTAATCAAAACTTACAACCCAAATGCGGTCTATTTTTGGGATTTTGGTGATAACTCTACCACCATAGCATTGAGGCCGGACCATAAGTACGAATACAATGGCAACTACAAAGCTACGCTTACCATGGAAGACACCATATCGGGCTGTAAACAAACTTGGAGCAGCTATGTAGCTATCACCACGCTTCCTGCTTTTAAGTTGAATTATTCCTACAATATAAGCAAACAAACTGTTTCTTTTGAAGCAGCAGCAAAATTCAACCAGCAAAAAGAATTTGTATACAATTGGAAATTTGGCGATGGTACAACAGGAAGAGGAAATCTGGTAGACCATACTTACAGTGTTTATGGAAATTATGATATAGAACTTACTGTTGTTGATACCCCTATATCTGCATTGCCTGTTATTAAAAAATTCACCATCCTTGTAGCTAAAGATACCGCTACCTATAGTTTGGGGGGGCAGATAAAATTAGAAAATGGGACACCTATTGATGAAGCTTTTGTTTTATTAATTGAAAATGACAGCAACACCAATAACATACCACATGTAGTTGATACATTTGTGGTTACTGCTAGTGATTCAGGATTATATGTTTTCGAGAAAAAAAAGCCCGGGAGATATACTATAAAAGTGGTAATAAGTAATACCTCGATATACTATAAAAAATATTTTCCTGTATATATAGGAAATCATAAGAATTGGATAAACGCCCAATACTATCTTTTAACACAGCATATATTACAATCAGTAGAACTAAATAAGAAAACAACTGCCACCGCTGGTTCAAATGCTATTGAAGTTTTCTTAACTATTGACAAATCTATTAAAGAAAAATATTCTCAGCAAAACCAAAGTGCAACCTTGTACGATGTTAGTGAAAATCCCCTACAAACAGGGCTAACTGACTCGCAAGGGAAAATAACATTTGATCATTTGCCATCCACTGGCCTCTATCTTATTAGATTTGATGTGGTAGGCAAAGAACCACAGGGCGTAATAGTAAGCTTTATTAAGTTAGCACCACCAACTGCTGCAGTATATTTTAAAATTGATGGTTTCAAAGTTTATCCTTACGAGAATTTGAGTACCTCCATTATCCAAACTCCCGCTCCTGCTTCTGATATCAGTTTATTTCCTGTTCCAGCTAATGAACAATTAACCATACACACAAGTATGAGCTTAATAGAGCAAAACCAAGGAGATAACTACAAAATGCAAGTGATGGTGATTGATGCTATGGGCCGACAAATGAAAAGACAGGAAACCATTATTAAAGAATTTCACACCATGGACATTAGCAATCTTTCGCAGGGCATGTATTGGTGTGTAATTACTGGCAAGGATGGTTTTATTAAAAGTCTCCCATTAATTAAAAAATAAATTTGGGTGGTACTATGCCCAAACCCGAAGTTTGACCCATGAAACTAGAACATGTGGGCATTGCCGTAAAAGACCTTGACTATTCCAAAAAAATTTTTGACAGCTTATTTGGTTATCAAAGCTATAAGACTGAAACCGTTGAAAGTGAAAAAGTGACCACTGTTTTTTACCAAACAGGTAGTTCTAAAATTGAGTTGCTACAAGCTAATAGCAACGAAAGTGCTATATATAAACATATAGAAAAGCGTGGTGAGGGAATTCACCATTTAGCGTTTGAAGTACAAAACATAGAACAGGAAATAAATAGGCTGAAAACCGAAGGGCTCGAATTTGTAAGTGAAATTCCTAAACCAGGAGCCGATGGCAAACGTATTTGTTTTCTTCACCCCAAGAGCACCAATGGCGTATTAATTGAATTATGTGAGACTATTTTATAATTAATAGCCTACCTTCCTTTAATTACAGTTTTAATGTCGGAAATTATTTTTTGGGCTAGGTGCTGAGCCGTACTTTCATTTTCGCTTTCGGCATAAATACGTATAATAGGTTCTGTATTTGATTTACGCAAATGCACCCATTCTTTATCAAATTCTATTTTCAAACCATCAATAGTATTAACCGGTTGCTTTACATACTTGTTTTTTAATTGGAGTAGTAAGTGATCTATATCAATATCGGGGGTGAGTTCTATCTTGTTTTTGGAAATGAAATAATTGGGATACGTGCTGCGTAAAATAGATGCTACCGATTTTGTTTTAGCCATATTTGAGAGGAAGAGAGCAATACCAACCAGTGCATCTCGACCATAATGCAATTCGGGATAAATGATACCACCATTTCCTTCGCCACCTATTACTGCATTTTTCTCCTTCATCATCTTAACTACATTTACCTCGCCTACGGCAGTTGCATAATGTTCACCGCCATGCTTTTCTGTTATGTCTTTAAGTGCACGCGTACTTGACAAATTAGAAACTGTAGCTCCCTTTTTATTTCTCAGTACATAATCGGAAACGGCTACTAATGTGTATTCTTCTCCAAAGAAGCTGCCATCCTCGCATATAAGAGCCAGCCTATCTACATCTGGATCGACTACAATTCCCAAATGAGCTTTATGAAATTTTACTTCACTTGCAGTTGTTACTAGGTTTTCGGGAAGTGGTTCTGGGTTATGAGCGAACTTGCCCGTTGGCTCACAATTAATCTCAATTACTTCATCTACACCCAATGCATTAAGAAGCATAGGCACTGCAAAACCTCCACAACTATTTACGGCATCTACAACAATTTTATATTTTCTGCTTTTAATAGCTTTCACATCCACTAATTCCAATGCAATAATTTGGTCTATATGATACTGTATATAAGAATTCTTGTGGGATACTTTTCCCAGTTTGTCCACTGGTGCATATTCGAAATTACCTGCTTCTGCAATTCTAAGTAACTCCTCACCCTCTTCTGCTGAAATAAATTCTCCTGCTGAATTGAGAAGTTTTAGAGCATTCCATTGCTTGGGATTGTGACTTGCCGTAAGAATAATTCCCCCTACTGCTTTTTCATTTGTTACCGCCATCTCTACTGTTGGAGTGGTGGACAGACCCAAATCCACTACATCAAAACCCATCCCAGTAAGGGTGCCAACTACTAGGTTATTTAGCATTTCACCACTTAACCGAGCGTCGCGGCCAACTATCAATGTTCTATTTTCTGACTCACGAGCTAAAAGGGTTGCAAATGCAGAGGTAAATTTTACAATGTCGATGGGGGTAAGGTTCTCACCTATTGAACCACCGATGGTTCCTCGAATTCCAGAAATAGATTTAATTAAGCTCACAGATTTTATAAATTGGGGTGCAAAGTTAAGGGGCTTAGCCATACAGCACAATTATAATATAAGAGCTATTTTTTAAGAAATCAAACATCGAAAGCGATATGTAAGAAAACAGGCTTGTATAACTCGTTGATTTTCTGTATACTGATTTTTATCATGTTTTTTTCAGTAAATATATCATGCCTTTTGTTAGTTATTTGCACCTATTAGATAATTAAACAAGCACGATCATGAAAAAACATCTACTAACACTATTACTATCTGCCGGATTTATTGCTTATGCTTCAATACAATCAGTTAACGATAATAGCGGCAAGAATGGCTCTGTAGGGAGCCCTGGCGAAGCGACTTGTGCATCAAGTGGTTGCCATAACGACAATTCTGTAAATGCTGGTGCGGGGGGCATTGCAATAAGTAGCTCTAATATGAGCAATTGGCAGTATACCCCGGGTCAAACTTATAATATCTCCATCTCTATTGGCGAAGGCGGCAAATCTATATTTGGATTTGGATTTGAAGCTCTGGATTCTGCAAACAATAGCGTTGGAACAATTATAGTTACCAAATCAGGTGAAACATCTTTGCACAATACTTCCTATTTGGGTGGCACAAACCCAGCGGGAAGAATTAATATTGGCCATGTGAAAAATGGAGGCGTAAACAGCAATAGTAAAACCTTTAATTTTGACTGGAAGGCACCTAATAACTATTGCGGCAATATTCGTTTTTACGCAGTAGGCACAGCCTGTAATAGAGACGGTTCTGCCAGTGGAGACAATGTGTATACGAGTGCTGAAACTGTAACACCTGCTGCAACTGGTATTATAGGAGTTGTGGGCAAGCTTGCTCCTTTCTCCTCTTTTGTAGCAACGCATTCTGTTTCGCAAACAATGTATGTATCAGGCGAGTATTTGAATGACAGTGTTACTGTTGTAGCCCCATCAGGTTATGAAGTTTCTTTAGCTTTGGGCAGAGAATATGCCGACTCAATAAAATTAGGCCCTACATCCAATTCACTGCGTCTTTCACCTATATATATTAGGCTAAAGCCTACTAACACAGGAACTATAAGTGGGAACATTGTTATATCTGGGGGTGGAGCCTCTAGCGTTTCTGTAGCCGTTACCGGTGCAGCATGCAGTGAGGGAGTCCCTAAAATCGGTTATCAAGGAAATTTGGTGCCCTTTGCTATCGCGGTAGGTAATAATTCAGCTTCTCAAACAATTAGTGTAAGTGCAAATAATTTAACTACTGATGCGACGTTCAATATTTCTGCACCTTTTAAAATTTGTGCAACACAAGGTGGTACTTACGCCAACAGCCTTACCCTAACACCTACCAACGGAAGCATTGCTGCAACCAACCTATTTATCAAGTACTATCCTACCACTACCGGCACTCATAACTCAAGTCTAACAATTAGCAGTACAGGAGCTACTACACAAACTATATCTATGACCGGCACTGCTAGTGCAAATAATGCGGCGGCAATATATGTGCAGACCAATTTTGATCCTTTTGTAACCAATAAGGTAGGTATACCCTCTGCTGCTCAAACATTTTTGCTAGATGCCACAAGTATTAGTACCTCTGTAGTTTTAGCTGCCCCTACACATTTTGAAATCTCAAAACAATCAACCTCGGGTTATGCTAAAGTATTATCACTTACCCCAAGCAATAATACTATTTCAGCTCAAACAATTTATATAAGATATAATCCCTTATTCGAAGCTAATGAATATGAAGATTTCAATATTGCCTGTAGTTCATTTGCAACTAAGTTTATATCTGTTGTTGGCTATGTGGCAAAGGCCCAAGGAAATATAAAGATAACTATTGAAGGCAAGGACTCTATATGCAATGGTGGCAGCACTACCATGGAAGTGAGCGGTGCAACAAGCTATAACTGGCAACCCAGTAATCTATCTGCTAGCACCATTACTTTATCGACCACCCAAACCACTACCTACACGGTAACTGGAACTACTGGTTCGCAGACTGCAAAAGGCCAATTTATCGTTAATGTATTGTCGACACCTGTAGCTGATTTCAGTACACAAGCAAATGATTCCGATGTGTCTTTTAGCAATACCTCCACCTATTCATCTTCTTATAGTTGGGATTTCGGAGATGGTCAAACATCTACTTTAGCCAACCCTAAACATATATATAATGCAGCCGGTACCTACAAAGTATTTATTAAATCGAACGGGCTTTGTGGCACTGACAGCATTACCCAGACTGTGACCGTAACCCTCGCCCCTACTATTGTAGCGATAAGCGGTAACAACTCGATATGCAAAGGTGACAGTACCAATTTAACTGCTACTGGAGCTACAAGCTATAGCTGGCAGCCAGGAAATATAACAACTAGTAGTATGAAAGTTTCGCCGCTACAAACCACTACCTATAGTGTTACGGGAACAAGTGGATCGCAAACTGCAAATGCACAATTTACCGTTAATGTGAAACCGTTGCCAAAAGCTGCATTCACAAGTAAAGCCAATGACTCCGATATTACTTTTACCAACAACTCTAACAATGCCGGCACATACCTTTGGGATTTCGGAGATGGCGTCACATCTGGTTTGCCCAGTCCAGAACATATCTATACTAAACTAGGCACTTATAAAGTAAGCATAAAAGTTACCGGAGCATGCGGCACTGATACCACATCGCAATATATCAAAATTTATTTCGATACAACTACTAAAAAAGTAGATACAACCACCCACCACAATGCAAGTATTAGTAATCCCAATATAACCCATATTGATATATACCCTAACCCTGCTAATAGGAATATTCAATTCAATATAAAAGGAAAGGCAACTGTTAAACTATATAGTATAGACGGCAAGCTTGTATATAATACCAATATCTCTAATATGAACTCAGGTCCGTTTAGTCTGTCGCTCCCTGATTTGAAAAATGGTATCTATATAATAAACATACAAAAGGAAAATGGTGAAACCTATCAAACGAAATTCATGATTGACAATTGATAATTGACAGGATGGGGAAAACTCAACCCCTCAACTAGGACTTAACCCTGAAAAATTGGCTTTGCTTGTACAATTTTTTAGGGTTATTTCTTTTTATTATCAACTATCAGCACAACCTTTTTAATGGTACTTATGTCTTTGCTAAAAACAAACATATAAATACTATGAAAAAAAAATTACTTATCATCTTAATATCAGTTAGTTTTATAACTTATGCTTCTATACAAGCTACTAACGACAGTAATGGAAAAAATGGATATGTAGGTGCCCCCGGCGAGTCCACGTGTGCATCTAGTGGTTGCCACAATGACAATGCTGCAAATTCAGGTGCTGGTGGTATCGCTATTTCGAGTTCCAATATGAGTAGCATGCAGTACACACCGGGCCAAACCTATCATATTTCGATATCTATTAGTGAGGGCGGTAAATCGTTATTTGGATTTGGATTTGAGGCACTAGATACGGCCAACAATAATGTAGGAACTATTATAGTTACCAAATCAACCGAGACCAACCTTCACAACTCATCGTACTTAGGTGGCACTAATCCAGCGGGGCGAATAAATATAGGACATATAAAAAATGGGGGTGCTGCAAATAATAATAAAACCTTCAATTTCGATTGGAAAGCTCCAAGCAATTATACTGGAAACATAAATTTTTATGCCGTTGGGAATGCCGCAAATAATGACGGACTGGCGAGTGGCGATAATATATATACAACCTCTATTACCGCCACCCCTGCCTCCACTGCTTTGCTAACACAAGTAAGCAGTTTATGGCCCTTCAATGCTTTTGTAAGCAGCAATTCGGCGGGGCAAAAAATTTATGTATCGGGAGAATATTTGAGTGGGAATATTACTGTTTCTGCACCCTCGGGTTATGAAGCATCATTTGCTTCGAGCACAGGCTATACCAGTTCTGTAACCCTAAGCACTACATCAGGTTCGTTGCGACTAACACCAGTTTATATCAGACTTAAACCCAGCAGTGCTGGTGCGGTAAGTGGCAATGTTACTATAACGGGTGGCGGGGCAACTAGCTTATCAGTGGCAGTAACCGGCAGTGCATATTCTAGCGGCTCTTCACAGTTAACTCTTGCGGGAAACGTGGTGCCCTTCGGCATTGCGGTGGGCAATAATTCTGCATCGCAACAAATTACTATAATAGGCAGCAATCTTACCGCCAACGCTATCGTTAGTGTTACTGCACCTTTTAAAGTGGCCAGTACACAAGGTGGCAGCTATGGTTCTTCCGTAAACCTATCGCCTGTTAGTGGCAGTATTGCCCCAGTGAATGTATTTATTAAGTACTACCCTACCACATCGGGCAGCCAAACAGGAACCTTGAGTGTGAGCAGTACTGGTGCCACTACACAAAATTTATCTTTATCGGGGACCAGCAATGCAAGCAATGCATCGGCATTATACATACAGCCCAATTTTGACCCATTTGTATCAAACAGCATAGGCACAGCCTCTGCTGCCCAAAGTTTTCAGGTAGATGCTGTGATTCCTTTCTTTAATGTGGTAATTGCAGCTCCCACACATTTCGAAATTTCGACAAACGCAAGCAGCGGTTATTCCAGCTTGCTCACTCTTACACCCACAAATAAATTAATTACCGGGCAGATCATATATATACGTTACAAGCCTGTATTTGCTGGAACAGAATACGAAGATTTCAATATTGCCTCGCCCACTTTTGGTTCAAAATTTATATCGGTAGTAGGTTATATAGCAAAAGCCCAAGGGAGTTTAAGTATCACAATCTCGGGGACTGATACTATTTGTGCGGGCAATACCAGTACCTTAACAGGCAGTGGAGCTACGAGCTATAGTTGGCAGCCTGGTAATTTATCAGGAGCGAGCGTAAATGTATCGCCTAGTAGCACAACTACTTATACTGCTACAGGAACTACGGGTACACAAACTGCACAGGCACAATTTACAGTATATGTGATGCCCAAAGTTAAAGCCAGTTTTAATAATATCGCTTTTGACAGTTCGGTTACTTTTACTAATACCTCTAGCAATGCAACAAGCTATATATGGGATTTTGGCGACGGGCAAACTGCTTCTTCTCCCAACCCCAACCACATATATGCAACGGTGGGAACCTATAAAGTACTAATAACTGCAAAAGGTTATTGCGGAACCGATACGGTATCACAAGTTGTGAATATTAAGAGCGGGGTTGTTGCTAATGGATTAGATCGCCCCTACTTAAGCAGAACAGCTATCTATCCCAACCCTGCAAGTAGAAATATTTATATCGATATCAATGGAAAAGCAACCATAAAACTATATAGCATTGATGGCAGATTGGTATACACTACTCCTATTTTAAATTCCACAAACTCTCCTTATCACTTGGTACTCCCTGAATTGAAAAGTGGCATGTATGTAATTAGCATTCTGAAAAATGATGGGGAAATCTATGAAGAGAAATTGATGTTGGAAAATTAACTGATAGGTTTATAGCAAGAACGGATTCAGTAAGCGGGATTCGGTTGATGGATCAACATCGATTAAATACTGTGAAACAAGCGAATAAAAGGTCCTATTAAAAGAAATCCTTCTGCAATATGTATTTTCAAAATTTGGTTAGAATACTTGACAAGAACCTATTAATAACGGATGGAAATAATCGGTTGTTATAATATCTAATTAAGTAATATATTTGACGGCAAATACCAAATAACCATGACTAAATATTTACCTTTTGTAGTCTTATTTACCTTATTCTGCCACAATGCACTGGCCCAAAAAAACTTGACTATAGAAGGCAGGGTGATACAAGCCACCACCGCCGAGGGGATTAAGAATGTAAAGATTTTTTGCAAATCGAACGGCAAGGAAATCTCTATTTTATCTGACGATACTGGATATTACAAGTTTGAGAATATTGACACCCCTGCTACATTTTTTATAAACCACTATGGATACAAACCACTTGAACGAATAGTAGATAAGGCATATATATATATTGTACTTGAAGAAAATACTTATACGCTAAATGATATAGTAGTAACATCTGGAAAAACTTCACAGAAAGTAACGGATGTTACGGTGTCGATTGCTACTTTAAAACCCAAACTTATTGAGAATACCAATGCTATAAAAATGGATGCGGCGGTAGAAAATATCCCCGGAGTTAATATAGTTTTTGGACAAGCCAATATTAGGGGAGGGAGCGGTTTTAGTTATGGCACAGGCAGCAGGGTGTTGCTAATGGTAGACGATATGCCCATGCTTAGTGCCGATGCTGCTGATATAAAATGGGATGCCTTACCTGTTGAAAATATAAAACAAGTGGAGATTGTAAAAGGAGCATCATCAGCTTTGTTTGGATCGGGGGCTATGGGTGGTGTAATTAATATTCGCACAGCAGAGCCTAGTATAGTGCCATTAACCAAAATAACTGCTTTTACGGGTTTCTATGACAATCCTGCCAATGCCCATTTTAAAATATTCAAACAACGACAAAGCACCAATGGTATCCATGTATTTCATTCGCAAACTTATAAAAACACGGGAGTTACTTTTGCTGTATATAGTTTACAAGACGATGGCTATCGCCAATTTGAAGCCACCAACAACAAGAGACTTAGCATAGGTTTAAAGCAAAAATTCGACAATATAAAAGGATTGCAAATTGGTGCTTATGCCTCTTTTTTTTCAGCACAGGTTGGTAATTTTTTATTTTGGAAGCAGGCCGATTCACCTTTCATTGCCGCACCAAATACAGCCAGCAATATGATAAATCAAAGGTATAATATAGACCCCTATATAGAATATGCAAAACCGAATAACTATAAAATAATACTTAGAAGTAGATTGTATGTTACCAATAACAATAGTTATAGTGCCGATAAATTTGACACTACAGGTATACATACCCATGCTACTTTGGCTTATAATGAACTGCAATATCAAAAGTATTATAATAATATAGAAAAGCAATTAAAATTAACCATTACAGGTGGTGCTGTATATACTATTAATACCATAAAAAGTGACAGCCTGTATCACGACCATCAAGGTACTAATGCAGCTCTGTATTTGCAAATAGATGGCAAATGGCGTAAGCTAAATTTATCGGGCGGTATACGTTATGAACACAATAAAATTGACGACCGCAAAGCAGAAGGACTACCTGTATTTCGTTTTGGTTTAAGCCACCCTTTGGCAAAATATACCTATATGCGTGCTAGCTATGGCACAGGTTATCGTTTCCCATCGGTGGCTGAAAGATATATAAATACCTCGACAGGCGGAGCAGTAAGGGTTTTACCCAATCCGGATGTAAAGAGCGAAACGGGTGAGAGTGCAGAAATAGGGATAAAACAAGGTATAAAAATTGGCAAATGGATGGGCTATGCAGACTTGGCTGGCTTTTGGAATCAATATAATAATATGGTTGATTTTATGTATGTATATGACCCTGCTTATCCCGTTGCTTTTCAAACACAAAACACTGCCAAAAAAGCTAGAATTACTGGCCTTGATGCATCTATTGGCGGAGAAGGCAAAATTAAAAAGGTAAATATTATTTTATTGGCAGGCTACACTTATATAGAACCTGTGTATCTCGATTCGGTATATAGCGAAACGGCTAAGCAAACTCCATATTATAATTATTTGCAAAGCCGCTTCCGTCATACTTGGAAAGTAAATACGGATATTGAATATAAAAGATTTTTCGCGGGTGTTACCTTCAAGTTTAATAGTTATATGTTGCGAGTTAATGATTTCCTTGCTTCAGAACTAATTATACATGGGGCTAAAGCTTATAGGGAGGCTCACAACAATGGATATAGTTTGTGGGATATAAGAATAGGATATACCTACAAAAAACATAAATTTTCTTTTGTAAGCAAAAACTTGTTAAACAAAGAGTACATGTATTATCTAGGCAATATGGGTGCCCCCCGTAGTTTTACCCTGCAATATATCATTAAGATATAACCTTAATCTGTGTGAACTAAACGCAGACTTCGATTATTATACTTTCCAAATTTTTGTCTATCTGACTCTACTTATATTTGCACTAACAAAAAATAGTATTATGAAAAAACTTATATATATAATTGCAATTCTATGTTTTGCAAATTCGGTGTATGCCCAATTGCACAAAGCTAAAACAGGAAGCAAACAGCCCACTTTTCAATACCAAACTGTGGATGGAAGGATGGCATCCGATCAATACCAACAAGCTATTATTAATGATGGTGGTTCTACTATAAACGCTGCGAGTGCTCTGCATGTAAGCCGTGACCCCAATAATAATTTAGTAATAAAGATAGATGGAAAGTATATGATTTCTTCTGCATCTGAGAATTCCCTATCTCCATATATTGAGAAAATAAAGTTAGCCCTGCAAGTGCAAAATAGTGAGGAGTTAAAAATATCTAAAGCCGAAAAAGACCCGGTTACCAAACAGTCATTTTACCATATAACACAAATATACAAGGGAGTGCCCGTGCACGGCAGCGATTGGATAGTGGTAACTAGAAATAACTATATAGAAATATCCATGGGTCGCATGTATCCTACTCCCAGCGGAATAACTACAGTGCCCTTGCTTTCAAAAGAACAGGCACTGCTAATGGCCCGTAAGAAACTCTCTGAAGTTACTAATATTCATCCATGGACTCCCGAACAAATTAAATTATTTGGCGAGAATATTCCTGAAATAAAATTAGAAATATATTATAATGAATTATTAAAGCCGTCACTTGCATATCATATAAACTTGAGACCTAATTTTATAGAAAGATATATTATAGTTATAGATGCAAACACTGGCGAAACACTGGACCAATACAATCACACATGTACTGCAAACGGGCCAAAAACCGCCACCATGAATGACCTCAACAATAAACAACGCACAATAAACACTTACGAATACAATGGTTCATTCTATCCTATTGATGCAAGTGAACCCATGTTTAATTCTGCCCAATCGCAGTTTCCCGATGGCCCCGAGGGTGTTATCTGGACTTTAGATGCAAATTATACAAGCGGTTCAGGAATTGCACAAATAAAGCAATCCAATAACAGTTCGTGGTCTCAAAAAACTGTATCGGCACAATACAACGCCAAAGTATGCTACGACTACTGGAAAAATGTACATAGTCGCAACAGTATTAATGGGGCGGGTGGAAATATTATAAGTATTATTAATGTAACTGAAAGCGATGGAAGTGCCATGGACAATGCCTATTGGAACGGACAAGCAATGTATTATGGAAATGGCGATGTGGCTTTTAAACCTTTGGCTGGAGCATTGGATGTGGGCGGCCACGAAATGACACATGGTGTTGTAGAAAAAACAGCAAACCTAGAATATAAAACACAAAGCGGTGCTATGAACGAATCGATGGCAGATATATTTGGGGCTATGATAGAAGGACTTAATTGGCAAATGGGTGAAGATGTGGTTCGAAAAAATTATTTTCCTACAGGTGCGTTGCGTGATTTGAGCAATCCGCACAATGGAGGCAACAGTCTTAGCGATAATGGGTGGCAACCTGCGGTGATGAAAGAATATTATACAGGCAGTAAAGACAACGGAGGGGTGCATATAAACTCCGGTATTCCCAGCTATGCTTATTATTTTTTTGCTACAAGTATTACTAAAGCAAAAGCCGAGCAAGTATATTATAGGGCACTAAGTAAATATCTGACTGCCACCTCACAATTTCTCGATTTACGATATGCAGTTGTTCAGTGTTGCAAAGATTTATATGGAACAACCGAAGCCAATGCGGCTATGGTAGCTTTCGACAAAGTGCAGATATATGACCCCAATGCGGGCAGCGGTAGTAGTGGCAATACCACAGGTGTTGACCTACCCACCAATCCAGGAACTGACTATATATTAAGTTATGATGTGAACTATAGCGGAACAAACAACCGTTGGTATAAATCGACCACCACACCCAGTAACTTTCTGCCGATGACAACAAGTAGTGCCAAAGAACCGATGTCAGTTACTGACGATGGTTCAGCGGGATATTTTATTGGTTGGGATTGTATGATGCATAAAATTACCGTGAATGGTTTCACTGAAACTTATGCTCAGAACCAAGCGATATGGGACAATATGGCTATATCGAAAGACGGAAAAAAGATAGCAGGTATCACCACTTCCATTGATAGCAGTATATGGATATACGATGGCAACAACTGGACACGTTTCCATTTATATAACCCCACCACGGGCAATGGACAAACATCTTCGGGTGTATTATATGCTGGGGCTTTGGAATGGGACTACACAGGTGAATATATTATATATGATGCTTATAATAAAATACCCAACAATAGTGGCAGCGACATTAGTTACTGGGATGTGGGTATGATACGAGTATGGGACAACAAGAAGAATGTAGTAGGCGATGGCAAGGTGCAAAAAGTATTTAGCAGCCTGCCAGCAGATGTGAGCATTGGAAATCCGTCTATTAGCAAAAACTCACCATATATAGTTGCTTTCGATTATATCGACAAGTCTGGCAGTACCACGCAGTATGGTTTAATAGCATCGAACCTAATCACCCAAAAAGTAACTTCCGTGTTTGCCAATTCTATGCTTTCTTATCCCAACTATTCTAAAACAGACAATATAATACTATTCACTACCGAAAATACAAATGGTGACACCATACTTGCTACCATTGATATGAATACGGATAAGATAACGCCCAAAGCCGGCACCGCTACCTCGTTTATTAAGGATGCAAAATGGGGTGTCTGGATTGCACAAGGTACCCGCAAATTATTAAGTGGCAATAAAGATTTACTTGAATTCAAATTTTTGGGAATTACCCCCCAAATTACCTGCACTATAAACGGCACCAATGTAACGGCCACTATACCTTCTGGTGTGGATATTACTACACTGGTCCCCACTTTTAAAATATCGCCACTGGCCACTGCTTATATATCGAATATAGAACAAACGAGCGGAGCCACTGCAAATAATTTAAAAAATACCATTACCTATACTATTCAAGCACAAGATGGCTCTACCAAAAACTACACAATTACTTTGCAACAGCCTGTAGGTATATACACCATTGAAACGAATAATAACACAGAGCTTTGGCCCAACCCCAGTGCAGGTGTGGTTAATATTGCCACCATGCCCAATAGTATGATAACTATATATAATTTGATGGGTAAACAAGTGTATCAATATTATACAAATAGTGGCACGGCAATATTAAATTTATCTCATTTGCCTAACGGCATTTATACAATATACAATCCTGCAAATATTCGTTCGTACCATACGAAATTAATAATTGAACGATAGATTAGAAATATATAATATGATATTAAAAAACCTCGCTATATTAATTCTATTCGTATTAGTTTATAATAGTTTATTGGCACAAAATCCAAAGCAATTTACGGGAACTTATTCTGCTATTTCCATTATATACAAAGGCGATTCTGTATCTCTCAAATCATTTATAAAAAAAGTGAAGGAAACCGCAAATGCCAATGCCCCTAAAGATTTTGGACTAACTTTAAGTTTCTTGCCCAATAATAAAGTGTCTATCATACTTTATCAGTATAGCCATACTGACAGCACTATTATACAAGACACCGTTGGATATAAAATAAAAGATAACCAGCTTTGCCTTATGGAATCGAAAAAAGTAGGCGAACACAGTTGTTTGGATATTATAGATATGAATACTTTCTGCATCCCCTTCCCTTCGTTGGTCAATTCGAGGTGCTATTTGAGAAAAAAATAGTTTTTTTAAATCGAACTATATATTTACGCTTATTCTTTATGTACATTAGTTATATAACAACTAAACCATTCGGGTACAGAGAAAAATAGGATTTTCAATTTTTTGAGTCTGCAAATCTCTCTACATTTTATCGAAATATATAATATGGAGGGGGCAACAAAAAGTGTGAAATATGTAACTTAAATTTATAATAATATAACATCCGTAATTTAAAAACGGCATAATCTTGCATCTTAAAATATATGATTATGCGTACAATTAAAAATACAATTTTCGGGATGTTGATCCTAAGTTTTATAGCAAATGGCTGCACTACAATGAGCCGCACCAAAAAGGGAGCCGCAATAGGCACAGTTGGGGGCGGAGCAATTGGAGCCGTGGTGGGAAGAGCATCAGGAAACACAGCGTTGGGAGCTATTATAGGAGCCGCAGTGGGTGGAGTGGCGGGTGCTGTAATTGGCACCAAAATGGACAAACAAGCTGCCGAAATTAAAAATACCGTACCCGGTGCAAAAGTAACCAGGGTGGGCGAAGGAATCGTAGTTGAATTTAATAGTAAAATTCTATTTGCATTTGACAAATCTGAATTATCAGATGGTGCAAAAGGCAATCTAGATAATTTGGTAACAATACTCAACAAATATCCCGAAACTAATATAGAAATACAAGGGCATACCGACAATGTGGGAGCCGACCAATATAATAAGGATTTATCAGAACGACGTGCAATGGCTGTATCAGGATACATCACCCAGAGAGGAATATCTTCTGGCCGAGTAACTACTAAACCTTATGGTGAATCTGCTCCCAATTATTCTAATGAAACAGAAGAAGGCAGGGCACAAAACCGCCGAGTGGAATTTATGATTACGGCCAATTAAAAAATGAGATCAGATGCAAAAAAAGAAGCTGAGAAAAAATAAATATCTATTATATATAATAACTAAAAAAATACTATGATACACAAAATATTACTTTCGACCCTCATGCTCATTAGTTTAAATGCTATGACACAAGATGCCGCACAACCAGCTATGGGGCCCTACTCAATAGGTGTATATGGAGGCGTTAACTTCCAAAATATAAATGGTAAAGATGCGAGTGGAAATGCTCTTGCTAACTCCATGGTTACCCGGTTTACACTTGGTATTAATCAAGAAATACCAGTAGCTCCTGAGTTTTTTGTTCAGATTGGACTACAATATATTGGCAAAGGAGCCAAAGAAAATATGATGTTTAATAGCAAACCCATGACCCGAGAAGTGAATATAAACTATATAGAAATGCCCCTAAATTTATTATACAAACCTTTGGTAGGCAGTGGTCATGTTTTATTTGGATTTGGCCCCTATGTGGGTTATGCCTTTATGGGAAAAGCTAAATATACCAGTGATTCTTATAATGCAACTCAAGATATTAAATTTGCCAACAGCGTATCATCAAATGATATGAACGACCCTAATAATGGTACCTATTTTAAACACCTAGATGTGGGTGCCAATATATTTGCTGGATATGAATTTGCTAATAACGTCACGCTAACCTTTACCTCGCAATTAGGATTAGTGAATATCAACCCTAAAAATAATAATGATGTTAATAGCAAAATTACAAATAAAAACACCGGCTTTGGATTGACTTTGGGGTATAGGTTCTAACCTAGATATAAACTACTTTTCAGATTATTTTTGGGAGCTCAAAGTCCCAACTATCTTGCACTTAAAAAGCAATAAAATTTAACATTTTGCGTTATGGCTTACAGGTAGTTGATTTGCAGGTTAAAAATACGTTGCTTTTTACTACCAAATTCTAACATGCTTTTTAACACGAAGAAACAACTAAAACTGTTGATAATAATGATGTTATGTGTGGCACTTCATAGTAAAGCCCAACGCAACCTACCTTCGTACGATTACAAGTTATTGCATTACGGGTTTACTGTTGGTTTCAGTTCTACCAATTTCAAGATTAATCATGACGACAAGTATTTTTGGCATAATGATACTTTAGCTTCTGTTATATGTAAGCCACAGGCGGGTTTTAATTTGGGGGTTTTGGCTGATTTGCACTTAGGCGATCATTTTGATATCCGGCTGATACCTTCGCTGCATTTTGCTCAACGGAATATAGAATACACTTTCCATACTTCGCCAGTTGATAGTATTATGGCTGTGGCTAAAATTGAGTCTACCTATGGAGAAATTCCGCTTATATTTAAATACAAATCTGATAGGATAAAGAATACCCGTTTTTATGTAGTGGGTGGCTTGGTATATAGTTTCGATTTTACTTCTAATAAAGCGGTGGCACGAAAGCCAGGAGAGGCGTTTGTAGCTGTTGGCACTAATAACTTTGGTTATCAATTAGGAATGGGATTCGATTTTTACTTCCCCTATTTCAAGTTCTCGCCAGAAATAAAATTGACCAACGGCATTAACAATGTATTGGTAAAGGACGGTTCGCTATATAGCAATGCCATTAGTGGTTTATTTTCTAAAATATTGCAGTTCAATTTTTATATTGAATAGTGCATTTTATTAATGATACTGTACTGTGAAGTTTGACCTGCTGGCCACTGATAATGCCACCCAAGCAAGGGCGGGTGTGTTACATACAGCACACGGTATTATAGAAACTCCTATATTTATGCCAGTGGGCACCGTAGGCAGTGTAAAATCTGTTACCCAGCACGATTTATGGAACCGTATTAAGGCTCCCATCATATTAGGAAATACCTATCATTTGTTTTTGAGGCCGGGAAATGACACTTTGCAGGAAGCAGGCGGACTTCACAAATTTATAAATTGGCCTGGTGCAATGCTCACCGATAGTGGCGGATACCAAGTATTCTCTTTGGCAAATAGCAGAAAAATAACCGAAGAAGGGGCCGCTTTTCAGTCGCATATTAATGGAAGCAAGATTATGTTTACACCAGAGAATGTGGTGGACACGCAACGCATAATTGGGGCTGATATTATGATGGCTTTTGATGAATGCCCTCCCTACCCTGCCGAGAAAAGATATGTAGAAAACAGCATGCACCTCACCCATCGCTGGCTTGAAAGATGTATCGCACAAATGGCAAACACCAATGCTCTATATGGGTATGAACAATCACTCTTTCCCATAGTGCAGGGAGGCGTCCATCCAGATTTGCGTATAAAATCGGCAGAGTATATCGCTAATACAAATTCTGAGGGCAATGCTATTGGAGGCTTGAGTGTGGGCGAACCCACTGAAGATATGTATAGTATGACTGCCTTGGTATGTGATATACTCCCAAAAGAAAAGCCCCGCTATTTAATGGGTGTAGGCAAACCCGAAAATATACTGGAGTGTATTGCACGAGGTATTGACATGTTTGATTGCGTGATGCCTACCCGTAATGCTCGACATGGGTATATTTTTACAACCAAAGGCATCATTATAGTTAAAAATGAAAGGTGGAAAAATGACTTTTCTCCGCTAGACCCCCTGCTCACTCCTGAATATAGCATGGCCTATGTGAGACACTTGCTTAAGAGTTCTGAATATTTGGGATATATTGTAGCATCGGTTCAAAACCTTTCCTTTTATTTGTGGTTGGTGCGTGAAGCTCGCCAACATATATTGGAGGGAGATTTTGCCCGCTGGAAAGAATATATATTACCTATTATTTGTAAACGATATTGAGCCTAGCAACATTAAATACACATAAGTATAGCTATGGTCTGATATTTAAACTTGCTCTTCCTATTATTATTGGGCAAGTGGGCAATGTGCTTATGGGGCTTACAGACACTTTCTTTGTGTCGAAACTAGGTGTTATAGAGATTGCAGCTTCAGGAATAGGGAACTCGGTTTTTTTTACCACTATTGTTATATGTATTGGAATGATGGTAGCCGGCTCGTCAGTGGTAGCTGAAGCTTTGGGCAATAAGGATCCTGAACGTGTTGGCAAATTATACCACAGTGTGGTGTGGTGTGGTGTTATGTTTGGCTTGGTAATGAACTTGGTAGTTCTGTTTCTTTCATTCAACTTTCACTGGTTTCAGCAAACGGCTCAGGTAAATGATATAGCACCAACTTACTTAAATATATTGGGACTATCTGTGGTGCCGCTCACCCTATTTATTGGTCTAAAAAATATGAGCGATGGGCATGAGGATACCACACCAGGGTTGCTCATATCATTGGCAGCAGTGGTGCTAAATGCTTTACTTAATCCTCTTTTTATATGGACCTTTAATCTTGGTTTTAATGGTTCGGCCTGGGCTACTTTAGTTACTCGAATTTGCATGGTCTTGGCTATTTGGTATTATCTGCGAAGTAATAAAAAATATAGTGTATGGCGGCACGCTATCACTTTTAAAGATTGGTTGAAAGCCCAACCTTTTCGCAAAGAGTTGAATGATTTTTTGCGTATTGGCCTACCTTCGGGACTACAATTCTTTTTTGAGATAGCTGCCTTTGGTGGTGCAGCCGCAATGATGGGGAATATTAGTGTGGTGGCAGGTGCGTCGCACGTAGTGGCTATACAATTGGCCGCACTTACTTATATGGCCGCTACAGGCTTTTCAGTAGCAGGCAGCATACTTACGGGCAATGCTCGTGGAGCAGGCGATATGCAAGGAATATTATTGGCGGGCAGGCGTAGCTTAATAATGGTAACCGTATGGATGGGTTTTACCTGCATTTGTTTCATTGCTTTTAGCCAAGAGCTTACCACTTTATTTAACCACAAGCATGAACCCGAGTTACAGCAATATGCGGAAAATTTATTAGTAATTGCTGGTTTTTTTCAGCTGGCAGATGGATTGCAGTGTGTGGGCCTAGGCATACTGCGTGGCATAGGCGATACGCGTGTGCCAACCTGGATAACACTTATTGCATATTGGGTAATAGGCCTTCCTTTGGGCTGGATACTGGGCAGAACGCTGGGCTACGGGGGCGAAGGTATTTGGTGGGCCTTGTGTGCTGGCCTTTGCTTTGCTGCCCTTGCTTTAAATGTGCGTTTTTTTGGATTGGTAAAATTCTTAAAGAAGCAGAGTTAACCCGAAATATAGTGAAGTGGTTCTTACCGCTGCATAATCAACTACATAACGCGAATTGCTGCCAGATGCTGCACTGGTATTGCTAACATTGGTGAAACCATAAACACCTCGCAAACCTATATCAAAACGGTAGGTACGAAGAGAGTTTAGGGCAAAGCCCAAACCTACACCGTATGCAAAACCTAAATCTCCATTTTTTACAGCAAATATTGCTTTGGCAGTATCAGCCCCACTACCATTGGCTGCATATATATTAGAGCCCACACTAAATCCCATTTGTGGACCCGCAACAATACTTAAATGAACAGGCTTTGACTTAGCGGTACTTAAGCAATATAACAAGGGTACATTAACATAGTCCACATGTATTTTTCTATCGGTGTTCGCGTCTTTATATTTTTGAGTAAGAGAATTATAAATCACCTCGCCCTGTATAGCACTGTGCTCGTTTAAATTAACAGCCAGCATAGCTCCCACGCCGTAGCCAAGTGTAGCTTGCCCTTGCACCGCACTGCCATTATATCCCTTGATATCAAAGTTAGAGATAGTGGGCATAAATCTAACTCCCAATTCTACCCTTCTTAAGGTAAGTTCTGCTATTTGTGCTTTTGATACACTTATTAAGAGAATAAAAAATGCCAAGCTGAAGGTAAGTAATTTTTTCATGTTTGTGTTTGTTAAAAATGTTGATTTAATTATTATCCTACAAAATTGAACCTATTGGATAAATTAGCCGTTACACCAATATTTAAAAGTATTATATCATTCATACTTTTAAACCACATACACAATTTCGCTACTTCACTAATTAAGGATTTTAAAGATGCCTTTCTATTTCAAATGTTTTACGGTGTCGCTCCTTCTTGCTTCAATGCATCTTTATAAATAGCTAGGATAAATTTTACTCTTTTATCTGAAATTAATACTACTGACTTCTTTATAACCGAAGACTATTTTACAAATTCTAAGACAAAAAATAGATTGGTTCTTATTGGTGGCAATGCAGCTATATCTTTAGGAACAGCAGATAACTTACTTATTCTGTTTTCGT